>NZ_JBJZOO010000003.1:0-492636 GCF_047200775.1 Nocardia spongicola | reverse complement strand
GAGACTCCAAGGGCCGCGAACCCGCCGCGCCCGCGCGGCCAAAAACACAGCCTTGCTACTGTTCTCGCAGAGACGGATGAGGGGTGAGGGGGCTATGGCCGAGGACACCGAAGAGCTGGCCGCACGAATCACGCGGATCAACAAGGCAACCGAACGGGTACGAGGGCAGGCGCGGTCCACCGACGGGACCGTCTACATAGAGACCGATACCCGTGGAGCCATCACCGACCTATGGCTTTCGCCCTATGCGTTCGAAAACGGTGCGGACCGGTTGGCCGCGCTCATCGCCGATCGGCATCGGGTCGCGCATCAGAATGCCGAGGCCGAAGCAGAACGTATCTTCACGGAATCGACGCGGGAAAGCTCCTACGGAAACACTCGGCCCCACGATCCGCAGCCGGAGAACAGCGTGTTACGGCCTTCGGAACCGACGACCAGACAGCCCTGGTCGTTCGCCCCGCCGAACCGGCGGCACGGAGAGGCAGGTCATGGGCCTGCCGGTGGCCACGAGTATGTCATCTGAGGCAGCACGATGTTCGAAGTCGATCCGATAAGAATTCGCGAACTCGCCGAGCAGGTGCGCGGGCGGTCGGAAACCATCGCGAGCAAGGTACCAGTGGCGGTCCCCGCCCGCGATGAGGCCCGTAAGCAGGCACCAGAATCGTTCGCGATCACCCGGGCCCAGGAGACGATGAAAGCTCTCGACGAGGTGCTGAAGTTCCATGCCGCTCGGATGTCCGGGCTCGCGGATGCATTGAACCGAGCAGCCACGGAGTACGAAGAACAGGACCGGCAGCGGGCAGATGAGCTCCATCGGATGGGGCCGAGATGACCGAAGCGAAACCGTTATTGATGTCGATGGTGCTGGACTGGGATCTCACCCCGGCCAGGGAAACGGCCACAGCCCTTTCTCGCATCGCCACGGAGATCGAAGAGGAGGTCGACCTTGCAGCACGCGCGGTCGGCGACTCGCAGCCGTACTTCGACAGCACAGCAGGCGATTCAGCGCGTCAGCGGTCTCAGGGCGACCGCAAGAACGCGCTGATCACCGTCGACATCTATCAGGAGATGTCAGGTGCGTACGCCCGCGCCGCCGCGTTCTTCGAAGGCGAGATCAAGCTGATCCGTAAGCTCATCAAGGAGGTCGAAAACTCCGAATGGGACCTCTTCTACAAAGACAACGGCGAAGTGATGTCCCGGAAATCCAACGTGGAGTGGGCGAAGAAGTATTGGTGGGCGCCGGGTACCGCGATCGCTCATAAAGAGCTCACCGAAGCCGAATTCACCGGTGGACTACGCGGTGCTCTGAACCTTATTCAAGAAGCAGACCTCACCCTCGAGGCCACCGTGCAGAGCCTGCTCGAACAGGTGCCGCACTCCGCCCGTGAAGCTCTGATCGCCATACCGGCCGATCCAGATCTCGCGAAGATCTTGACCGACTATCAAACCGACGCGACAAACGAGACGGTACTGTGGCCCAGCGGCTGGCTCCTCGGCGCCGTGCGCGCCTTCAATCCGAATTTCGAGGTCGGCTCGCTCCCTCGCGAAGAAGCCGACGCTTTGGAACAGCTTGTCGCCCGACACGGCGTATACGGGCTCATAGAGTTCTACGACATCAAGACCCAAGCAGTGCAAGCTGCCACAGACCAGTACTCCTGGGTCGACCAGGAAAATCAGCGAGCAATGCTCTCCGATGGCCACGGTGACGCATTTCGCCATGCTTACTGGAATGCATTGATGACACAGAAATTCGGAGAAGAGTGGACTCAAAACTACACGATCGCACACGAAAAATCCGGCGGCAATCCACCCTCCCGAGAAGCGATTGATCTATATAACAACGAACTCGGCAGAACAATTGCCCAGAAAAACCCTGACGCCACCCCAGAGCAGCTGCAAACCAAAATTGCTGAAGCTATTCAGAATGGTAGAGCAATCGTGCTCACCGCTCCGGACGAACACACCACTCCGCAAGTTACGTGGAGCAACGCGGTTCAACCCGGACAAACCAAAATCCAGTCCGGAGTCGGCGTACCACTACCCGGGAAGCGGTGAAAGAGATATGAAAATCAAGTCCCTCATCGTCACTGCCGCAATGGTGCCAATGCTGAGCGGCTGCTTCGCAAATCAACCGGACGCAGAACCCTGTGAAACAAATATTTTCAACTTCAGAAGCAAAGAGGAACCGCTCGGCTCTGCTACAGATTTCGATGAGGCGGCACGCACGGCAGCGCAGGGTTCGGCCCCAGTCACACTCGGTGAAGTCACTCGAGCAGCCGGCTGGGATGACAACTGGGATCGCATGTTCGACGTGTTCTTGCCAACAAATTCCGAAAAGCTTTACGAGCAAACACAGACCAACAAAAATCAGATTTGCTGGAAGAACTGGCCCGAACCACTAGCCATCGATGATGATCATGTGCCAGGGGGCCTATACCTCTTCTTCGCGGACGACAAACCAGTACAGGCTGTAAGCTGGCCCTTCGATCAAAAATTTCTGAGTACGAAACACCTCTCCGAACTTACCCCCCAGACGGTACTCATCCCGGACCCGAGTGGCCCGAAACTGGTTCCGGCACCATGAAATCCCCGTCACAGTAAAAATACGAACCGCCTGTATCACGTTCACTCAACCGAGACCGATCAACCGAACACGAACCGAGGAAACCCGCCCCAGCACAGCACACTCGCGCCACAACCGAAAAAACCACAATCACCAAATATCCCCCGAACACCACAACCCCACCCCACCGGAGCGAGTCTTACGAGCGACCGTTCGCGGCCGTCTCGCGGCCGAGTGATCGAAGCGCATGCGCCGAAGGCGCAAGTCTCGATCACTCGGCCGCGAGACTCCAAGGGCCGCGAACCCGCCGCGCCCGCGCGGCCAAAAACACAGCTACAGCATGCAGGACACGCAACCCTCGACTTCGGTTCCCTCCAAAGCCATTTGACGCAGCCGGATGTAGTAGAGGGTCTTGATCCCCTTACGCCAGGCGTAGATCTGGGCACGGTTGAGATCGCGGGTGGTGGCGGAGTCCTTGAAGAACAGCGTCAGCGACAGCCCCTGGTCCACATGCTGAGTGGCCGCGGCATAAGTGTCGACGATCTTCTCATAACCGATTTCGTAGGCATCCTCGTAGTATTCGAGGTTGTCGTTGGTCATATAGGGCGCCGGGTAGTAGACGCGCCCGATCTTGCCTTCCTTGCGGATTTCGATCTTCGACGCCACCGGGTGGATGGAGCTGGTGGAGTGGTTGATGTAGGAGATCGATCCGGTCGGCGGCACTGCCTGCAAGTTCTGGTTGTAGATACCGTGTGCCATGACCGAGGCTTTCAGCTCGCGCCAGTCGTCCTGAGTCGGGATGTGCACACCCGCGTCGGCGAACAGTTGCCGGACTCGATCCGTCTTCGGCTCCCACACCTGATCGGTGTACTTGTCGAAGTATTCGCCGCTGGCGTACTTCGATTCGGGGAAGCCGCCGAAGTAGCGGCCACGCTCGATCGCGATCCGGTTGGATGCCCGGATCGCGTGGTAGACAACGGCGTAGAAGTAGATATTGGTGAAGTCGATGCCCTCTTCGGACCCGTAGTGGATCCGCTCACGTGCCAGGTAGCCGTGCAGGTTCATCTGTCCGAGGCCGATGGCGTGCGAGGAGTTGTTGCCCTGTTCGATGGACGGCACCGAGTAGATGTGGGTTTGGTCCGATACCGCGGTCAGCGCTCGGATGGATACCTCGATGGTCTGGGCGAAGTCGGGTGAGTCCATCGTCTTCGCGATGTTCAGTGAGCCGAGGTTGCAGGAGATGTCCTTGCCTACCTTGGCGTAGGACAGGTCGGCGTTGTACTCCGATGGTGTGGACACCTGCAGGATCTCCGAGCACAGATTGGAGTGCGTGATCTTGCCCGCGATCGGGTTGGCCCGGTTCACCGTGTCTTCGAACATGATGTACGGGTAGCCGGACTCGAACTGCAGCTCGGCGATGGTCTGGAAGAACTCCCGCGCTTTGATCTTCGATTTGCGGATGCGCTTATCGTCGACCATCTCGTGGTATTTCGCGGTGACGTCGATATCGGCGAACGGCTTACCGTAGATGCGTTCCACGTCGTAGGGCGAGAACAGGTACATGTCCTCGTTCTTCTTGGCCAGTTCGAAGGTGATGTCCGGGATCACCACACCCAGCGAGAGGGTCTTGATGCGGATCTTCTCGTCCGCGTTCTCCCGTTTGGTGTCCAGGAACCGGTAGATGTCCGGATGGTGCGCGTGCAGGTAGACCGCGCCCGCGCCTTGGCGCGCGCCGAGCTGGTTGGCGTAAGAGAACGAGTCCTCCAGCAGTTTCATAATCGGGATGACGCCCGAGCTCTGGTTCTCGATCTTCTTGATCGGCGCGCCGTGCTCGCGGATATTGCTGAGCAGCAAGGCGACGCCGCCACCGCGTTTGGACAGCTGTAGCGCGGAGTTGATCGAGCGCCCGATGGACTCCATGTTGTCCTCCATGCGAAGGAGGAAACAAGACACCGGCTCACCGCGCTGCTTCTTGCCCGAGTTCAGGAAGGTCGGGGTGGCCGGCTGGAACCGGCCGTCGATGATCTCGTCGACCAGCTGGGCCGCCAGTACCTCGTCGCCCGCGGCGAGGGTGAGCGCGACCATACACACCCGGTCTTCGAACCGCTCCAGGTAGCGCTTGCCGTCGAAGGTCTTCAGCGTGTAGGAGGTGTAGTACTTGAATGCACCGAGGAAGGTCGGGAACCGGAACTTCTTGGCGTATGCCTGCTTGAACAGCTTCTTGATGAACGCGCGGCTGTACTGTTCGAGTACCTCGGGCTCGTAGTAGTTCTCGCTGATCAGATAGTCCAGCTTCTCGTCCAGATTGTGGAAGAAGACGGTGTTCTGGTTGACATGCTGGAGGAAGTACTGATGGGCGGCCTCCCGGTCCTTGTCGAACTGGATCTCGCCGTTCGGACCGTACAGGTTCAGCATCGCGTTGAGGGCGTGGTAGTCCAACGCCTCACCCGCTTCGGCGCCGCGAACCGGAGCTTGCTCTAAGCGAGCTGTTTTTCCGGCCGGTGCTGTCGTTGCTGTTGCCAAAACAATCCCAATCCCTCTCGGACGCGCTCGACGTCCTCAGCAGTTCCCATGAGTTCGAAGCGATACAGGTACGGCACTGCGCATTTGCGTGCGATCAGCTCGCCCGCATAGCAGTAGGTCTCACCGAAGTTCGTATTTCCGGCCGCGATGACACCGCGCAGCAGGTCGCGGTTGTCCGGGTCGTTGAGGAACTTGGCGACCTGCCGTGGCAGGAAGTCCTTCTCGGAGCGGGTGCCACCCAGCACGTGCCGACCGCCCCCATAGGTCGGGACGATCAGCACATACGGCCGGTCGGCGCGCAAGGAGTCCGCGGTGTGCAGTGGTATTCGAGTCGCGGGGAGACCCAGTTTCTCGACGAAGCGATGGGTGTTCTCCGAGGCGCTGGAGAAGTAGACCAGCGCCGCTGTCTCCGGCATGATCGGCTCCCTCCGCTCAGCGGCGCTCGCGTCGGACCGGCCGGACTCGTCCCGCGGACGAGCCGGAAGCGGTCACGCCGCCACGGTCGCGAGCGACTTGATGCGGTCGGGCCGGAAACCGGACCAGTGGTCCTCCCCGGCCACCACGACCGGTGCCTGTAGATACCCGAGGGCCATGACGTAATCACGCGCCTCGTCGTTCTGGGAGATATCGATGACCTCGTAGTCCACTCCGGCTTTGTCGAGCGCCTTGTAGGTGGCGTTGCATTGGACACACGCAGGCTTGGTGTACACGGTGACGGTCATGATGTCCCTCTCTCCTAGTGCCTGATCCACAGCCGGTGATCCCATGCGACGCACGACCTGAGGCATGCTGCGCAAACTCCTGGACCCGGACTCGAATGCTCTGGTCGGCAGACTTGCGCCGAGCTCTACCCCTCGCTGTCTTCCAGTACCGGAGACACTACACCTAGTGGCGGACAGATTCATCCAACACGACATGTAGCGAGTCACATCGATGAAATTTCAGCGAAAGAAGTACCAGGACACTCGATCCACCCCCAGGCAGAACAGTGCCCCAGATCACAAATCCACGACACAGCTAACTTTCAGCAAACGAACTGATGGGTATGGAGCCCGCCACCTCCCGAGGCGGGCGACCTCAGGGGCCGGAGAGGGAGCTTACACGGCTGCCGGTTCGGCGCGAGTGGCCTCGGCCAGTTTTCCGCACCGCGCTCTCCGGCATCACCAGTAGACTCCGGCGCCATGCGGAATGTGCGCGAACAGATCATCAAGGAGCTGGGCGTCCAGCCGACGATCGAGCCGAAGGTCGAGGTACGGCGCCGGATCGATTTTCTCGTGGACTATCTGAACGCCACTCCGGCACGGGGATTCGTCCTCGGTATCAGCGGTGGGCAGGACAGCGCGCTCACCGGAAGGCTCTGCCAGCTCGCGGTCGAAGAGCTGCGCGCAGCCGGAAAGGAGGCGATATTCCTCGCCGTCCGGCTGCCCTACGGGGTACAGGCAGATGAGGCCGATGCGCGGATCGCACTGGACTTCATCCGGCCCGACCGCCAGGTCGTGGTGAACGTGCGCCCCAGCGCGAACGCGGCGGCCGCGGAGGCGGCGGCCGCATTGCAGGTGGATACGCTGCGTGACTTCGTGCGCGGCAATATCAAGGCACGTGAACGCATGGTCTTGCAGTACGCGCTGGCCGGGCAGGAGAACCTGCTGGTGGTCGGCACCGACCACGCGGCGGAGGCGGTCACCGGTTTCTTCACCAAATACGGTGACGGCGGTGTCGACCTGACCCCGCTCACCGGGCTCACCAAGCGCCAAGGCGCGGCACTGCTGCAGGAGCTCGGTGCCCCGGCCAGTATCTGGTCCAAGATCCCCACCGCGGATCTGGAGGACGACCGTCCCGCCCTACCCGACGAAGAGGCGCTCGGCCTGCGCTACACCGAGATCGACGATTATCTGGAGGGCCGGGAGGTCACCGCGGAAGTCGCCACCGAGATCGAAACCATCTACTCACGCACCCGGCACAAGCGCACCGTCCCGGCGACGCCACTGGACACCTGGTGGCGGTCCTAGCGCGCTCGACCCGTTCGCGCGCGGTTCATCCGCCCGCGAACGGTGGAAGGACATCCACCCTGGCGCTCAGCGTGACCTCGGAGTCACGGGTGAGTTCGTCACCGATCAAATAGGCGCATACCGAGAGCATCTTGTCCACGTCCCGGCCGTAAGCGGCCGACAACGCGGTACGCAGATCAGCCACCGTGGCGCCTGCCGGGAGGTCGAGAGTCTCACCTGCCTTGCCGACCGCGTCGGCGATCGCGGCGAAATAGCGGATCTCAACCACCGATAGCTCCCATCGTCCGCTCCGGGGGGACGAAGCCTTCGGCGTCGATGCCATGGCCCGCCCACTTGTTCCACATCGCGCCACGCCAAAGGGTCGCGAGCTCTTCATCGTCCGCGCCGGAGCGCAGCGCCTGGCGTAGATCGAACTCCTGATCGCTGAACAAGCAGGAACGTAGCATGCCATCCGCGGTGAGCCTGGTGCGATCGCAGGTGTCACAGAACTTGCGGGTCACCGTCGCGATGATGCCGACGGTGCCCGGTCCTCCATCGACCAGCCAGCGCTCCGCGGGCGCCGCCGGATCGGCCCGCCCCACCGCGGTGAGCTCGAACCCGGCGCCGAGCACCTCGAGCAATTCGGCGGCGGTGACCATATTGTCACGGGCCCACTCGTGATCGGCATCGAGCGGCATCTCCTCGATGAACCGCAGCTCACAGCCCTGGTCCAGGCACCACCGCAACAGCTCCGGCGCACCGGAAAGAGTTGGGCGCATCAGCACCGCGTTGACCTTGACCGGAGCCAGCCCGGCATCCCTGGCGGCGCGGATACCGGCGAGCACGGACTCGAGGCGGTCGCGCCGGGTCAACCGTGCGAAACCAGCACGGTCCACCGTGTCCAGCGATACGTTCACCCGATGCAGACCGGCGGCGGCGAGCGCACGGACCCGATGTGCGAGCCCGACGCCATTGGTCGTCATGGCCAGCGGGATATGCGGTACCTGAGCATGACAGCCCGCGATGATGTGTTCCAGATCGCGGCGGAGCAATGGCTCGCCCCCGGTGAAACGGACTTCACGCACCCCGAGCTCGCGCACCGCGAGCCGCACCAATCTGACGATCTCGTCGGCCGTGAGCAGTTCGTCCCTGGGAATCTCAGGCAGCCCCTCCTCCGGCATGCAATAGGTGCAGCGCAGCGAGCACTTCTCGGTAATGGAGACACGCAGATCCCGAGCGACGCGCCCGAAGCGATCCAGCAGGAACGGAGTGTCGGGGCGACCTTCGAGCGAAGGACGCCCGGAACGCACAGCGGGAATCCCCATCTCTACCCGAGTCACTTGCCCATTATGACCGCCTTCTCCGAATCCGTGAATCCGCCGGACCCATCCGGAAGCTCACCGTGACCCAGCCAGAAGAGTGAGCCGACGCTCCGCGGTGGCCACGACCTGGCAACAACTCACCGGACCGAATTCGGGGGTGATGCGGTGGCGGTGGAAACAATGAGTTCCGGGGAGAGGACGCTAGGCTGACTCGCATGAAACCTCGGCCCGCGAGCATCTCGGCCAGGCCCGTCGACGATTACCAGGACAGCATCGAGCAACTGCTACGGCCGCTGGCCGCACGCACGGTCGAGTCCGTCGCGCTACCGCGGGCACTCGGCAGCAAGCTGGCCGAAGACATCCGGTCGCCGATCGATCTGCCGGTGTTCCGGAACTCCGCGATGGACGGGTACGCGGTGCACGCCGAGGCGGTCGCGGATACGCCGGTCACCCTGCCGCTGGCCGGTGTGGTCGCCGCGGGCGCCGCGAGTCCCCCACCGCTACCGCGGGGGGCGGCGATGAAGGTGATGACCGGCGCCCCGCTCCCGCTCGGCGCGGACTGCGTGGTCCCGGTGGAAGACACCAACGCCGCCGACTCGGCGGTGACCATCCACCGGCGCTACCGGGCAGGCGAATTCGTGCGCGAACCAGGCACCGATATCCGAGCCGGTGATCTGCTCATCGGTGCGGGAACCGCCCTTGCGCCGCGGCATATCGCGGCCCTCGCCGCGGTCGGCCTGTCGACGGTGCCGGTGTTCCGCGCGGTCCGCGCCGCGGTCATCACCACCGGTGACGAACTGGTGGCCGCGGGAAACACCCTGCACCCAGGGCAGATCTACGATTCCAACGGGATCGCTTTGGCCGCCGCGCTCACCGCGAACCGGGTCGATGTCGTCTCGGTCGCGCACAGCACCGACGATCCGGCGCGTTTTCTCGCGCTGTTGTCCGCCGCCACTGGAACCGCTGATGTGGTGTTCACCTCCGGTGGCGTGTCCAAAGGCGATTTCGAAGTGGTCAAACATGTGCTCGAGCCGCTCGGCGGACAGTTCGGCTCGGTGGCGATGCAGCCGGGCGGCCCGCAGGGCCTCACTGTGGTAGCCGGGGTACCGATACTCAGTTTCCCCGGCAACCCGGTGAGCACAATGGTGTCGTTCGAGGTATTCGCCCGCCCGATCCTGCGGCGCCTCGCCGGACTGTCCGAGGTGGACTGCTACGAGCTTCCGTTACGCACCGCCGTATCGCATTCCCCGGCGGGGAAGCGGCAGTTCCTGCGCGGCAAACTGCTCCATGCCCGCTCGGGAGAAGCGCCTGCGGCGCACCGGCCACCCGAGGCTGTCGAAGTGGTATCCGGCCCCGGCTCGCATCTGGTGGCAGGTATGGCCTGGGCCGATGCGCTGATCGATGTGCCCGCCGAGGTCACCGCACTGCCGGTGGGCACATCTGTGCGAGTGTGGTCACTATGAGTGAATTGTCCCATGTCGATCGTGAAGGTCGCGCCCGCATGGTCGATGTGAGCACGAAAAACGACACCACCCGGATCGCGGTCGCAGCAGGTGAATTGCGCACAACAGCCGAGGTGGTCGGGTTGGTGCGCGCCGATGATCTGCCGAAGGCAGACGTACTGTCCACCGCGCGCATCGCAGGTATCGGCGGCGCGAAGAAGACCGCTGAACTCATCCCACTGTGTCATCAGCTGGCGCTTTCCTCGGTCCGGATCGAATTCGGCTTCACCGGCACCGCGATCACCATCGAGGCCACGGTAAAGACCAAGGGGCCGACCGGTGTCGAAATGGAGGCGCTCACCGCGGTCGCCGTCGCCGGTCTCACCCTGCACGATATGGTGAAGGCGGTCGACCCGGCGGCAACACTCACCGGGGTGCGATTACTCACCAAAGAAGGCGGCAAACGCGGACACTGGACACGCGAGGCAGACACCGAACAGCGGGTCTCGGCGCACCGTGCAGGCGAAGACCACTCGGCCGGTGCCGCACAAGCATCCATGCCTTCGGCCGAGCCGGAACTCGGCCGGGCCGAGCGCTCGGCCGTGGTGTTGGTCGCCTCCACTGGTGCCGCGGCGGGCACGCGCACCGATACCACCGGACCCATCCTCGCCGAATGGCTTGCCGGACTGGGATTCTCGGTGCGAGGTCCACTGATCTACGCGGATGCGGAAATCGTGCTCGGCCTGTCCGATGCCCTGCGCTTCGAGCCTGCGCTGGTGATCAGTACCGGCGGGACCGGCCCCTCCCCCACTGACGCGACCCCGGAAGCAACCCTTGCCGTACTGGATCGCGAACTGCCCGGCGTGGCCGAGGTGATCAGGCAGCGCGGCACCGCGAAATTTCCGCTTGCCGCCCTGAGCCGCGGGGTGGCCGGGCTCGCGGGCCGTTCGGTGATCGTGAACTTGCCCGGATCACCGGGTGGCGTCGAAGATGGCATCGCGGCACTGGAACCGCTGCTCGATCATCTACTCACCCAGGTAGCCGGAGGTAGCGATCATGGCGACAACTGAAACCATGGTCCAGCTCGCTCGAATCAGCGATCAGCCACTCGACCCGGCCGAGGTCGAAGCCGCGGTGACCGGGCCGCACTACGGCGCGACCGTGGTATTCACCGGAAAAGTCCGTGACCATGATGGTGGACAGGCGGTTTCCGCCCTGGAGTACTCCGCGCATCCGCAAGCCGAACGCTTCCTGCGCACCGTCTGCGCGGAACTCGCCACCGCGCACGGCCTACCGGTGGCCGCGGTGCACCGGGTCGGCGCGCTCACCATCGGCGATTACGCGATCGTCGTCGCGGTGTCAGCGGCTCACCGCGCCGAGGCCTTCGCGGCCTGCGCGGAATTGGTGGATCGGATCAAGCACGAGGTTCCGATCTGGAAACGGCAAGTGTTCGCCGACGGTCTGTCCGAATGGGTGAATGCCTGCGGATGAGCTGTCCCGGCAGGGATCGCCACCGGCACATCCACCCCCGCGCTCACTGCGGCGTATAGCGCCAGACGCTGAGCATGCTCGACGGATCGAGCGGATCGGCAGCATCGTGCACGGTATCGCGTAACCGGGCCAGCGTGGTCTCCGCGTGCAGACCGACCCCGATGAGCACCACAGAGGTGCCACGGTGTTCCCCCCGCGACCAGCTGCCCGGTTCGAAGACGATATGGCGGCCGACCATATGTACGACGAACTTCCGGTGTTCGTTCGCGACACCGAAAGCGACGAACCCCTTGGCCCGCAACAGCCCTGGCGGAGGATCCTCCAGAAATCCGATCAGTTTGCGCGGATCCAGTGCCTGTTCGCTGCGGAACGAGACGCTGAGGTAATCATCGTGCAGATGGCGGTGCCCGGCTTCGTCGTGATCCTGTTCGATGAGCAGATCATCGAAGCTCAATTGCTCTGGTACTCGACGTATTCCGCGCACCGGCTGATCGAACAGCAGCCCGGGATCCATCCGCCCGTGCGTGGTCGTATACACCGGCACCGGGCCGACCAACGCGCCGATATCCGCGCGCAGCCGGGCCAGCTGTTCCGACGCTACCCGGTCGGCTTTGTTCACCACCACCAGATCGGCCAGTCGCACATGCGTGATCAGCTCCGGATGGCGCGCACTGCTCGCCGGGAACTGCTCGGCATCGACCACTTCGATCAATCCGCCGTAGCGGATGCGCGGGTTGTCGCTGCCGATGACCATCCGGATGAGATTGCGCGGTTCGGCCAGTCCGCTGGCCTCCACAACGATCACATCGATCCCGACGCGCGGCTGGGTGAGCCGAGTGAACAATTCGTCGAGCTCGGTGACGTCGACCGCGCAACATACGCAGCCGTTGCCGAGTGAGACCATGGCATCGACCTGCCCGGCAACCAGCATCGAGTCGATGTTGATCGCACCGAAGTCGTTGACAACCACCCCGATTCTGGTTCCCCGATTGTCCCGCAGCAGGTGGTTGAGCATTGTGGTCTTCCCAGCACCGAGAAATCCCGCGACGAGAACAACAGGAATCCGGTCGGACATTCCGCTCACCCTACTGCGCTGTACCACCCATCCGGTATCCGGATACCGCCCTCGCAGGTGGCGCCGATAGTGACGAACGTATGTGGTTCGCGAGGCGTTGCCGCTGTTCCTGGCTATTCCTACCAATCCTTGCTATTCCCTTGGGGCGAGCAGCATGCTCGCCAGGGTGTAGAGGAAGTCGATCAGCTCCGTGGTGAAAGTGGCGCTGTCCACACCGAGCATTGTCGCCAGCGGTTCCAGCAACTCCGCGAGTGTCCCGGTTTCCGCTTGCGCATCCGGTGCGCTCGGCGGCTCTTGCGTTACCGGCACATCCCGCGCCTGCGGTTCGGCCGGAACCGTCCCCGGTGGCGTCCCAGGAAGCAGCGATGCCCCCGGGTCAGCCTGCGGACTGCTCCGCCGCACCGCCGAGCCACCGGAGGTGGTTCCCGGTTGCGGGCTGGTCTGCGCTGTGGACCGATCCGGCGGCGAGGTGCCGAGCAGGTAACCGACCAATCCGGTTGTCAGCGCGATCGCATGGTGGAGCTGCCCTTCTGGTGTTTCCAACAGCGCCGCGTCCGCGGGGTCGGCGCCATTGCCCATCTCGAGGAAAACGACGGGAACCGTGGTCAGCGCAGGCCCGGCGATATCCCTACGGATCTGCAGCCCGTCCACCACACCGCCGTAGTTCGCCGAGACGAAACCGGCTTTCCGATACGCATCGCGCACTGCCTTCGATGCGGCGCGTCCTGATCCGGACTGCGCTCGATCGATAGATGCATTCGGGATGGGCAGCTCCGGAACGATCAGATGGAAACCGTGATACTGCGCGGGCGCACCGTCGGCATGGATGCTCACAGCGACATCAGCATGCGACCGGCTCGCCGCCCGCGCCCGGTCGTCGATACAGCCACCCCAGCCCGAGTCGTCTCGGCGGCTCAGCACGACATGCGCGCCGAGACCTTCGAGCGCGACCTTGGCCAGCTGGGCGACACTCCAGGTCACGGTGTGTTCCGGCACACCGTTGCGCGTGGTCATGCCGGTGGTCTGGCATGCCTTGGTGCCACCTCGGCCATCGCTGACCGGTCTGGACAGGTCTTCGGTGTGGTTCGGCCCCTGATGTCCCGGATCGAGGAATACGGTCTTGCCCGCGAGTGTGCGCGGCGCGTCCAACGCACCCGGTACCGCCCGCGCGGTAACCGGGAACGCTCCGGACAGCATCCCGGCTACTACGACCGTGACGACGATACAGAGAACAACTTTGCTGATGCTCGGCTTCATATGCGGTCGGCACCCCGGGAGGCGGAGCGCCCCTCCCTTCCCACTTGTGACACCACACTCGATAGTCAGTCGACCTCGACAACACGCGTCTCAGCACAGCAAGGGGAGCTACTGCAGTGTGCCAGCATCAGCGGCACAGTTCCGTCAGGCGCACTGCGGAAGTTTGCGCAAAGATTGCAAGCCGTAGTGAACCCGGGTCTTCACGGTACCGACCGGAACACCGAAATCATCGGCAACCTCCTGATAGGCACGTCCTCGGAGGATCACCTCGCGCACAGCCGCCTGCTGTGCGACAGGGAGCGCTTCGAGTAGCTGGGTCACCAGCAAACCGTCGACCAGACCATCGGAAAAATCGGGGTGGGCGTGGCGGGGGTCGGCGAGTTCGCCGATCTCATCCCAGCCGGAATCCCCCGGTCGCGCGACGCTGGCCCGGATCAGATCGTGGAGAATATTGCGCTCGATCGCCAATAGCCAGGTCCGGACCGAACCCCTGGTCTCGTCGAATTTCGCGCACGAACGCCAAGCGCGCAGCAACGTTTCCTGTACTGCTTGTTCCGCCAACCCGCGGTCACCGAGCGTTCGCATAGCTCGCCAATGCAGCAACGTGTGGTTGGCGGCGAGCACGGAGACAAGCCCGTCATCGGTACACAATCGCGCACATCGACGACCGCACCGCACCGAGCGTCCTGCACTGTTGATGTGTCTGGCACCTTTCATACCAGGGGTATCGCGACGCGACGAGCCAATGACAACACCAGGCACGCACCGACCGGTATCGCCACTGACAGCACGGGCACGATAGGGTTTTCCCACCTGGCCCACCGGCGATCTCGTTGGGCCAGGTGTCTGGCAGGTTTGCTATCGGAGCCGGGCACTCGAGCGTTCCTCCGTGCGCATGAACGCTCCTATCGCTCCTCCCGCGCTCACTTCACCATGGTGAACTGCACGACATTGATACGGCCTGCGCGGAATTGCTCAGCACAACCGGTCAGATACTTCTGATAGCGGTCGTAGACTTCCTCGGACGCCAGGGCGATCGCCTCCGCGCGATGTGACCGCAGTGCCGCGGCCCAGCAATCGAGTGTGCGCGCGTAATGCGGGCGCAGCTGCTGGATACGCTCCGTACCGAGCCCAGCTTTTCCGGCCAGCCGGGTGATCTCGGCGAGATGCGGCAGCTGCCCGCCGGGGAAGATCTCCCGTTTGATGAAAATTTGGAACAGCGCGTCGTCACGACTGACCGGAACATTCATGCGGTGCATGTCTTTGAGCGTGTAGCCGATGATGGTGTGCAAGAGCATCCGGCCGTCCGATGGCAGTACACGGCGACACCACTCGAAGAACGCCGAGTAGCGCTCCCGCCGGAAGTGCTCGAACGCACCGATACTCACGATCCGGTCGGCATCGTCGTCGTATTCCTCCCAGCCCTGCTGCCTGACCTCGACACCAGTGAGATTTTCCCGGTCGATCAGCTCTTGGACATAGTCGTACTGCTTACTGCTGAGCGTGAGCCCGATGACCTTGACCCCGTACTCCGTGACGGCGCGCAGCATCGTGGAACCCCATCCGCACCCGACATCGAGCAGAGTCATTCCCGGCCATAGATCGAGTTTCCCCAGCGCCAAATCGATCTTGGCGCGCTGCGCTTGCTCCAAGGTCATATCCATACGCTCGAAGTAGGCGCAACTGTAGGTCATCGATGGGTCGAGAAACAGTTCGTAGAACTCGTTGGACAGATCGTAATGTGCCTGTACTTGCTGATAGAACGGTTGCAGATCAGTCATCACGTTCTCCTGCTCATCAAGGGTTACGAGCTGATATACGCGAGCATGTTCTTTGTTCACGGTATCGCCTCTGGCGATACCGAACCGTTGCGCAACACCCGTGTCGCGCTTGCGCGGCAACAAACCGGCGGGCACCACGACGGAGTCGAAAAGAAGATCCTACGCACCGACCGCTCCGGCTATGCCATCGCCTTGTCGCCCCCACCGCATGCCGGACGCTCATTCCTCGCGGCAAGAACGGTAATCAGCGACGACGCCGACGAACTGTTCCGGCGAATCGGACCGACGATCCAGCGCGGCCACTCCTGTGCCGCGCCATCGCGAAGGCACTGTGCGCACGCTGAACTCTTGTGTGGCCAACAGCCCGCTCACACATGACATTCCAGTACATGAGCGGGCCGTTCATGATGCTCAGCCGAGGAGGACGACCGTGCAGGCCGCGATGAAGACGACTTGCACAAGCGCCCGCAGCGGCAGGGGCATCGTCTTGATACCCAGGTCGGCGCGAGCGGCGCGGATATTCGCCGGGAACATCACCGCCAGTAGCGCGATCAGACAGGCCGCGGCCAGGTCGGTGGTCGCTGGGATGAGCAAGCCGACCGCACCCACCAGCTCCAGCACACCGGTCAGCGTCACCAGTGCGGGCGGATTAGGCAACCGTGGTGGGACCATAGCGATGAGGGCAGCGCGGCGCGGCTGAACGAAATGCGCGCTCGCCGTGAGAACAAACATGGCAGCCAGCCCGAGGGCGGTGGCGTGCGCCCACGAATCGAGCAGGTCGACGCCGAGCCCGCCGATAAGCCGGGCGATTGCGGTGACAACGACGAGAACAACCAGCGGTGCCATCGAGACTCCTGCAAATCGCACGCTAATCTTGACAGCGGAAAGATTAAGCTCGCCCCTTGAACTTGTCAATGTCTAGATAATCGGTCACCATCGACATATGGCGAAGGACAGCTATCACCACGGCGATCTCCGCGCAACACTCCTGACCGTGGCCGCCGAGCAGATCGCCGACAACGGGGTCAACGCCCTCTCGTTGCGCAATGTGGCTCGGCGAGCGGGCGTCTCGCATGCCGCGCCCGCGCACCACTTCGGCGATCGAGCCGGCCTGCTCACCGCACTGGCCGCTGAGGGCTTCGAACTTCTGGCCGAACGGCTCGAGCAAGCCACCGGAGACTTCCGAGAGGTCGCGGTGGCCTATGTTCTCTTCGCCCAGCAACATCCCGGACACTTCGACGTGATGTTCCGCAGCGAGCTACTGCACCCCGACGACCCCACACTGCGGGCAGCGCGGGAACGTTCGAGTATCGCGCTACGCTCCGGCGTCTCGGCGATCCAGCCAGGGCGCAGCACAACATACCGTCAGGCGACACAACTGGCCGCGTGGTCACTGGCACACGGCTTCGCCGCGCTGTGGCGCGAAGGGGCCCTGCGCAATTCGGCGCTGGCTACTGATGCCGATCCGGAGACTCTCACCCGGAAGATGCTTTCCACCATTCGGTTCAACTGAATAAAACGTCCCGCGGTGAGCACAATCGGACTACCGGGAGGGTCCATCCGCGAGCGGAGCATTCCGCCAAGGAATGAGCGAGAAACTTCGGGACAGCTCGCCCGCATCCGGGACCGCGGTACCGCGCAGGGAAGTTCCCGCCGTTTCACGCAGGAAGTTCCAGGCGACCAGGCCGATCAAAGCGGCGCCGACCATGTAGACGGCGGGGAACAGAGCCCAGCCGGTCGCTTCGATCACAGCCTCGTTGACCAACGGCGCGGTGCCACCGAAGACAGCGGTGGAGATGTTGTAGGCCAAGGCGAAGCCCGCGTAACGGACATGGGTCGGGAAGATAGCGGGAAAAGTGGAGCTGATGGTGGACAGCTGCGGTACATAGCACAGACCGAGCACAATGAAGCCGATGATCGCCCACGCGGTACCCCGGCCCATCAACCAGTACATCGGCACCGCGAGCACCGCGAGACTCACCAGCGAGAACAACCACAGCGGACGGCGTCCGACCCGGTCGGACAACCGGCCGAAAAACGGCAGCACCAGCATCATCGCCAACTGCCCTGTCAACATCATCGCGGTGGTGGCCGACTCACCCATGCCGATCGTGTTCTGCAGATAGGTGGGCTGGTAAGTCAATAAGGTGTAGTTCACCACATTGAGCGCGACAACCAGCCCCGCGAGAGTGAGCAGTTCCCGCCGATAGGTGGTCGACAGCGCGCGCAGGCCACCCGGTGGGCGCTCCCGTTCGGCGACTTCGCTGAATACGGGGCTCTCGTCCAGCTTCCCGCGCAGATACCAGCCGATCGCACCGAGCGGGACGGCCATCAGGAATGGAATGCGCCAGCCCCACTCGTCCATACCCGCTGAACCGAGCGCGAGTTGGCAAACCAGCACTGTCGCGGAACCGCCGACAAAGCCTGCGAGCGTGCCGAACTCCAGGAAGCTGCCGATGAACCCCCGTTTACGGTCATCTGCGCACTCGGCCAGATACGTTGCGGCGCCACCGTATTCACCACCGGCCGAGAACCCTTGCACCACCCGGAGAACAATGAGCAGGATCGGCGCGAGCACACCGGCGCTCGCATGCGTCGGCAGCAGGCCGATAGCGCCGGTGGCGGCGGCCATGAGCAGAATCGTGGCGGCCAATACGGCCTTGCGGCCGATCCGGTCGCCGAGCGGCCCCCACACCATCCCGCCGAGCGGCCGGAGCACGAACGAGACGGCGAATCCGAGCATGGTGCCGAGCGTGCCCAATGCGCCGGGAAAGAAGGCGTGGGTGAGATAGGTCGCGGTGGCGGCGTAGACACCGTAATCGAACCACTCGGTGGCATTGCCCATAGCGGAGGCTGCCACGGAACGTCGCAGCGGAAAACTCTCGGGTGTCCGATCGGTCACGCGCACGTCCTCTCCAGCCCGTCCACGGACCTCGATTCGTCGCACCTCCGGTTCTCGGATCCGGGGTCGGCACGATAGAGAGAAATACCAAGTTATCCGTTCAGCAAACGAGAGTACGCCATAATAATTCTACCCTGAACTGCTGATAGATGAAGTCAGCGATACCTATCAGGGGATTAGTCAATTTACAGCAACCAATACGGCCATCCGTGGACCGCACCGTATCCGCAGCAGAACGAATCAGGACAACAGCGTGCGCGCCACCGAAAGAAGGGATCTGCGGCGCAGGCCGGAATCCGGCGTTACCAGAGGGCGGGATACGCGAATGGGCAGACCGAACCCCATTCGGACGAGCAGAGCGCAGGAGCGCAGATGGCCGGGCAGCGCCGCTTTGACGAAAGCAAGCGACCATACCGTTTCGGTGCCTGCCGGGGGCAATTCGTGACCATCGAAGCGTGCCGCGAGCCAGTCGATCATGACCGGCAGCGCCAGGAATTGCAGCAGCAGATGGGTGCTGAACCGATCACGCAGATAGCGCACATGGCCGCCTGCTTCGACATAGCGCGCGACGTGGGCATCGATATCCTCGACCGCGATCACCTCGTCGTACACACCCTGCACCACCAACATGGGCATGGCGGGAGCCTGATGGCCGGGATGGATGTCGTCGAGAACGCGCCGCAACACCGGGTGGTCGAGCAGGGCGCCGAGACCGGCTCGGCTGTGTTTGCCGATATCGCGCCGGGAGAAGCGGTACAGGAGCGGGAACGTCGCGGTTGTCTCGGCCACTGCCAGCCAACCCAGGTACCTGGCGTCCAGCTGCGCACGCAGCAGACGATCCAGTTCCGGATACCCGCGTCGCAGCCCCGCGGTGAAAACGGCGGCGAATCCAGCGAACACCGTGCCGTTGAGCCGAACGAACGCCGCGGCCGGATTGCCGACCGGCGACCCGGCGACCGCACCGACGATATTCAGCTCGGGTGCGTACTCGGCGGCCATTTCCGCCGCCCAGGCCGTGGCCAATCCACCACCCGAATAACCCCACAGCGCGATAGGCGCTGTCGCCGTCAGCCCGAGTGGGGCGAAAGCGAGACAGGCACGAACGGCATCGAGCGCTCGATACCCCGGCTCCCTGGCGACCCCGAACCGCCCGGCAGTTCCCCCGTGATCCGGGACCGATACCGCCCAGCCCTTGGCCAGAGCATTGACGATCAACGGTAGCTCGATCTGCGGAATCGACCCCATCGCCCGCGCACCTCGCCGCAAGGCGTAGGAGGGCAGGCATTTCGAGGCGACCGCGTCGATCGCGCAATGAAAGGAGACCAGCGGGCGCTGCCGGGCAGGCTCGGTGTCCCCTGCCTCGGTGTCCCATGGCAGCAGCACAGTAGTCACCGCCACCTCGGGCACACCATCGAGATCACAGGTGCGATAGAGCAGCTGCCACGCCGAAAAACGTTGGGGAACAAGTCCGAAGAAACCGATCCGCACTCTACGGAAACGGAGGACCGCACCTGCGGGCAAGTGCGCGATCGCCGGCGGTGGAAAGTAGAACGGATCGTCTTCCGGTGGAATGGGCCGCTGAGAGAACGACAGCGGATCCGCAGACACCGCGCGGCCATCCCACTCGGGCTGCGCACTCATCCGATGCATTCCTTTCCGATGACACCACCGTGGCTTCCGGCACGACGGCTCCGCACGCGGCGACGAGTACCTGTAGTCCAGCCAATCAATATCGCGACAGGAAAAGAACTGTCCCGGCTACCAATTGGGTGGTCGTGTTTTCTCCTGTCAGTGCAGTGACAACACCGCTCGAAGAAGCCCCCGCTCGGACAACACCATTCGCACGATGCCGCCACCCCGATATCACCGATAGACACAGAACCGTATGACATTCCCCGTTGCCGGACAACCGGTTCGATCGGATATGCCGACAGACAGCGGAAAACGTGCCGCATAAGTGATTCAGCAGAGACAGTGCGGCAGAGCGATGTCCGGCCGTATCCAGCTATGCGTGCCAGGAGAACTGTGCTCGCCCGCCTACCATCCCTCGGACTGAGGAGCACGCGAGGTTGATGTCACTGCACTGCAGAGAGAAGATTGCCATAGTTGTCTTGTTACTCGAGACAAAATAGTTGATACGGAGCGCATGATCTTGCCGCGAGTTCTGTGATTGGAAACAATCAGCTCATGTCTGTCGCGTTGTCCGCTGTGGCCGGAGAAGCCCCCTTGGTCGATCGTTTGCTCGCTCGCTGGCCACAGATCGCCGAGCGCATGTTCGTCGCGGGACTCGGTACCACTCCACCAGCCGCCGATCTACCGGAGGGTCACTTCACCCCCGAGGTACTGCCCGCGATCTATGCCTGCGGCCGCGCGGTACTCCAGGCCATCGCCGAACAGCGCAGCTTCACCAAGGCCGAAGTCGTGACGTTCGTCGCCCCGGTAGCCGAGCGACATGCCGAGGATCGGTTTCCGCTGCCCGCACTGATCAAGGCCATCCACGGTTCCGCGCAGTCGGTGCTACAGGAGGCCGCGGCAGTGGCCAACCATACGGAACTCGACGACCTCGTCCACGTCGGCAGACATCTGCTCGATCTGCTGATGCAGATCAACATCACCGTCGTCGAGACCTACGCCGAAGTCGAACAGTCCATCTACCACGCCGAACGCGAAGCGCGCCGCACCCTGTGCTCGGCGCTGTTGCACGGCTTACCCGCCTCGGAACTAGCGGCCCGAGCGGACACCACCCTGGCCGAGCGCTACACCGTGCTCGCGATCCACATCCAGCACGACGACCAGCCGAGCACGGTCGCGACGCTCATCAGCAGACGCCGCATCCGTATCCTGCAGCGCACATTGGACACCCTGGCAGGCACCACGACACTGGCCACTTTCGACGGCTGGACCGGCATCGCGTTGCTACCGGCCACCTCGCTACCGACCGACACCGAGAACGAACTCGGCGATACCCGCCACGCACAACTGGCCTCCGAACTGGCAGCGGAACTGACCGAACGCTTCGGCGTACCGGTATTCCTCGCCGAATATCCTTGCATCCGAAGGGAAGTCATCGCACAGACCGCGAAGGAAGCCACCGAGCTCGCCGAACTCGCCCGGATGCTCGGCAGGCCGACGGGCGTCTACCGGCTCGACGACCTACTACTGGAGTATCAGCTCACCCGCCCAGGCATCGCCCGTGTTCGGCTGGCGGAGCGCATCTCCCCGATTCTGGACAGTCCGCACTTACTAGAGGCACTCGACGCACACCTGCGCCATGGCTCCGATCGTAAGGCCGCCGCCGCCGAAATCCATGTACACCCCAATACGTTCAGCTACCGCCTGCGCCGGGTCGCCGAACTCACCGGCGTCAATCCCACCGATCCGCACGATTCGCGACTACTCGCCGCGGCGCTGACCATCCAACGCCTGTACCCCGACCGGTTAGCCGGTAATAACCAGGCCTGATCAGCGCGCACTACCTACCCGGTCCGCATACTTCCCCCAGCGACGGAAATACACTGCTGTGCATGTCGGATATGCGGATCAGCCAGGCAGCGACGCTACCGGGAAGACGATGATGCGAATACTGAGCATCTCGGCTGTTGCCGGAGTCGTCCTGGTCGCGGCAGCGGGCTGCGCTGCGGAGTACAAGACGGGATCGGGTGAGGTCGGTGGCACCGTCACGGTATTCGCCGCCGCATCACTGACCGAGACGTTCACCGAACTCCGCACCCGGTTCGAGGCCGCACACCCTGGAGTACGGGTGGTGTACAGCTTCGGTGGAAGTTCCACCCTCGCCGAGCAGATCACCCGAGGCGCCCCCGCGGATGTCTTCGCTTCGGCCGCGAGCAAGAACATGCAGCAGGTCATCGACAAAGGCGAGGTCACCGCCACACCGGCCACCTTCGCACGCAACCGGCTGCAGATCGTGGTGCCGGAAGGCAACCCAGGGCAGGTTACCGGGTTGGCCGACTTCCGCAGGCCCGAGCTCCGGATCGCATTGTGCGCCGAGCAGGTGCCGTGCGGAACAGCCGCTGCGACGGTGTTCCAGGCGGCAGGTATCGGCCCGGAGCCAGATACTCGCGAGGCCGATGTGAAGGCGGTGCTGACCAAAGTGGAACTCGGCGAGGTCGATGCCGCCCTGGTCTATCGCACCGACGTGCAAGCGGGTGGCGACCACGTGGAGGGCATCACCTTTCCCGAGGCCGCCCTCGCGGTCAACGACTATCCAGTGGCGCCGCTGGCCCATGCGCCGAATGCCGCGGCAGCGGCCGCGTTCGTCGCATTCGTGCGGTCCGATCAGGCCAGGGCGGTATTCGCGGAGGCGGGATTCGACACACCGTGAACCGGTCGGCAGCACGGCGAACACCTTTGGGCCGCCGACCGCTGGTTCTGGTGCTGCCCGCGATGTGCGCACTGGCATTCCTGACGGTCCCGCTGCTCGGCCTACTGCTGCGTGCGCCATGGCGCACGCTGCCCGACCGGCTGTTGACCGCCGAAGTCGGTCAAGCGTTGCGCCTTTCCCTACTGTGCGCAAGCCTGGCGACAGTGCTCTGCCTGGTATTGGGCGTTCCACTGGCCTGGCTGCTCGCGCGCGGCGCGGTGCCGGGACAGCGAGTCATCCGGGCGCTGGTCACCGTTCCGCTGGTATTACCTCCGGTGGTCGGCGGCGTCGCCCTGCTCCTTGTGCTCGGCCGCCGCGGGCTGATCGGCCAGTATCTCTACGAATGGTTCGGCATCGCCTTGCCGTTCAGCACGGCAGGCGTAGTGGTCGCGGAAGCGTTCGTGGCGATGCCGTTTCTGGTGATCTCGGTAGAGGGTGCGCTGCGCGCGGCGGATCCACGATTCGAGGAGGCGGCCGCGACCCTCGGCGCATCGCGCTGGCTGACCTTCCGACGAGTCACGCTACCGTCGGTTATGCCCGGTATCGTCGCGGGTGCGGTGCTGTGCTGGGCACGGGCGCTCGGCGAGTTCGGCGCCACCATCACCTTCGCGGGCAACTTCCCCGGCCGGACCACCACCATGCCTTTGTCGGTCTACCTGGCCCTGCAGACCGATCCGGAAGACGCGATCGTATTGAGTCTGCTGCTTCTCGGCGTTTCGGTGGCGGTACTCGTCGCATTGCGCGAACGCTGGATGCGCGGTGCCGTATGACCCTGGACGCGCATCTACTGGCCCAGCGAGGGCAGTTCCGGATCGATATCCCCTTGACCGTGGCTCCCGGCGAGGTGATCGCCCTGCTCGGACCCAATGGGGCGGGTAAGACCACGGCATTGCGCACCTTGGCCGGACTGACGCCGCTCACCGGCGGCGAGATCCGGCTCGGCGACGATATCTTGGACGCGCCACCGACTGTATTCGTACCCGCCGACCGGCGGCGGGTCGGCGTGGTTTTTCAGGACTATCTACTGTTCGCCCACTTGAACGCACTGGACAATATCGCGTTCGGCTTGCGGGCCCGTGGGCAGCGGCGGGCGGCCGCCAGGGCCGATGCCGCGCACTGGCTGGACCGGGTAGGCCTCACGGAACACGCGGGCGCCAAACCACACGCACTGTCCGGTGGCCAGCGGCAGCGGGTCGCACTCGCCAGGGCACTCGCTACCGACCCGGCGCTGCTGTTACTCGACGAACCTCTGGCCGCACTCGATGCGAGCACGCGAGTACGGGTTCGCTCGGATCTCGCCTGCCATCTCGGCGACTACACCGGGCGTACCGTGCTGGTCACCCATGATCCGCTCGATGCGATGGTGCTCGCCGACCGCTTGGTGATCATCGAGCATGGCACTGTGGTTCAGCAGGGCCCGCCCGCTGAGGTCGCCCGGCATCCGCGCTCCGGTTATGTCGCCGACCTGGTCGGCCTCAACTTCTATCGCGGCACCGCCAACGGCACCTGTATCGACCTCACTGATGGAGGTGTCTTCACCGTGGCCGAACCAGGCCACGGTCCGGTGCACCTCACCTTCGCACCGAGCGCGGTCGGCCTGCACCCGACACCACCTACCGGTAGCCCACGTAATACCTGGCCGGTCACCGTCACCGGAATCGAACAACATGCCCATACCATCCGAATCCGCCTCGACGGCGTGCCTTCCGTACTCGCCGATATCACCCCGGCCACCGTCGCCGAACTGCGCATACGACCGGGAATGCGGCTATGGGCCGCGGTCAAAGCCACCGAAACCCGCACCTACCCCGCGTAACACGAGGCGCACAGAAGATTTTCCCGATCGGGCGATCGCCCAAGCTACCCAGCGCTACTCCGCGCCGAGCGGCATGATCTCCGAGCGGCCGATACGACGACCCGAGCACCGTTGCCCGGCCCGCCGACCGGAGAATCCGGCATAAAGTTCTATTCCGAATAATCGGACAATGTCACCGAATTCCACTCGAATAATTCGACTACATATTAAGTGCATATCAAGCGAGTAGGCGCCTATACGGGTAGCGGTATCGCTGTCGATAAATATCCCGACACGTACCGGATTATTCGAATAGGCGCCGGTGACACATCAGAGATATGCGCCACATACAGGCCAGGCGCCCGGCCCCTGGGTCGCGAGCACATTCTCCGCCACGCGGATCTGCTCTTCACGACTGGCGGCAGCAGGGCTGCCCGCACCGCCGTTGGCTTCCCAGGTGCTCTGAGTGAACTGCAGACCACCCGAGAACCCGTTACCGGTTTCAGTGTTCCAGTTACCACTGCTCTCACACGCCGCGACGGCGTCCCAGTCGTGCCCCGCCGCGGAAGCGGTAGCGGTGGTCAGGCCGAACGGAACGGCGACGAAAGCACCGATAGCCGCGGTGAAGCCGAGGATACGCATGCTGAACTTACGGTTTTTCGACATAGGGATTCCTGCCCGCGCCCACCGGATCGGCGAAGTCTGCCGCATACCCCTGCCCCCGGGAAGATCGGGGATACTCGAATCGCGGGACAGGGTTTCCGGCGTTCAACGATCCGAGCTCGGTCTCGGTCTCGGACTGTATCCGAGCCGAGGACCACGGTAGCGGAAGAATAACTACATATCACTGTCGAATAACGCGAAGCCAGCTGAATTGATAGTCGAGAGTTTTCCGGACTCCCCAGTGTTCCCACTGGTAGCTCGCGGTAAACCACGAATATACAAATTTCAGTTACCGCTCCTGCATGTGACCGAGGTCACCGCAAAAACCATGCGCTGGATCACTGAGATCCCATTGGCAGACCGCTATGGAGACTATGAGGATTCGGCGCGGCTGTTCCTGAAGGCAAGAACCACACCCTAGGTTCGACGCGATCTACTGCACGAACCGAACCAAGGATGATGCATTGAGACCTTCTCGCTCCTTGCGCCGATCTCTGCTGGCCGCCGCGACGGTGGCACTGGCTTTGTCGGCCAGTCTCGCGGCGGCGACCGCCCAACCGGCGGACAGCGCGGATCAACGACCGAACATCGTGATGATCCTCACCGACGATCTGGATGCGACAGCCACGCCGGTGTGGGAGGCAATGCCGCAGACCGCCCAACTGATCCGTGACCGCGGTATGGATTTCACCGAGGGCTTCGCCCCCATGCCGATCTGCTGCGCGGCCCGCTCCTCCATCTTGACCGGAAAGTACGGTCACAACACCGGGGTGCTCACCAACGCGGGTGAGGTCGGTGGCCTCGACGCCTTCCGCGAGAACGGCAACGAGCAGCACACCATCGCCACCTATCTGCACGATGCTGGATACCGCACCGGTATGGCGGGCAAGTACCTCAACGGCCTGGAAGAGGATCCCACCCACATTCCACCGGGTTGGGACGACTGGAACGCGGGGGTGGACCGCTTCCTCTACGCCGGTTACAACTACACCCTGAACGAAAACGGCACCATGGTGCACTACGGTGTCGCGCCGGAGGATTATCAGACCGACGTCATCCGGCACAAGACGACGAAATTCATCACCGAATCCTCCGACTCGGGCAAACCCTTCTTCTGGTACGCCGTTCCGACGGCCCCGCACTTCCCGATCCCACCCGCGCCGCGCCACCTGGCGCAGACCCAGCCCACCGCCGCGCCACAATCCCCCAACTATCAGGAGGCGGATGTCTCCGATAAACCCACCTGGCTCATCGACACCGCCGAGGAACGGCGGGCGTTCATCGACGCGACGAACAACCTCGACTACACCGCCAGGATCGGCTCGCTGCTGGCGCTGGACGAAATGGTGGCCGATATCGTCGATACGCTCGCGCGCACCGGCGAACTCGACAACACCTACCTGATCTTTACCTCGGACAACGGATACAACCTCGGCGCGCATCGGCTCACCCAGAAGATGTCGCCCTATGAAGAGTCGATGCGGGTCCCGTTGACCATCGCTGGTCCAGGTATCGGCAAGGGCTCGACCGACGCCATGGCACTCTCGATCGACCTGGCACCGACCATTCTGTCCTGGGCAGGAGTTCCCGTACCCGACACCATGGACGGCCGGCCACTGACCGGCCCCCTCTCCGGTGACCGCAGCGGCTGGCGCACCGATTTCACCGCCGAATACGGCGGCGCGGGCTACACCGGGGAAAACGGTGTGTGGCAGGAGCAGGTTCCGGGCCGAACACCCTACTTCTACGCCGTGGACATGCCGTCCTGGAGTGCGGTACGCAACGAGCGTTACCTCTACGTCCGGTGGTACGAACGCGAACGGCCGCTCGAGCACCGCGAATACGAGCTCTACGACCTGCACAACGACCCGTATCAGCTGACGAACCTGATCAAGACGCCAGAGGGACGTGCCGAACACGCCGACACGATTGCCACACTGGACGCACGACTCGCCGAACTGCACACCTGCGCAGGCCTGAGCTGCCGATGAGGTGACGAGGGGCGCTACCTGCCGTGTGCTCGGAGCTGGTAGAGCCCCTCGGTCTCGGCGACCACCACGCCCTCGGCGTCGGTGACCACCGCCCGCAAAACGAAGTCGGCCTTGCCGTTCGCGCTCGCCTCCGCGGTGATCCGCGCGATCTCCTCCTCCGATAACGTCGCTTCCGCCCGCACTTCCGTCTTGGCCGGCTTACGGAAGCCGATACGCAGATCCTTCACCAGCGGATAGAAGAGCGAGAGATCGAAGCTTGCGATCGCAAGCGCACCGCCGAGGACTTCGGCGACGGTGAACAGCACGCCCGCGTACATCACACCGAAGTGGTTGCCGTTGCCCTCAGCGGGCACCGAGGTGGCCGCGAACCCCGGCCGCACCTGCACTGCCTGCACACCCATCTTGTGCGCGATAGGCACCGTGGTTTCCAGTGCCCCGTTGAAGATGTCCTTGAACGGAGGGGTCTCGACGTCGTTCATGCTGTATCCCTTTCCGCATGAGCGGAGCCCTCCATGGCCACGCTCCGCTGCCGCCTCCGGGCTTGACCGCTCATGCTGTATCCCTTTCCCGCATGAGCGGAGCCCTCCATGGCCACGCTCCGCTGCCGCCTCCGGGCTTGACCGCTCATGCTGTATACCTTTCCGGCATCAGCGGTAAGGCATGTTCACATCTTTGCCACAGCCACCACACTGAACCGCACCGAAGTGTAAGCGCCTGGCAGCATTCCCGGCAGGGTATTGGCACAATGCCAACATCTTCGCCGAAAGGAAGCGTGCGGCCACATAATTCGCTATAGAATTGCCACACACTCAAGAAATCGACCTGATCAGCGGTGATGTCATATCGCTGCACCTCGGGTGCGGCAATGACATGGTGGCTTTGCGGAGAACCACGACACGAGGGCGACTCACCATCACGTGCACGCCGCCGAAGAGCTCGGCTCCATCGCCCAGGCGCTACGTTCCGGCGTAGTGGTCGCACCGAAAGGAATACCGGCGATGTTCAGTGAACACGATCTCCAGCAGATCGACCAGGCTTCCCGAACCGACCGGACACCGGCGATCTTCGTGCACGGGCTGTGGTTGCTGCCGTCCAGCTGGGAACGGTGGGCGGAGGTCTTCCGCGCCGCCGGGTTCATCCCCGTACTCCCCGGCTGGCCCGACGATCCCGATACCGTCGCCGAGGCGAAGGCACATCCGGAACCGCTCGCCGACAAGACCGTAGGCCAGGTCACCGAACACCTGGAGACACTGATCGGCAGGCTCCCCCGCCTACCGGTGATCATCGGTCATTCCTTCGGTGGCCTGGTCGCGCAGATCCTCGCCGGGCGCGGGCTGTCCGCCGCGACCGTGGCCATCGCACCGGCGCCGTTCCAGGGGGTGCTACCGCTACCGGCGTCCACCCTGCGAGCGGCCGCACCGGTATTGAGCAACCCGGCCAACCGGCACCGCGCGGTGCCACTCACCTCCGAACAGTTCCGGTTCTCCTTCACCAATGCAGTCGATGAGGACGAGGCCGAACAGCTGTACCAGACCTTCGCCGTACCCGCTCCCGGTGCCCCGCTGTTCCAGACGGCCGTAGCCAATCTGAATCCGTGGAGCGAGACCAAGGTGGACAGCACCTGTCCACGACGTGGCCCGCTACTGATCATCTCCGGAGAGAAGGACAACGCCGTCCCCTGGGCGATCGCCAATGCCGCCTACCAGAAACAGCTGCGCAACGAGTACGCCATCACCGAGATCATCGAGATGCCCCGTCGCGGCCACTCACTGACCATCGATTCCGGCTGGCGCGAAATCTGCGATATCGCCTTACGTTTCATCCAACAGTTCGCACCGCTACCGACCCGCGAATCACCGACCGGCAAATAACAAGGCCCGCCCGCAGGGAGAGCACAGCCTGACCTCCCTGATGCATTCGCACGCCATCTCTCCGTATGTCGTGGTCAGTGCCCGCCACCACAACCGAGTCGGCTCAGCACTCTGGTCGAGGACGTTCACCAGACCACTACTGGACCATTCGGTCCACTAACGGCTTACCATCGAAAGTCAACGGTTCTCCCGCCTGAAGGCGGGAAATTCCCAGCTCGGACCGCAACCTGATCACACACCCGCAGGAGGCGATCCGTTTGTCTTACGTCCTCGACACTGATGTGGCCCCGTTCTGCCACAGCCGAGATCGTCTTGGCGGCGTTGCGGTCCCTGCTATCGGTATAACCACACCAGGCACACGCGAAGTCACGTTCGCGCAGTGCGAGCCGCTCGGCTCTCGCGAAACACGCACTACACGTCATCGTCGTATACGCGGGCCGAACCACAACCACCTTCCGCCCGGCACGCTCGAGCAGCGCACGCTTCGCCGCACCGATCGCGGCATCGGCCGCCTTACACGCCATCGTGGACTTCGCCAAGAACCGCGGCGCGAAATCCTCCACAGCGATCAGATCAGGCCGTAGCTGGTAGTTGTAGCGCACCACTTCGCCAATACCTTTCGATCATATCGAAAGGTATTGCTATGCAACGCACACAACACATCCGCCTTTTCCTCCCCACCGGGAACGGCAGGGTTTCCGAGGAGGATCCCTGATGACCACGCGACACCGCACCCGAATCCTCGCCACCGGCTTCCTCGGCGGCCAGGCATTGCGCGCCCTGACCGAGCATCCCGACGCAGAACCGATCGCGGCGTGCCGCACCCCCGAGCGGCTGCCCGGCTGGTTCGCGGGCCAGGTACGTCAGGGCAGGCCGCGGCTGGCACAGGAGGTATGACGGATCGGCGTCTCGGTAGTGGATTTCTCCGGCATGCCGCATCAGAGAAATTCACTACCACCGAGATAGCGACCGGGCGTACTGTTCGCCAGTTCGGGCCGACCAGTTCTGCACCGCCTCGCCGAACTACGGCAAGGGCTGCCACTGCGGCCAGAACGCTCTGGCCTCACCCATCACGCGTAAAGAAAGGAGGTGATCGAGATGCCGACACCACCGAGCAAATCGACGGAACGCCCGGATCTGGTTGCGTGGCGGCGGCGGCATGAGCTGCGCCGCTCCAGTGCGGCGCGTCCGGTGCCATCCGGCCGCGACTACAAGCGGAAACCGAAACATACACGCGACAGGCGGCGGTACGACGACTGAACCGACTCGGCCACTGCGCATCTCGGCCCTCAGTTCTTGGCCTTGACGTAGATGTCGACAACCTCCCAGAAGTGGTCGTGGATATGCCCGCACACGACATCGAGATGCTGTGCACGGGTGTAGCTCGTGCCAGGCTTGCGGTATGGAATGAGAGTGATCGACTCGTCGTGGATGTGCGCCTCGACCGTACGTTGCGCTCGATGCAGCCGTCGTATGAGCTGGGCGACGCTCTGATCGCGAAGCGCGAGAACACCTTCTCGGTTCACCTGACGCAAAGTTCCTCGTGGCGGCTGCGGCTCCTCTCCTGTCGCCAGCAGCCGCAGGTTGAGTGCGAAACTCTCATGCCAGGCAACAATATGCGCGAGAAGATCCTGGACGTTCCACCGATGGTTGATCATCACCTGTAGATCGAGGTCTGGAACTTTATACAGTCGGATGAACTCCTCGACCTGACGCTGCTCCCTTTCGAGGAGCCGATCGATATCGGTCATCATCGACCTCCCCGTTCTTGGCCCTACCAGCAAGTTCCTGAGAATATACGGCCTGCACCTCTCACTCGGGAGTGACCTCGGCACGGGACGGCGTCAGCCTGCGGTAAAGGAATCCGAGCTCGACAATAAACGCACCTGACCAGCGGCAAAACGCGCACGTATACAGCGGCAGAACGCGCACACGTTATGCAGTAATTCCGGGTTGACCTGGCCCTTCTCGTCATCACCGATCGGCCGAATCCTTCCCCGTCACGCCCACTCGGCAGTGTACGAAGCACTGGCTGATACTCGCGTCGTTCGGTCTGGTCGGGGCGGTACTTGTCGGTGCCCTCACATACCTTGAGCGCATCGTGATCGACCGGGAGGGAGAACGATGGCCTCGAATCCGAGTGCCACGCCGGAGGAACCGGCTTGGGAAAGCGCTGCTGTCGTGCGGGTTGTCCCCGCCGTCGCACCGCGCAAACTGAACAAGGTGCCGTTCGTGGAACTGGCCGACGGACGCCTGCAGGGTGTGGTGTCGAGTGGCTCCGATATCTCACGCGTGTACGTGGCGTCGGTGACCGCGGGGACGCACGGGCTGAGCTGTAGCACCAACAACAATCGGCCATGCGGCGGATTGAACCAGGGGTGGATCTGCAAGCATCTGGACGCGCTCATCAATGAAGCTGCGCTCCAGTACGGGCAGGACCGGGTGGCGCGGTTCCTTCGGGTCGAGGTCCCCGAGGGCGACCGGCTCGCGAACTGTCTGGAAGGAACTCGCGATCCAGCCCCGGCCGCCGCCGTGTTCAGCCGGTTCCTGCGGCATCTGACCTACTTGGAGCTGCCGGGTAGTACGACGCCGATTCCGGAACTGCACTGGTTCCCGGCGGGGGTGGGTCGCTGATGCAGGCTGTACAACTGGCCGCGCTGGCTGAGGCGCCCGCAGGCGTCGCTGCGGCCATGGACACGGTGAGCGGTTTCGATGCCGCGCTGGTCAACGGCTTGGCCCGGGTTTCGGAACCACAGAGCGCGGCGCTGGCGGCGCTGGCCGGAGCCATGGCGGGTTCGCCGCTGGCCGAGACGGTGGCAGCGGCGGTGTCGAAAGTGAGCACGGGGGCGATCGGCACGGATGAGCTGTCGGCGCTGGCCGCCGCGCGCGCCGCCTTGCTCGGCGCGGTGCACGACGCACTGCTCGACCAAGCCGATACGGCAATGGGCCGCAACCGATCCGAATGGACGGCCACGCCGGATGCCGCCGCGCCGAACCCACTTGCGGCGGGTTCCCGCGCCTGGCTGGGCGAACTGGCCATCGCCGGATGGCGCGGCGTGGACCACGACCTGGTGGCGGCCGCGGATCGCACCGTGGAAACGCTGCTCGCCGAACCCGCGCTGCGGCGGCTGGCGACACTGCTGGACGGCTTCACCGCCGAACTGGGTGCTTGCGTACCGATCGCCACCATGGATCGGGTGCCCGCGCGGCGCTGGGCCGATCTGTGGACGCGCGCTCTGCTGCTGTCCTGGCGTGGTGCGGAATCCGCGGCCGACGAGCCGGTATCGGGTCGCCTGCTGCCGCTGGGTGTGGACGTGCACGAGCACGGGACTGCCGTGCAGGCACAGGTGCACGCGGTACTGGAAGCAGCGGGTGCACCGACCCGCTTGGTTCGGGTTTCTGTGGCTGCGGCCAAAGTGGACACCATTGTGGGACCGGCGGTATGGCAGCTGCTGAGTACGCATCAGCAATTGCTCACCGCGCTAGCCGAGCGACGCGTGCTTGAGCTCACCGAGATGCCGCTGACGGCGACCGGCGACCTACTGTGGGATGACGATAGGGCGAAGGCAGGGGAGGCCGCCGATCCGTTCGTCACCGCGACCGTGCAACTGCCGAAGGCGCAGGCCGCCGCCGTCGCGCCACTGGATCGCGATCCGGTGCACATCGCCGAACCGGTATTACTCGAGGGGTACCGATTCCGCGACGGCGTGCTGGAGTTGGGTGAGCAGCGGATTCGGGTGGAAGTGGACGCACTGCCGTCCGCCGGACCACTCACTCCGGCCGGAGTGACCGGCTCCGCCACCATGATCGGATTGCTGCGCTGGGAAACCTGCGGCTGGTCGGTGCGACCGCTGGCCGTGCAGCGCAAGGTCAAGAGCGCACTCACCGCCTTCCACAACGGTGATTGGGCGCTCGGGCCGACCGATCCGAAAGTCGCCAAAGCACAGGCCAAATCGGGCGATGCCGTGGCAGTGCTTCGTGAACGCGCGGGACGGTTATTGCGAAAATGACAAATCACGAGACGCGACGCCAGATCCTGTACTGGCGTCTACTTGCCGGTGTCTTCACCGGAGATCAGCAACCGACGCTGGAACAGGCGAGCGCGGACATCGTCGACGATCTCGGGTTACCGCTGGCCGTGCTCGATCCTGGCATCACCATCGACACTGTGACGCAACGCTATCCGGAGATGAAGGCGGAGTTCGAAAGCCTCGACTTCGCCGAGACCGAGGAGCCAAGGGTCGAGAACTCCGCAGTAGAGAACGACACCACGGCGGAGGCGCCCCAACCCATCTGCGCGGCCGATGTCCGCACCGCCGCATTGGTTTCCAAGCTGCTGTCGAATGTCTTCGCCACCGGCTCCGGCCAAGTCAGCGCCACGCAGCTGGCGGGCTGGCAGTCCGATGCGCAGTGGCTGCGCCGCTGCCTGGGCGAAGAGCAGGCGGGCAGCGTACAAGGAGTGCTCACCGGGCTGGAAGGCGAACTAGTATCCCGTATGCGGCTACGCGAAGTGCTGGCCGATCCGCATCTGGCCGCCCAGCTCACCCCGAGCATGTCACTCATCGAACAGCTGTTGCGTGATAAGCACAATCTGTCCGGTGTGGCGCTGGCCAACGCCAAACGCCTCATTCGCCGCTATATCGACGAGGTCGCCGAAGTTCTGCGCACCCAGGTGCAGCAGACCAGCGTCGGCACCGTCGACCGCTCGGTCCCGCCCAAGCGTATCTTGCGCAACCTGGACGTGGACCGGACCATCTGGAAGAACCTGCCCAACTGGAATCCCGAGAACGAGCGCCTCTACGTCGACCGGCTCTACTATCGCCAAACCGCCAAGCGCACCGTCCCCGCCCGCATGATCGTGGTGGTGGACCAGTCCGGCTCCATGGTCGATTCCATGGTGAACTGCACCATTCTGGCGTCGATCTTCGCGGGCCTGCCCAAGGTGGATGTCCATCTCATCGCCTACGACACCCGCGCTCTCGACCTCACCCCATGGGTACACGACCCGTTCGAGGTACTGTTGCGTACCAATCTCGGCGGCGGCAACGACGGCCCGGTCGCCATGGCCATGGCCCAACCCAAGATCACCGACCCGAAGAACACCGTACTGGTGTGGATTTCGGACTTCTACGAGTTCGACCGCTCGCAGCCACTGTTCGAGTCGATGGAAGCGGTGCACCGCTCCGGGGTGAAGCTCATCCCGGTCGGCTCGGTGAACAGCTCTGGCCACCAGAGCGTCAACCCGTGGTTTCGCGAGCGGTTCAAAAACCTCGGTACCCCGGTGATCTCCGGACGCATCCAGAAGCTCGTGCACGAACTCAAGAACTTTCTCGACTAGGAGACCAGCCCTCATGAACGACGTTTTGCGCGCCCCCGCCGAAGTCAAGTACGCCGACGAACTGGATTGGCTGGAGTCCATCGACGACGGCCCCAAGCCGTTCGCGTGGCGGTTGAGCCCGAAGATGGTGCGGCTGTTCATTCTCGGCTCCGAACGCGCCGATGGATTGGACCGTGAGGTGGAGCAGAAGTGGTTCGGTGACCGCAGCTTCGTCGAACGCAGTATTGTCACGCTGGCCTCGGACCGGGGGCTGCTGCTCATCGGTGATCCCGGTACCGGCAAGAGCTGGCTGGCCGAGCTGCTGTCCGCGGCCATCAGCCGCAATTCCACCCTGGTGGTGCAGGGCACCGCGGGCACAACCGAGGACCACATCAAGTACTCGTGGAATATCTCCATGGTCATCGCCAAGGGCCAGTCGCGGGAATCGATGATCCCCTCCCCGATCATGACCGCCATGGAGCAGGGCGTGATCGGCCGCTTCGAGGAGCTCACCCGCTCCACCAGTGATGTGCAGGATGCGCTGATCTCCATCCTGTCGGAGAAGTACGTCTCGATTCCCGAACTCGACGACGACAATGTGGTGTTCGCGCAGCCTGGTTTCTCCATCATCGCCACCGCCAACAGCCGCGACCGGGGTGTCAACGATCTGTCCTCGGCACTCAAACGGCGCTTCAACTTCGTGCGTATTCCGGTCGTGTCGAACAAGAAGAGCGAAGCGGAGATCGTGCGCTTCCGCACCGCGGAACTGCTACGCCGCCATTCCATCGAACTGGAACTGCCGCCAACACTGCTGGACATCCTCCTGGAGAGCTTCGCCGATCTTCGCGCCGCCGCGGCCGCCGCCACCAGCGACGACGACAAACTGGAGTCAGCGCTGTCCACCGCCGAGCAGATCGGTGTGCTCGAGGACGCCATCCTGCACAGCCAGTTCTTCGGCGAGAAGGTATTGCGCGCCGAAACCCTTGCCGGTTCACTGATCGGGTCCCTGGCCCGGCGCACACCCGAGGACCTGGCCATTCTCAATAAGTACCTGCACGGCGTTGTCGAGCCGCACAGCAAGGGCAGGGGCAAGAGCAATGCCGCATGGGGCGAATTCCTGGAGGGTGGCCGGGCGGCGATCGCGAGGCTGTCGTGACCATTTCCGATACCCGAACCACGCCGACTACCTTCGCCGCGCTGCGGGATCAGCTGGCCGACGCGGCCGTCGCGTTCGCGGGCACACCAGGGGCGGCGGGCGATATCCTGGCAGGCATGGTCGACGATGTCGACCGGGCGATGTCGGAGCGACTGGAGATCTTCCCGGTATGTCACCACTCTCCCGCCTCCGGTCTGGCTATGGTGCGGCGGCTGCGCGAAAAGCAGCCGAGCGTCATCTACCTGGAACTGTGCGAAGACTTGCGACCATTGCTCGACGAATTGCGCAACTGCCGATTGCCGGTGGCATTGCAGGCCTTCGCCACCGATACCGAGGGTTTCCCGGCGGAATGGGCGCCGCTGTCGGTGGTCGCGCCGATCACCGAATCGTCGGCCGAGTACCAGGCCATCGCCTACGCGCTCGATACGCCGGGCGTCGAACTGGTGCTGGTGGATCGCTCCACCGATCACGTTTTCCAGTGGGCTCCCGAAGCGGAGGAATCGCAGCCCACGGAAACACCGGCCGATAGCGAGCAGCCCGAAGACGACGGCCTGCACGGCGCCGCGGTCGGTATCGACATCGGTGATCTGCGACCACGTTTCGCCGAACTGGAAGAACACCTGCTGCATCACGGCAAGGTCCGGCACTGGTCGGAATGGTGGGATCAGTACGTCGAGCAGCCCCTCGCGGACACCGACTACGACACCTACTGCCAGGTCATGGTGATGATCGGCAGCCTGTTCCGGCGGCTGCGGCGCGGCAGCACCGCCGAGGACGAGGACCGTGAACGGTATATGTGGACCCGTATACGGGAACATGTGGCCGCAGGCGATATCGACCCGGCACGGGCGCTGTATGTATGCGGCGCGGCCCATGCGGCCAGCCCGGTCGAACAGTTCGGGCTGGACTCGGACGCATCGTTCGAGATCTCACCACGCTCGGCCACCACATGGCACTACGGATTGATTCCGTCCAGCCACTCCGCCATCGAGGCGCAGTTCGGGCTGGCAGGCGGCGCGGTGTCGATCGCGGCGGCTACCTGGGCGAAGGGATTACGACGCGGCACCTTACAGTCGTTTCAACTGGAAGGCCAGCAAGGGACGAAGAAGCGCGCCAAGAAACCGCCGCTGCCCCCGGTTACATCGGAAGCCGCAGTAGAAGATCAACTTTCGAGTTTCCTGTCCCGACCGCCCGCACTGGACCCACTCGATGAGGCCGAACTCCTGGAATGGTCGGTGGATATCGTCCGGCTTGCCCGGCGCAACGGCTACCTGGCAAGCACTGCCGATGCGATCGCCGTCTTCGAGACCTCGATCCTGCTGGCGGGCTTGCGCAATCGCACCCGTCCGACACCGTACGACTTCCAGGACGCGGCCATCACCTGTATCGAGAAGGATCGAGTGCCGGGACGGCGCGATATGCGGCGGCTGTGCGAAATCCTGCTCGGCGGCGACCGAATCGGCCGAGTCGGATATGCGGCGCTGCCGCCGCTGGCCCGCGATGCGCTCGACCGGCTGGAGCCGCTTGGACTGGATCTGTCCAAACGGACGCTGCAACGCGCGCTGCTCGACCTGAAGGTGAATCCGGATCTGCGACCGTGCTCGGATCTGCTGTGGCTGCTGCGCAAGCTGCTGCCGCAGGACGCACTGCGGCCCATCATGGGCTCACGCGGACTCGGTGAGACCTCGATCCAAGAGAGCTGGGATATCGGGCTCGGCAAATACCAGCGGTCGCTGGTAGAGCTCGGCTACGAAGGCGTATCGGTGGAACAGGTATTGGAGCAGCGTCTGCGGCGTGCGGTCACCGCGCCGGACGCGACAGCGGCCGTTGCGCTGGGCGCGGTCGAGGACGCGCTGGTGTATCTGAGATCGGTCCGCCTCGCCGACGAACTCGGTAATCGCGCGGTCGAACTCCTCGCCACGGAACGGACCGTGGACGACGCGCCCGTCGTCCTACGGCGCATCCGAATGTTGCTCAACTACTTCCGCTCCACCGAAGACGGCTTGCCCGTGTGGTGCGAACGCTTCGTGACAGCCGGGTACGCGCACTACTGCACTCTGCTGCCTACCGCCTTCGCCGCCGAGGACACCGAACCGGCACAGGTAGCGGCCATGCTCGGCTTCCTCTTCGGAATGGAGAACCTGGCACTGTCACTCGGCTGCGATCACACCCAGCTGGAATTAGCGGTACTGCAATCACATCCGGAAGCGCCTGCCAAAGTAGCCCTGCTGTGGGCGGCGCGGTTCCAACTCGGCATGCTGACCATGGCCGAGCTACGCGAGCGGTGCGACGAAATGCTGGCCAATCCACTGGTATTGCCGACAGTTCCGCAATACGTGAGCGGTTTCGTGCAGGCTATCGACCCGACTCCGGCATTGAAACCCTTCGTGGTGGAGCTGTTGTCCAAGGCATTCGGCACCCTGCCGGACGCGGTGCTGCTGCCGTGGCTGCCGAAACTCATCACCACCCTGAAGGATCAGGCAGGCGACCTGATCCCCGGACTGGTCCGGGAAGCGGGCCGTACCTTCCCCGGCGCACTGCCCGCCGTAGACGCCTTCGTCCCGCCCTGGTCGGCCGAAACCACCACGGCCGCAACGCCGATAGTGGCAGCGGCACCGCGCGGGCCCGTCACCGAACTCCTGGTCGCCCACCCCGCCGCCTGCGACGCGCTCACCGGACTGCTCGGCATCGAGAGTGGATGGCAGGAGACCGGACCGCCCGAAAACTGCGATGTAATCGGTTTGCTCGACCGCTTCCCCACCACAACCGCCGCACTGGCAGCGCAGCTCGGAGCTCACTTCGGCGACAACAAGAGATGAACGTGGGATCGGTTGAATAGTACCGGTCAGGCCCGGCGGATTGCCGGTCCTGACCGGTATATCCGTGTGGTCCTGATGCCTCCCGAACCATGGGTATCCAGTCGCTGGTCACTTTGGGATACGACGTATCCTCATCGGGCACGGCCAGCTCGCCGAGAAGTACCTCATGATGCTCCCGTTCAACGAAGAGCGGCAGGGACAAGGAGGTCGGACTCTCGACGCGGCAGTTCGGGCGTAGCACACACGACACTCGTGGTCGAACATATTTTCGATAGCGATTTGGTTGCGATATGCCGCGCGACGCGCGGATGGCCAGTGCAACTGGCGATATCCGCCCCAATCGGGTGCTGTTGTCGTACGGTGTCGAGGATGGCAGGGGCTCAACCTCACAGGGCGGCAAGGGATCTACCGGGGGTAATCGTCCATGCCACGAGCTGATCTTCGGTCTCAGGCGAGGGAGGGATGGCTGGATGACTGTATCGATTCCGGATTACATAGAGGGTTTCGACGGGTACGAGGTTCTGCCCCCAGGCCGCTATACCTGCAATCGGGATGAGTTCAAAGAACGCTTCGTTCAGAACCTGCCCGACAGTGAGCGGCGAATGCAGATCTTCGAGGATCTGGAAGAGTATCAGAAACAACAGCTTGCATGCGGCCTGATAGTGATCAGCTACTGGATCGACGGAAGCTTCACGACCAACAAGCTGAACCCCAGCGACATCGACATTACCGCAATAATCGACGGTGCCGCATCCAGCCCGACTCCAGTGGCAGACGATTGGATAAACCCCGCCGACTGTTGGAAGAACAACGCCCATCCGAGCGTCGGCCGCACTCTGCTCGTGGACGGGTATGGCGTGGTCAAATTGCCCGACACTCACCCCGACGTGAAGAAGTATCACGAGTTGCGTGGGTACTGGGATGATTGGTGGCAAAGGTGCCGCGGTACCAATGAAGCAACGCGCAAGGGCTATGTGGAGGTGAAGCCATGGACATAGATCCCGAGTTATTTGCTCGCGACCGCGAGCTCGCTGCCTACGCCTCGCAGCGCCCTATGTCAGATGACTGGATGACCCAAGCGAATCGAGCATCCGCACGCAGCCTGCGCAACCTCGTTCACGAAGCCTGGATGCCGAGTCGACGCGGCGTGATCGCACGGTTTCATGATGGCGATGTCGCAGGCCATACCGCACCCGCCTACCAGATACTGAGAGCCGCGTACGAGTTCAATGATGCTGTCGTAGCGGTCGCAAATCGGATGCTGGACAATCCCCATACCGTCATCACTGATGCGGTACGGAAACGGTTGGGACTGCTGATCCGGCCATTGATGACCGGCTCCGTTCAAATCGATCTCGTTTGTCCGATTCCCGGCATAGATGAGTCAATGGAGCTTCCCCAAGAGGCTCCGGGGCAAACTGTGATACCAGATCTTCAGGACCTCTCTTCACGCAGCGATCAGGCGCTTCAGCACGTCCTCGAAGTGCTGAGACAGATAACCCATGCGTCCACCCAATCAGAAATAGCCAAGCACACTCTCTCAATCGGACCAGATGGCTGGCTCAAACTGGCGCGGCTCGCGGGCCGCTGCATCGACGGCGACTTCACCATCGACTTCTCGTCCCGGATAGAGCCGAGCGATCGGTTCTCTTTCGCGCCGTCACACGCATTGGCGCTGAAGGCATTCATCAAAGAGCGGTCGCTGACCACCACAGAAGTCCCCTATACCGGGATATGGCAAACCGCGAGTTCGGTACGCAGTTGGTTCGATCTCCAGACTGATAGCAACAAGCGGATCAGTGGTTCGGTGCCAACGGAACTCACTGAAGTGTCGATACAACTTCTGAATCAGCGGGTGCGAGCTCTGATCCGCGAGGAAACAGATCAGGAGCAGGAGGGCCATACCGTGAAACGAACAGTGGTATCGCTGGAAGCGATCCCGCAATCTGCGTAATGACCAGTCCGGTGTCAATCCCCTCCTATGCAGCCTCGTCTTGTGACAGGGGCGCTGTAGAGGCCGCGCGAGCGGGCATGTGGATCGCAATTTGCAGCTCTACGCCGCAAGGGCGAACCTGTCGGTCGGTGTCGATACAGTGAGCCGACAAATCCTGGATGTCGCACATGGCTCCTATGCACGCCGGTGAGGACGCGTGTGTGCTGAATCTCCTCCGCGATCCCGGCCCCGCCATCCACGCCGCACGCGACCAGCAACGCATCCATACCTACGTTCAGGTAGCACAGCTACTGCGGCATTGACATCCGTCCAGCCGGGAGCCTTCCCGCACCGCGCCGCGGCGACACGTTTTCGACCCTAATTCCGTTACTACGCAACAACGTAACGTCGCCAGTGGTTACAGCGATGTGGACCTGCGGAGTTTTGATCCGGAATAGCCGGGAAACGAAGGATTTTTCATTGAGGCATGGATTGTTCAGACGTATCACATCGCTAGCGATCACGGGAGTCGTCTCAGCTGTGTTGGCCACGGCATTCGGCAGCAGCCCCGCACTGGCGGACGGCAGCGACCCGATCGTCACATCGAAGAAGCTTCTGGCGGAACCTATTTCGCCCAATGGATCGAAGATCGTCTCCGGAACAATCGATGGTCGTAAGCTGACACTACAAGTGCACTCCGTTGCCATGGATAAGCTGATCACCGTCAAGGTGCAGCGCCCGAATGATGCTTCGAAGCCCCGGCCGGTGCTGTATCTGGTGAACGGTGCTGGTGGCGGTGTCGACCTTGCCACCTGGTGGTACAACACGAATGTGGGCGACTTCCTCGCCACCAAAGACGTGAACATCGTGATGCCGGTCGGCGGAGCGTTCGCATACTACGCGGACTGGAAGCAGGAAGACCCGGTACTCGGTGTGAACAAATGGCAGACCTTCTTCCTCGACGAGCTGCCACCGTTGATCGACCAAGCACTCGGCACCAACGGAATCAACGCCATCGCGGCGAATTCCATGACTGCCACCGCGATCCTGCAGATGGCTATCCGCAAGCCCGGCTTCTACCAGACCGCAGCAGGCTACAGCGGCTGCGCGCAGACCTCGGATCCGATCGGCAAGGAATTCATCAAACTGGTCGTCGAGACGTACGGCGGCGGCGATGTCAGGAACCTCTACGGCGACGACAACGATCCCGCGTGGGCCGCCAATGATCCCGTGCTCAACGCCGAAGGCCTGCGTGGGACAAAACTGTTCATGTCTACCGGCACCGGTCTGCCCGGTCCGCACGACACCATCGACAGCGCCTTCACCATGAACAAGACGCAGATCGGTCTCGCCAACCAGCTCATCGTCGGTGGCGTCATCGAAGCAGCGACCAATTGGTGTACCCACAATCTCCAGTCGCGCCTCGACGAGTTGCGGATCCCGGCCACCTTCGATTACCGACCGAACGGTACCCATTCATGGGGATATTGGCAGGACGCTTTCTATCGCTCGTGGCCGCTCCTCGCCAGCGGATTGGGCATCCCTGAATAACCCTCGCCAGATGCCGCCACAGCTCATCGATCTGTGGCGGCATCTGGCGAGCGGCGCGAAAGCTATAGACGACGGGCTGACATTCAATGAATCCGAAGGTACGGCAAGCAGGATTCGGCGGTCATTACGCTGGTCGACCTACCCGTCAAGTTATGGCGGAGGTACCATAACCATATGGCGTTGAAGAAGACTACTGTCATGGTCGACGAGCATGACCTGGAACTGATCAAACAGGCCGCCGCCCGTGAAGGCAGGCCCGAGTCCGAGCTCTTCCGCGAAGCATTCCATCTCGCGGCGATCCGCAGTCGCCGCTGGAACGAAGACTGGGATATCCCCACCTTCGATTTCGGCAGGCCCGTGAGTCCAGTCGAGATCGATCGCTCTGTCCGAGAAGGAATCCACCAGACCGAGGACAGGTGAGCCGGTGATCCTCATCGGGGACACCTCGGGTCTCGTCGCCGCATTCAACCCCGCAGATCCAGCACACAGGCTCTCCCGGTCCGCATTACAGCAAGCAGCCCTGACAGTGCTATCACCGTTGGTTCTCCTGGAAATCGAGCACGTGCTGACACGCAACGTGAATCGAAACGCGGCTTATGCCGTCAACGATTGGCTACTCGCCCAGGAGAAGATCGGGCGCATCGAGATCGCCGACGTGTCAGCTGCGGTGCTCCTGGTCGCCCGGCGGGTCCAACGACAGTACTCCGCACTCGAGCTCGATCTGACCGACGCCACGAATGTCGCTGTCGCGGAGCGATACGAAACCGCCGACGTGCTGACACTGGACCGCCGGGACTTCCGGGCTGTCACCCCACTGACCACGCACGGATCGTTCCGCATTCTGCCGGAAGACCTGTGACAATATGCTGACACGCGGCGCGGGAACCTGCGCCCGGTGCCGAATAACGATCTACTCGACAAGACGAAACGCCCTGACCTGAGTCGGCGAAGCGCGATGCGCTGGATTCGATGGACACTCTGTTCGGCACCGCCGTCAATCATCTCGGCAGCCGAATATCTGAGAACTGAGATAATCAGAAAGGGCCAGGTCCGATAAATCTCCGAACCTGGCCCTCCATTCGAGTGGAGCTAAGGGGACTCGAACCCCTGACCCCCACACTGCCAGTGTGGTGCGCTACCAGCTGCGCCATAGCCCCTGGTTGTCGCGCTCCGGGCTTCCCCTTCGCGCTTGAATGAAGTTACACCAATGGTGTGCCGGCAACCAAATCGCCTCGATCCGGCGCTTCGAAATACACGGATCGGCCCACACGGCGGGCCTCCTACCGTGGCAGAGCGGCAGGCGGCAGGAGTGCAGACGGGCGACTTCGATAGCCATACACATCCGCGACGAAGCTCAGAGATGTCGCCGACGCAGACGCTTGTCGATGGCGACGATGAAGACGGCCACCATAGCGATGGCGAGAATGCGCAGCCATACTCGACCGTCGATCGGTGCCGTATCGAATATCGTGTTCATCGCGGGCAGGTAGGTGATGGCGAGTTGGCCGATAGCCTGACAAACGACGCCGACGATGATCCAGGGATTGGTGAACACGCCGATCCGCCACGTCGAGTGAATCAGCGAACGGCAGCTGAACAGGTAACAGGCTTCGACCACGACGAACAGATTCAGCGCAGCGGTTCTGGCTTCGGCGAGATCGGCGCCGTGCGCGAGTTCCCATTCGAACAGCCACCAGGAACCCACGACCAGCAGTGCCGATACCAGCAACGTTCGCATCAGGAGAGCGCGGGTCAGAAGCGGCTGGTCCGGGTCGCGAGGCGGCCGGGCCATGATCCCGGATTCCTTGGGTTCGAAGGCGAGCATCAATCCGAGTGCGACAGCGGTGGTCATGTTGATCCAGAGGATCTGAGTGGGCAGGATCGGCAGGGTGGCGCCTGCCGCGATGGCGACCAGGATCACCAAGCCTTCCCCGATATTGGTCGGCAGGGTCCAGGTGATGAACTTGACCAGATTGTCGAATACGCCGCGACCTTCTTCTACGGCGGCTTCGATGGTGGCGAAGTCGTCATCGGTGAGCACCATATCGGCGGCGTCCTTGGCGACCTCGGTGCCGCTTTCGCCCATGGCTACGCCGATATCGGCCTGCCGAAGAGCGGGAGCGTCGTTGACGCCGTCGCCGGTCATGGTCACTACATGGCTGCGGGCCTGCAGGGCCTCGACCAACCGCAGCTTCTGCTCTGCCGAGACGCGGGCGAACACGCGAGCTCGGTCGACTGCCTCGGGGAACTGCTCGGCGGATAGCGCGGTCAGCTCGGTGCCGGTGAGTACCGTCGTGTCGTTCTGATCGTGCGGATCGAGCAGGCCGACGTGGGTGGCGATAGCGGTGGCGGTGGCGGCGTGGTCGCCGGTGATCATTTTCACCGCTATGCCCGCGGTATGGCAGGCCGCCACCGCGGTGGGTGCGGCGGTGCGGGGCGGATCGAGCATGGCCTGTAATCCGGTCAGGATCAGACTGTGGGCCAGGGCCTCTTCGCGAAATTCGCCAGGGTCGGATACCGGGCACATGGCGGTGGCCAGGACCCGTAATCCACGACCGGCCAGGTCATCGGCCACGCGCAGGACCTCGTCCCGGTGCAGGGGCTCGGCGCTCCCCGCGGAGTCAAGCTGCGCGGCGCACAGGTCGAGTACCCGTTCGACAGCGCCCTTGACCAGAGCGACATGCTCCGCCTCCGACGCGGAAGTGGTGTCGCGGTGCAGGGTGGCCATGTATCGGCGGTGGGAGTCGAAGGGGATTGTCGCTATCCGGGGAATGGTCGCCGCAATGTGATCCCGGTCGAGCCCTGCCTTGGCGGCGACCACCAGCATCGCGCCTTCGGTCGGATCGCCGATGACATCCCACTGCCCGGTCTCATGAGTGAGAGCGGCGTCATTACAACCAGCTCCGGCCAGCAACGACCAGTGCAATGCCGGATGCGATCGCACGGCGGGCGGTTCGCCGTCGAGGTCGTGCAATGTCCCCTCCGGGGCATAGCCGGAACCGGTGACCTCGAATCGGCCCGCTGGTGTCCAGACGATACGCACGGTCATCTGATTCTCGGTGAGAGTGCCGGTCTTATCCGAACAGATGACGGTGGTACTGCCGAGGGTTTCTACTGCAGGCAACTGCCGGATCACTGCCCGCCGCCGCGCCATACGCGCGACCCCGATCGCCAGAGTGATCGTGACCGCGGCGGGCAATCCCTCCGGAATGGCACCGACCGCGAGCGCGATCGCCGCGGTGAATGTCTCCACCGCGTCCTGCCCACGCAACAACCCGATCCCGAATGTCACGGCGGCCAAGGCGAGGATGCCGACAGTAAGGATCTTGCTGAACGCGGCGAGCTTCTGTGTCAACGGCGTCGCCAGCTTCTCGGCGGCTCCTACCAGGCGGTGGATCTCACCGAGCTCGGTGTCCGCACCGGTGGCGACCACGATTCCGGCTCCATTTCCAGTGGTCACCAAGGTGCCCGAATACAACATATTGCAGCGATCGGCCACCGGGATCCCCTCGGGCAACATCATCTCGCCTTTACGCACCGGTACGGACTCACCCGTCAATGCCGACTCGTCTACCCGGAGTTCCGTCGACCGCAGCACGCGCAGGTCGGCGGGAATCTTGTCGCCCTCGTCCAGCAGAACGAGATCGCCGGGCACCAGGTCGGCGGAGGACACGGTCCGTTCGTGACCGTCACGTACCACTGTGGCGTCGGTACGCACCATCGACCGCAATCCTTCGAGCGCGGCCTCGGCTTTGGACTCCTGGATGAAGCCGATCACCGCGTTGACCAGTACTACGGCGAATATCACCGCCGCGTCGACGTATTCTCCCAGCCCTGTGGTGACTATGCCCGCACCGAGCAGCACATAGATGAGCGGGTGGTGGAACTGGCGCGCTAGCCGCACCAGCCGACCAGCGCCGTCGACGGCGGGCAAGGTATTCGGCCCGAACCGGGTCAACCGCTCAGCGGCCTCCTGGCTGGTTATGCCGTGGCGTCGGTCGGTCTCCAGCAGCAGCACTACCTCGTGGACCGGTAACCCATGGTGGGCAGTGGACGGTCGGGCTACCGACTGGGATACCGACATTGCCATCACATCACCTCGCCACACCCTGTTCGGGTCCCGCCGCGGATTCGTATTCTCGGGGCTGCTCGACCCCGGCACACGCCGAGAACAGTCGCCCAGCCGTAGTGCCTTCCCAGGGTCCACGCCGCCGATCACCGTCGGATAGAGCCAGTCGACCCGACGGATCGAGGGCTTCCGACCTACATCCGTACCCACACGCGGGCGATGCGCCGCACCGGCCGCCATATCCGCACGGTCCGCTCGGTGCCGTGCTCCGCCTACCGGTCACTCGGTGAGTGCGGCCACCCAATTCTCGTCACCGACATCGACCTTGGTCGTACCGTCGAAGACCGACGGGGTGGCCGCCGACCCACCGAGCGCGTCGCCGAGGGCGGTGGTCTGCGCTGTCGCAGTGGTGCGGGCGGCATCGACCTCGGCGCCGGTCTCGATGCACTGCATTACCGGCTCCCCTGCTCCGGCAGTGCGAGCGAGTGCGGCGAGCTCCGTATTATTCAGGTCGGCGCCGCCTTCGCTGGGGCGTTTCGTCGTGAACAGATCGGTGTGGAATCGGGAGTAGACCGGGCCTGATCCCGCTTCGGCGACACACCGGCTCGCGGCAACAGCGCGGGTGGAGTAATCCTTGCTCTTCGAGCGGTCGTCCAGGAAGTTCACCAGGCGGTATCGGACAGCGAGTGCGCCGGTATCGATCTGCTCGGCGATCTCCTGGCCGTAGATGCGCTCCAGGTTGCCACAGCCGGGACACAGCGGGTCTTCGAAGATCGTGATGGTCTTCTTCGGCTCAGGGCGACCGAGCAGAATCGAGCCGTCCTGCTCGAGCACTGCTCGCACCTCGGTATCCCGCACCGAACCGTAGCCGTCATTGCGGACGGCCACGTCGTCCCGTCCCCACTGGAACGCGGCGATGACAATCAACACGATCAACGAGACAGCGACCCCACCCAATGCGTAGGTGGTCGCATTGGACATCGGTCGCGGTGTGTAATTCGAACGCGATTCGCTCACAGGGACACTGTGCCGCAACCAGCCACCGATCCGGTATCCGGGCCGGATATTCCTGATTCACCCGGCCTGCGTTCGGGTGGCCGGCGAGAGCACACCACAGCTGTCCGCGATCAGCCGGCCGATACCTGCTTGCGGTAGGGGGCCTGCCGCACTGCTCCCGGATCATCCCCTACCACTGCGTGCTCCCCCGCGATCACCGCGGCTCCGACCACGGTGGGTGCAGCAGGCTCGGCCCGAACCGGCTGTGGCTCGGCGGCAGCCACACCGCCGCTCATACGGTCGGAGGCGGGCTCCGGGTGGGCGGCATCCCGGCGCCGGAGTGGCTCAGGCACCGTGGCCCAGCCGATCGCGGCGAGAGCGAGCAGCGCACCGGTCACGCCGAGAGCGAGTTCATAGGAAAGTTTCTGGGCGAGGTAGCCGATGGCGATAGGACCGATGACCGTGCCGAAATCCGCGGCCATCTGGAAGCCGGCAAGCACAGGACCGCCGCGGGCCGCCGGACCGATGATGTCGGCGACGGCGGCCTGTTGTGTCGGCGTGAACATCCCTGAGCCGAGCCCGGCGAGAAAAGAGCTGGCCAGCAGCCACGGAAAAGTCATCGCCAGGCCGAGTCCCGCGGTACCGGCTGCGCACACCAGCAAACCGGCGATCACGAACGGTTTTCGACCCCATCGATCGGATGCGCGTCCCGCGGCGAACAAGACCGAGACATTGCCTGCCGCGAAAGCCGTCAACGCGACACCAGCCATCCCCGGTGCTCGGTGCAACACTTCGACGACCAGCAGCGGCACCAGCGCCATCCGCACCCCGAACACAGCCGCGCCATTGGCGAAGTTCGACAGCAGCACCGCCCGGTATTCCGGCCGCGCCCATCCCTCCCGGAACGACATCAGTCGTACCCCACCGACCGGCTCCGGAGCGGCCAGTGCCGAATTCCGCAAGCTCAGATACACCGCGAGGGTCACGCCGAGCAGCGCGACCGCGTAGATCACAAACGGCCAGCGCAGCCCGAGCCCGGACAACATGCCGCCGACCAGCGGTCCGGTCACCGAGCCGACCAGGAAGCTGGTCGACCACAACCCGGATACCCGGCCGCGTTGGTCGGGCGGCGACATCCGGATGATCAGCGCCAGCGACGAGACCGTGAACATGGTCGACCCGATGCCGCCGAGAGAACGCAGCACCATGAGTTGCCAGTAGCTCTGGGCCGCGGCGCTTGCCCCGGTGGACAGCGCGACGATCAGCAGCCCACTGAGATAGACCGACCGCTCCCCCAGCCGTTGCACCAGCCGCCCACTCGCCGGAGCGAACAGCAGGCGCGTCAAGGCGAACGCGGAGATGATCGCCGAGGCGGCCGCTACGCCGACACCGAACCCGCGCGCGAACTGTGGCAACACCGGAGCTACCAGGCCGAACCCGATAGCGATGACGAACGCGCCCGCGAGCAGCACCCAGATTTCGACCGGCAGTGACGCGGCTCTCTTGGTGGTCGACCTACCGAACACCGGACAGCGCCTGCCCTACCAATTCCTCCGCGGCTGTCTGCACCTCGGCGAGGTGCTCGGGGCCGTGGAACGACTCCGCGTAGATCTTGTATTTGTCCTCGGTACCGGAGGGGCGAGCGGCGAACCACGCGTTCTCGGTGGTCACCTTGAGGCCACCGAGCGGCGCCCCGTTGCCCTGTGCCCGGGTGAGCACATCGGTGACCGGCTCTCCGGCGATCTCCTTGGTAGTGATCATGTCCGTAGTCAACTGCGCGAGCAGCCGTTTCTGTTCCGCGGTGGCGGGCGCGTCGATCCGCGCGTAGGCGGGGCTGCCGTAGCGGCGTTCGAGTTCGATATAGCGCGCCGACGGGCTCTGTCCGGTGACCGCGGCGATCTCGCCTGCGAGCAAGGCGAGCAGAATACCGTCCTTATCGGTGGTCCACACGCTGCCGTCCATCCGCAGAAACGACGCGCCCGCGCTCTCCTCCCCACCGAAAGCCAGGCTGCCACTGAATAATCCGGGCACGAAGAACTTGAATCCGACCGGCACCTCGTACACGTCCCTGCCGAGCACCGAGACCACCCGGTCGATCATCGATGAGGTCACCGCGGTTTTACCGATCTTGGTCAGCGCGTCCCAGCCCATCCGGTTGGCCACCAGATACTCGATGGCTACCGCCAAGAAATGATTCGGGTTCAGCAACCCGCCATCGGGTGTGACGATGCCGTGGCGGTCGGCGTCGGCGTCGTTTCCGGTGGAGACATCGTAGTCGTCCTTGATCCCGATCAACGAAGCCATGGCATACCGCGAAGACGGGTCCATCCGGATCTTGCCGTCGCTGTCGAGGGTCATGAACCGCCAGGTGGGATCCACGGACGGGTTGACGACTTCGAGTTCGAGATCGTAGCGCTGGCCGATCTCCTCCCAGTAGTCCACGCTGGCGCCGCCCATCGGGTCGGCACCGAGCCGGATGCCCGCACCACGGATCGCGTCCAGATTCAGCACATGGGGCAGATCGGCGACGTAGTGATCGAGGTAGTCGTAGCGCTGCACACCGGTTTTCCGCGCTCGCTGCAGGATGGTGCGCTTGACCTCGGTGAGCCCGTCGCGCAGCAATGCGTTGGCGCGGGCGGCGATGGCATCGGTGGCCGTGTTGTCGGCCGGGCCACCGTGCGGTGGGTTGTATTTGAAACCGCCGTCGCGCGGCGGGTTGTGCGACGGCGTGACCACGATGCCATCGGCCTGATGGGCAGTGCCGCCGCGGTTATGGCGCAGCACAGCGTGGCTCAGAGCGGGGGTCGGTGTGTATCGGTCACGTGCGTCGATCATCGCGGTCACCCCATTGGCCGCCAGCACTTCGAGCGCGGTGGTCCACGCGGGCTCGGACAGTGCGTGGGTGTCTCTGGCCAGATAGACCGGTCCCGTGATGCCACGGGTGGCACGGTATTCGACGATCGATTGGGTGATCGCGAGGATATGTGCCTCGTTGAAGGAATTGTCCAGGCTGCAGCCGCGATGTCCCGAGGTCCCGAAGACCACCCGCTGCGCTGGGTCCTGCACATCCGGTACGCGGCTGTAGTAGGCCGTCACCAGATGCGCGATATCTTCCAGATCAGTGGGACGCGCGGGACGCCCGGCTCGATTGTGGGCCATGCTCGGGTCTCCCTTCCATATCGGCTGCGCCCGGCTCGTCATCAGAATCATGCCCGCGACCACCCGGTCGCCGCTGACCCCGCGGCCACGTCGCTCACCTCTACCATCGACCGGATGTCCGCGCGGCCGAACCCGAGCGACGTGGTCGGCGCGGCACGGAAGCCGGTCCCCGCAGCAGCATGCCACGGAACGCCGGTCCCCGCGCCGCTCAGATCGCCGAGCCGCGCCGAACCCACAATGATAACGGCCGATCCGAGCCGCGCCGTCATTGATCACCTCCCTGCCACGCCGACGACCTGTCGGTCCGTCGGCGTACTCCGCCGGTCACCTTCCGCGTCGAACAGCACGGTGCACCGCGCCGCGGGCCACCACTGTCCTCCTGCGGGAGAACTCGTTCGCGAACCACTCATTGCCTGACCACCTTCGGTCGTGCCGTTCTCGTCGATCGCCGAACCGAACTACCTACCACCGCGCCATACCGAACCGATCACTGCCGCCCTGCCGCCCCCGGACGGATCGAGCGCTCAGCGCACCACACTCGATCCGAGGAGTCTACGAACCCCGCCAACCGAGCAGAGCGGGTGGTGCGGCCATGGCGCACACCGAAACCGAGATGCGGGCCCAGCAGCCTCTTGGCTACCCACACTGTCGCGGTCGGAATCATCGATATTCCGGTTTCCTGCCGATGCCGAAGCAGCCCATGACATTACCGACGAGCCGGAGGGAAAACCCTTGCGCCTTTTCGGAAAGAAAACGGCCCGGCCGCAACGATGCCCGGCAGTGCGGGGAACCTGTCAGTGGGCGAGCACCGGCTCTCCCTCAGCGGGCGCGGGCACCGTGCTCGGCATCAGCATCGCGGTGAGGACACCACCTGCCACGAAGATCGCTGTGGCCCACCAGAAACTGGTGACGTAGCTCTCGATGGCGGCGTTGGCGACGGTCAGCGGATCGGGCGTGCGAACGGACAGGTAGTCGGTTGCCGCGGAGGCGGCGATCGTGCTGAGCAGCGCTGTGCCGATCGATCCACCGACCTGCTGGCTGGTGTTGACCATGGCCGAGGCCACCCCGGCGTCCTCGTGCTGCACACCCGAGGTCGCCCCTTGGAAGGCGGTCGCCATCGCGCCACCGAGACCGAGACCGAGCAGGACCAAGGCAGGCAGGATATGGGTGAGGTACCCGGTGTCCATACCGATCCTCGTCAACCAGGCCATACCAGCCGCCGAAATCAGGAATCCACCGCTGACCACGATCTTCGGCCCGATCTTCGGCAATAGCAGCGAAGGGGTGGTTGTCGAGGAAACCACCATCGCGGCGACCATCGGCAGGAACGCCACACCGGTCATGATCGGCGAGTAGCCGAGGGTCAACTGCATGTAGTAGGTGAGGAACAGGAAGATCGCGAACATCCCGATGCCCATGACGAAGACCGTCAGATACGAGGTGCCGCGCATACGGTCCAGCACGATCCGCATCGGAAGCAACGGATGCGCGGCTCTGGTCTCCAACCAGACGAACACTGCGAGCAATACGACGCCACCGAACAGGGAGGCCAGAGTGACACTATCGGTCCACCCGTCCGATTCCGCGTGCGAGAAACCGTAGACGATGCCGAACAGGCCCGCGGTGACCGCGACAGTGCCGGGGATATCGAGCTGTGGGCGTTCGGTGCCCGCGTGCTTAGCCAGCAACAGCACAGCGCCGACCAAAGCCACCGCCGCGAAAGCCAGGTTGACGAACATCACCCAGCGCCAGGAGGCCCACTCGGTGAGCGCGCCGCCGAGCAGCAGGCCGATGGCGCCGCCGGTACCGGCCACCGCGCCGAAGATACCGAATGCCTTCGCCCGCTCGGCTGGCTCGGTGAAGGTCACCGTGAGCAGCGATAGCGCGGCAGGCGCCAGTAGTGCGCCGAAAACACCCTGTCCGACGCGTGCCGCGACAAGCATCCCGAAACTGGTGGCAGCGCCACCGACCGCGGAGGCAACCGCGAAACCGACCAAACCGATGATGAAGGTGTTACGCCTGCCGAACAGATCGCTGAGGCGCCCACCGAGCAATAAGAGACTGCCGAACGCCAACGCGTACCCGGTGACCCCCCAGGAGCGGTCACCGTCACTGAAGCCGAGGTCGTGCTGCGCGGCGGGCAATGCGATGTTCACCACGGTCGCGTCGAGCACCACCATGAGTTGAGCGACACCGAGTACGGCGAGTACCCACCACCGCAGTGCGTGCGAGCCACGCCTGCCGCTTCCTGCCCCATCTCCCGCCTCATCGAGGCCGGACGCACTGTAGTCGACCGTGCTTGTCATGTGTTTCCTTCATATCTTCGAAGTCTTAAACGGAGGAAGCATCTCCACTTGACTGAAGAAGCTATCACAATAACGGAGATCACTCCTCCACTTAATCCGGAAGGTTGATAGAATGGGGGTGTGAATCACGCCACGCTCGCCTCTCCACCCCGGCGCCTGCGAGCCGATGCCGCACGCAATCAGCAGCGGATCATCGCCGCGGCGCGCGAACTGTTCGCCGACCACGGACTCGAGATCACCCTCGACGACGTAGCCGAACGAGCAGGCGTCGGCGTCGGCACGGTCTACCGCCGCTTCGCCAACAAGAAGGAACTGATCGGCAAGGTCTTCGACCAGAGCCTGAGCGATTTCGCCGACGCGGCCGATACCGCCTGCCGCAACCCCGACCCCTGGTTCGGACTCGTCGAATTGTTCGAGTACGCCTGCAGGCATATAGCCACCAACCGCGGATTCAGCGAGATAGTCCTCGAACTGGAAGACGACGAGACCGACCGTTTCGCCATCGTGCGCGACCGAATCAAACCCGCCGTGACCTCCCTCTGCGCGCGGGCACGCGACGCGGGCGTCCTCGCAGAGGGCATCGAGCCACCGGATTTCTTCGCACTCGTCCATATGGTCGATGGCGTCGCCGAATTCGCCAGGCCGGTCAATCCCGAGGTATGGCAGCGGTACATGGCTATCGCACTCAACGGCGTACGCGCGGACGGCACACCCCGCCGGGATCTCGCCGTCCCACCGCTGAGCGACGAGGAATTCGAACAAGCCAAACAACACCTCAGCTGCTCTGGCCGCAGAAAAATAGCAGAACCACGCTAGAGGTAGCGCGGGCCATACTCACTCCGTAAAGTTGGTCACATGACCAACTCGTGGGTGAACTGGGCGGGCGATCAACGCTGTACCCCCTCGACCCTCGCCACACCGCATTCCGTCGACGAGGTGGCCGATCTACTCGCCGCCGCCGAGGCCGACGGGCACCCCGTGCGAGTAGCCGGCGCAGGCCATTCGTTCACCGACACCGTCCTCACCAACGGCACCCTGCTGAACATGGAGAAGCTGAACCGCGTTCTCGACATCGACCGGGAGACCGGCTCGGTCCGGGTCGAGGCCGGCATCACGCTGAACGCCGTGAGCAATTCCATGCACGAACACGGCCTCGCCTTCCCCAACCTCGGTGATATCGACGTGCAGACCGTGGCCGGGGCCACCGCCACCGGCACCCACGGCACCGGCTCGACTCTGCAAAACCTCTCCGCCGCAATGCATTCGGTAGAACTGATGCTCGCCGATGGCAGCCGGGTCGAGCTGAACGAACAGAGCGACCCCGATGGCTGGCGCGCGGCCAGGGTCAGCGTGGGCGCCCTCGGCGTGGTCACTGCCGTAACCCTGCGGATGGTGCCCTCCTTCGTACTGGAGGGCATCGAGCGTCCGATTCCGGTGGACGACATACTCGCCGATCTGGATTCTTTCGTCGACGGCAACGAGCATTTCGAGTTCTATATGTTCGCGCACAGCCCGCTGGCCATGACCAAACGCAACAACCGTGTGGCGCTGCTCGAGCAACCACGCGGTAAAGCAGTGGACTGGTTCGCCGATATCCTGCTGTCCAACTACGCCTTCGACGCGTTGTGCAGGCTGGGCCGACGGCAACCACGCCTGATCCCGGCGATCCAACGCGGCGCATCCCATGCGGGTAGCTATCGCCGCCAAGTGGATCGGTCCTACCGGGTGTTCGCCTCACCACGGTTGATCCGCTTCACCGAGATGGAGTACGCCATCCCCCGTGCGCACTCCGTCGAGGCGATCCGCGAGATCAAAGAGGTGACCAAGAAATTCGATACGCCGATGCCCATCGAGGTCCGGTGGGTCGCACCCGACGACGCGTTCCTCTCCCCGGCGGGCGGCCGCGACACCTGCTATATCGCGGTGCACCAATACCGCGGTATGGATTTCGAACCGTACTTTCGTGCCTGCGAAGCGGTCTTCGACCGATATCAGGGACGCCCGCACTGGGGTAAACGCCATTTCCAAACCGCTGCGACCCTGCGCGAGCGCTATCCCGAATGGGACCGGTTCGCCGAGGTGCGCCGTCGCTTCGATCCGAAAGGTCGCTTCACCAACACCTATCTCGATCGGGTGCTCGGTCCTATCGGCTGAACCGGGGCCACCTGAGTAGTTCGACCGCGGTCGACAGAACCCTGCTCAGCCGCGGTCGGCGAGAATCTCCGCGACCAAACGGGGCACGGCGGTTCCGATGGGGTCACGGATGATCTCGGTAGCCATGGCGTCATAGGGTGTTGCTTCGGCGTTGACGATGACCAAGTCGGCGCCGTTGCGTACAGCGATCGAACACATCGACGCGGCAGGCTCGACCTGCAGCGAGGTTCCGATGGCCAGGAAGATATCGCTGGTCCCCGCGATGATCGTCGCCTCGGAAACGGTCCGGCTGTCCAGTTGCTGACCGAACATGATGGTGTCGGCCTTGAGGATCCCGCCGCAGTCCGGGCACGGCGGATCGGATTCACCGGCTGCCACACGTGCCAAGGTAGCGGCCATGGTGCCCCGGTACTGGCATCCGACGCACACCACATCGAACATATTTCCGTGGATCTCGATCACTCGCTCCGGTGCGAACCCGGCCCGTTGATGCAGACGGTCGATGTTCTGCGTAATGATGGTGACCTCCCGGCCCGCCCGCGCCAGATCCGCGAGTGCGATATGCGCGGCATTGGGCGCGGCCTGCCAGGCCGGATTGTCCCGCCGAGCCAGCCAGGCCCGCTTCCGTAGTGCCGCGTCGGCCATATAGCTCTGATAGGTCGAAAGCAGTTCGGCGATCGGGTCCTTCGTCCATACCCCACGCGGGCCACGAAAATCCGGGATGCCCGAATCGGTCGAGATACCGGCACCCGTGAGGACCCCGATCCGACCGGTACGACTACGCCACTGAGTGGTCACAACTATCAAGCCTAGAGGCCACGGCGACCACGACTGTCCCCGGACGAAAGCGTGCCGCGATCCGCACGAGTCCGGTAAGGCGGGGCCGAGCCCGCCTGCCACGGCCGGCACCTGCCATATCCCGGCTGCACCACAATGATCGACTGCGCACTGGTATACGTATCTCGTACGCTACGAATGCGTTTCGTCTCCGCACTATGTCGAACAACAGAGATATGCCGGCCGATGGATCCGGCAGCAGGCACACACGCTCCACCGCTCCGCGAAAGGGTTCCCATGCCACACAAACCCAGTGTGCTATTCGTCGGCGTGCGCAACACAGGCCGTTCGCAGATGGCCGCCGGGCTGCTCACCGCACTCGCGGGGGACCGATTCGATGTGCGATCCGCGGGCAGCGCACCCGCGGAGACACTCGACCCGACGGCACTCGAGGTGATGGCCGAGATCGGTATCGCTCTCTCCGGCCTGCGCCCCAAACCACTCACTATGGACGCGGTCGGCATCTCCGATGTCGTGGTCACCATGGGATGCGCTGATGTCTGCCCGTTCTTTCCCGGTATCAGCTACCGAGATTGGATGCTGCCCGATCCCACCGGTCAACCCATCGATGTGGTGCGCGCCCTCCGGGACCACATCCGCATCCTGGTGGAGAACCTGATCGCCGAACTGGTCCCGACGCCGACCCGCTGAGCTCCTGCCGGATCCGGTTGCCTGCCTGTCCGAATTGTTCAAGACCATGTCCGACCCACTGCCTACGCTGTCGATATGACCCCACAACTCGACTTCATCGGCATGATCGTCACCGACATGGCCGCCTCGGTGGCCTTCTACCGGCGTCTGGGACTCGACTTCCCCGCCGATTCCGATCAGCAGGAACATGTCGAGGCCGCCCTGCCCAACGGGCTACGACTCGCGCTCGACACCGAAGCCCTTGTCAAGTCCTTCCACTCCGAGTGGACACCACCGACCAGTCGAGGGCGTCTCGGAATCGCCTTCAGTTGTGCCGACCCAACAGAAGTGGACACGATATACGACGAGCTCGTAGCCGCCGGGTACCACGGCGAGAAAAAGCCATGGGATGCCTTCTGGGGGCAGCGATACGCAATAGTGCACGACCCGGACGGCAATAGCGTCGACCTGTACGCCGCCCTCCCGACCGCCACCCCGTAGTCGAGACGGGTGTCACCGTGACCCGAGCAACGGTCGACGGTCATGACAGGTGCGCAGCGCGCTCCCTGTCCGGGCGTCGGCCGTCTGCGCCCGAATGTACATACCCGAGAACGTCATTCGGGCTCCGGACGCAGGGAGACCATGCGGGTCGGAGCCGGACCGGGATCAGGGCCTGGCGAGCAACTGTCCTAACGGAATCCCGGTCAGTGCGCGTATCTCCCTGGACAGGTGCGCCTGATCGGCGAAACCCGCCATGATCGCGGTATCGGCGAGCGGCATACCGCCGCGTGCCACCGTCAGAGCACGCTGTAGGCGCAACACCCTGGCCAGTGTCTTGGGACCGTAGCCGAAAGCGGCCATGGAGCGCCTGCGCAGCGTTCGCTCACCCAATCCGGCCGCTGCGGCGACCGCGGGCACCGATAGACCCGCCCCCAATCCGGCAACCACCTGCCGCATGAGCGGATCGGCCGGTTCGGCATCGGCCGCCCGACACAGCACGATGTCTTCCAAGGCCATAGCCCGATCCGCAGCGACCTCCAGCCGGCCGATCAGCGCCCTGACCACCGCTGCGGGCCACAGCTCGGCGAGATCGAGGCGTAGATTCCGCACCTGGTGCGCCGGGACTCCGAGCAGTGCGGGCGCCGTCCCTGGAAAGAAACGGATACCGGTGTACTGCTCGCCTTCCGATACGACGGGGTAATGCGCCCGCGTATCCGGTCCTGCGACGATCAGCCGACCTGGCGCCCAGATCAGATCCATACAACCGTCAGGAAGCACAGGTAGCGCTGAACTGCGGCCACAGACGGTTTTCGTCCACAACACAGCACCCTGGTACCGCGACGCTCGCTCACGGTAACCACCCGCGGCCACGACATCCACCTCGCCGAGGCTATCGGAGATCGTAGATACTGACATAGCCAGCCGTTGTCCGGAGGAGCATTGTGGAACTGACGCACAGCGAAGTGAAAGCCGCGGCCGAGCGCATAGCCGGCCGGACAAGGCCGATTACCGTCGCACCGGCCGATAACACGGGCACGCTGTGGTTCGCACTGGAATTCATGCAGCACACCGGTAGCTTCAAAGCCCGTGGGGCGCTGAACTTCCTGCTCGCTCATCGAGAGAACGGCACACTACCGCAGGCTGGTGTGACGATCGCCTCCGGCGGAAATGCCGGGCTGGCCTGTGCCTGGGCGGCCCGCAGCCAGGGGATCGCGGCGACGGTGTTCCTGCCGACCACCGCACCGCGGGTGAAAGTGGACAAGTTGGCTTCTTATGGTGCCGATGTCCGGCTGGTGGGTACGCAGTACGCCGATGCGCTCGCCGCCAGCCGTACATACGCCGATACGACCGGCGCCCTGCTCTCTCATGCCTACGACAATCCGCTCATCGCGGCGGGCGCGGGCACACTCATGCTCGAGATCCATGAACGCATCCCCGATCTCGACGCCGTCGTGGTCGCCGTAGGCGGAGGTGGGTTGTTCTCCGGAATCGCTACCGCCGCCGATCACTACGGCATCCGGGTCATCGCCGTAGAACCCGCCCGTTGCCGCGCGTTGCACGCCGCGCTCGAGGCCGGGCAGGTGGTCGATGTGGATATCGACTCGATCGCCGCCGACTCGCTCGGCGCCAGGCGGGCCTCGGCAATGGCGCTGGCCGCCGCGCAGCACTACGACGTGGACTCGGTACTGGTCGATGACGCGGCGATCATCGCAGCCCGCGACGCACTGTGGCGGGAACACCGGATCGCCGTCGAGTACGGTGCGGCGACCGCGCTGGCCGCCGTCTCGCCGGACGCACCAGCATTCCGGCCCGCATCCGGCGCTCGGGTATGCGTGGTGCTATGCGGGGCGAACACCGACCCATCGGATCTGACCAGGTAGAATCGGCGCCACGCCGAGCGACGATTTATCGGTGGATTTCCGACGAATCGGACGATTCGGGGTACGCTCGCGCTGTCGTCTTCGATCCCGACGGAAGGCACACCATGGCGCAGACCTCCCTCATGGTTCCACTGGGCACCGCACTACCCGACTTCGCTCTTCCCGATCTCGACCAGCGCGTCTACACCCGCGCCGACTTCGAAGGCGCCCCGCTGCTTGTCGTCTTCGCCTGCAATCACTGTCCTTACGTCAAGCACATCGAGGCGGCTCTCGGCGAACTGGTCGACTCGCTGGGGCCGGCCACCGTGGCGATCTGCGCCAACGACGCGACCGCCTATCCGGAAGATGCGCCACTGCGGTTACGTGACCAGGCGATCCGGGCGGGCTGGACATTCCCTTATCTCATCGACGAGACCCAGAGCACAGGGCGAGCGTTCCATGCCGCGTGCACCCCGGATTTCTTCCTCTATGACGCGAATCTCGAACTCGCCTACCGCGGCGCGTTCGACGAATCGACGCCGGGAAATGGGAAACCGTTGACCGGAAACAGCTTACGCGCCGCCATCGAGGCCGTACTGGCAGGCAGACCCGTCCCAGAACCGCACCAGCCGAGCATGGGCTGCTCGATCAAATGGCGGGACGGCTAACCCCTTCCTGACACATACACGATGAACCGGGACGAGCCGATTCGGCCGCGCCGTCGACCATCGCCTCCCGATTTCCCGGTCGAGCCTTCTGCACGGTCACCGACCGCATGACGCCGGTGCGCGCCGGATAGCTCCACACCCGCTGGATACCGCAGCATCAGGGACCGAATGCGATGCGCTGCTTCCGGCCACCCGCGATATCCGCGGGCACATCCGCCGGCCAACCGGTTCGCACTCAGCGCCAGAACTCCTTCGCCAACCCGGCTCCGTCGGATCTTGCACCAGGATCACGCGGAATATAATATAAGTTATAACTTATAAAAGGAGGGTATGTGTTATCGACCGACCCCACCACCAGCGCTGGACTGGTGATCCGCGAAGTCCGCACCGGGGCCCGTAACGGTGTCCCGACCAAGATCGCCATTGCCCAGCGCGACTACCCGACCGACCGAGCCGACCTCTGGGAGGCACTGACCGATATCGAACGAATTCCGCGCTGGTTCCTGCCGATCAGTGGTGAGCTACAGGTCGGCGGGCGCTATCAGTTCGAGGGCAACGCCGGCGGAGTCATCGAACAGTGTGACGCCCCGCAACGCCTGGCCATGACCTGGGAGAGGGGGGCGCAGATGTCGTGGCTGACGATCGAGTTGACCGCCACCGACGAAGGCACCCTACTGGAGCTGAGACACGAAGCACCGGTCGATCCCGAGCTGTGGTCGCAATACGGACCTGGTGCGGTAGGCGTGGGATGGGATCTCGCTCTACTCGGCTTGGCTCTGCACCTGTCGAGCGGAACCCAAGTGGACCCAGCCGAAACACTGACATTTCCAGCCACCGCAGAAGGAAGAGCCTTTATCCAGGCAACCGCCCTCGCCTGGGCCGAGGCAGCCATTGGCGCCGGTGACGACCCAGCTGCCGCTCACATGGCCGCGACACAGACCATCGGCTTCTACACCATCGCACCGGAGGACGATCCACAGTCCTGATGGAGCACTCCCCAGCGAAGATCTTCGAAGCCCTCGGCGACCCGGTGCGCCGCTACATCCTCGAACTGGTGGCGACCGGCGAGCAGTCCGTCAGCGCGATAACCTCCGCGGTGCGACAACGCTCACCGATCTCCCAGCCCGGTGTCTCGCAACACCTCAAAGTACTGCGAGACGCCGGGCTGGTGCGCGTCCGCGCGGATGGCACGCGACGGCTCTACCGCATCGAAACCGATGGTCTGCACACAGCCCTGACCTGGCTGTCGCGGATAGCCGACCCACTTGCGCCGTTCACTCAGCCACTGGATGCCCTCACCACCGAGATCGCCCGCGGCAAACGCGCTCGCCGCATCAGCGGGCCCGGCGCAGACACCGGAGCGGAAACCGGCAGACAAGCAGGCCATGCCTGATACGTGCGGCCGCTCAGCGCGCAGTACGGATCGCACCCTGACCAACACCGAGCAAGCAGCATCCGGAGTACAGCCGGGAGCACCGTGGGAAATCCGTTGGCACCACGCGTTCATCAGCCGTGACACACCCTGCACACTGCGAGCACGGACCGACCCCACCGACCTGCCGAACCCTGAATCCAGCTAAGCTGACCGAAGATTCGAAAGGGGTGGGAAGATTGGCAACGATCGTCCTTGTCCACGGTATTGCACAGCAACAGGGCTCGGCCGATACTTTGGAGGCCCGCTGGCTGCCCGCTCTCGCCGGCGGTGTACGCAACCACGGCGCTGAGGAACTCGCCGATCGACTGTGGCGCGACGGCGCCCCTGGCAGCCTGTCGACGCGTATGGCGTTCTACGGCAATCAATTCCTGGCCGAGGGTGCCCAAGGCGCGGGAACCGAACTCGACGATACACAACTCGATCTCATGGAGCAGCTCGCCGCGGAATGGCTGACGACGGCCGCGACACACGCGAGTGACAAGCGCGACCGCGCGACCGCTTTCCGCCTCGGCACTCCCCCGCCACCGGATGCGGTCGCGCAAGGCGTAACGGCGACACTGCGGCCCGCTATCAACGCACTGATGCGACTACGCTGGTTCGCGCCATTCGGCTTCGGGCTGGCACAGAAGTTCGTGGTAAGCGCCCTGTCTCAGGTAGTCGGCTACTTGACCGACGAGAAGATCCGGGAGTACGCCCAACAGCGAGTACTCGAACAGATCGGTCCGGATACCCGGCTCGTCATCGCACACTCGCTCGGCAGCGTGGTCGCCTATGAGGCGCTGCACCACACCGACCACCCGGTCACCCTGCTGACCATGGGCTCGCCGCTGGGGCTGCGCACGGTGATCTACGACAGGCTGCGCCCGCAGCCGACCATTGTGCCGAAATCGGTGACGGATTGGCGCAATCTGGTAGACGAGGACGATATCGTGGCGGCTCATCTCGAGCTCGCCGAGCTCTTTTCGCCCTGCCCCGGTTCCACGGTCGTCCCGATCACCGAGCAGTACCTCGACAACGGTTCATCACCACATGACTCGACCAACTATCTGACAAAGGCCACCACCGGCGGCATCGTGGCAAAAGCACTCGGGCACTGACCGACCCGGTTAATCGAGGTCACCCCACCCCGGCCATGGCCGCATGCCCCCGTCGCCCCGTAGATATGCCAGGCGACGAACCGCTTGGCGCTGATAGACGGGATGATCCGCCGCGGCTCGCATCGTGTGCAGGGCCATACGAAATTCTTGGATGTCACGTAACAGGTAGAAACCATCCCAGCGCGTCACATCGCAGCCGTACCCAGTGCAGAAGTCGGCGTATTGCGCCGCGTTGATCGATGCCATCGTCCAACATTCGATCGCCGCGTGCACCAGATCCCATTCCGGCGGGCCGATCACCATCCGCCCCAACCCGGTCAGAATCACCTCATCGTCATCGGTGACCACCACATCGTCATCCCAATCATCGGCATGGATCACCGACCATGACCTGCCCGGCGGCAAGGCCTTCCATCGACCGCGCAGTTCTTCCAAATGCGCACGCATCCAATGCCGGTCGTCCTCGGACATCGTCCGCGCGGCGGTGATGTCCTCCGCCATCCGCGCCAGCGGGGCCAGCCTGCGCAGCTCGAACTCCGGCAACGGCAACCGATGTAACCGCCCCAACGCCCCGGCAACCTGTGTGAGTGTCCCGGGGTGATGCGGGGGCAGATTCTGCCAAAAGGTCACCGCACGACCGTCGACCAGCACCGGCTGCGGAATATCCGGGACCAGACGTACCGTGGATACCCCACATGCGTCCAGCCATCGAGCCATGGCCACCTCTCTACTGGCCACCAGCTTCTTCCCTCGGCCACCGATCCGTACGACCACCCCATCGGGCAGCTTGTACGCCGTCTGCGGTCCTACGACCTCGGCACCCTCGGCATCGATCCCGACGCGTACGCAGGCGGCCCACAGAATCGACCGCATGCCGTTTTCCGCGACGCCCGACGTCATGTCGACCCCCGGCGTCCCCACCGACCGCTGCTCCCTATCTGGGAGCAGTAGTACTGCATCTCGGCTTCGAACGTCATAACAGCCATCCAGATATTAGGGGGCTAACACCCGTTTTCCCTGCTCAACAGACGTTACCACCCCATGCTACCCACGATTAGCAATCGATCAGAATCCTACCGATTTGACTGAATTGTCCGAATTGCCGATAGCTCGGTCGTATGACATGGCGGAACATCGAGACAACTCCAGCAACAGCGAGAAGCACCCGCGCAGCAGTGCGTGCATCTGGTGCGATCACCCTTCAGCGCCCAGGAACTGTTGCGTGGCAAAATATTCGACTGTCACTACAGCACCGGCATGAGTCCCCGGCTACCCAGCCGCCGAGCGATCGGCCCACCGATCGAGAACACTGCCGTAACCGGACAGCGTGATCACCGAGCAGATCCCGGACTCAGCGGTATATCCGACCACCCGCCCTCCCTCCGGTCACGCCTGGGCATAGGCGATCAGGGGCCCGACCCCGAACTTCCCCACACCGCGCACTCATGAGATGCCTTGCAGCACTGGCTCACCCCCGAAAATCTATCGATCCAGCTGTGTCACATACCTTTCGATGAGGCCCCGATGAAATCCGGCCCTCCATGGCACTGACCCGAGCTGCCTTCGACCGCCGAACCGATCCCGGACTCACCCAAGCCGATCTCGCCGAACGCACCGGCCGCACCCGAGCCGAAATCTCGTGCATCGACGGCTCCGACACCGCGCCAGCCCTCCCCTGCTCACCAAACTCGCCGCCGCCTTGGACGCAACCCACTCGGACCGATCTGTTAGGAAACTTCACCGAACTGTGGAAACGGGGTAGGCAATACCGCTGAGTCAGGAATTCCCGCAACTATGATCAGGCGTTGATCACTAACACCGAGCGCCAACTCAGCAGACTTCTTGCTATATGTCGTTGACGACATATATTCTTGATACCGTGGGTGAACTGTTCACCATCGAAATCGAGCCCGAAGTGCGGGACTGGCTGGAGGCGCTACCAGCCAAGCACTTCCTCAAAATCGACGAATATGTCGGCCTGCTCGCCGAACAAGCAGAGTCGCTGGGCGAACCATACGCCCGATATCTCGGCGACGGGGTCCGCGAGCTACGCCCGACGCTGGACGGTGCCGCCATCCGCATTACTTACTGGATTGCACCTGAACGGCGAGTGATCCTGCTTACGGTATTCCGCAAGACCCGCATGAGGGAAGATGTCGAGGTCAAGCGTGCAAAACTCGCCCAACAGACCTGCCGGACCCAACACGAGCCCGCTCATCAAGAATTCATCCGCACAATCGAGAAGGGAGAACTGGACCGATGAACCACACACGCTGGAAGACCCTCCGGGAACGCAAGCTCGCCGAGGGCTACACCGAACCCGACGACGTCACCGAGGCCCGACGCGAAATCCGGCTCTCCATGGCACTGGCCAAAGCCGTCTACGACCGCCGAACTGAACTCGGACTCACTCAGGCCGACCTCGCCGCACGCGCCGGCCTGACCCAAGCCAAAATCTCGCGCATCGAAGGCGCCGACACCGTGCCAACCCTCCCCTTGCTCACCAAACTCGCCGATGCCTTGGACGCCACCCTCAACATCGCCATCGACGCCGAGGACACCCGAGTCACCTTCACCGACCACCACACCGACGCCGCCTGAACCTGGCCCTCTCCCACATATCTCGACCTCCGGCAAAGCAATTCGGATAAGGGCGCCACAAGAACGAGAAAGGCGGTCCTACCCGTCCCCGAGGTCCTTTCGGACCTCGGTTCGAATAAGACCGCCTCGGTGGAGCTGCCGGGAATCGAACCCGGGTCCTCCGCCGTGTTTCCAGGGCTTCTCCGTGTGCAGTCCGCTGTGTCTCTACTCGGATCTCCGGGTCCCGCGAACAAGCCCGGATGACGATCCCAGTCGCTGTTCGATGTTCCGTCCTACTCCGCGACCGAGTAGGACGGTGAGCCCTCTAGCTGATGCCGGCACCGGAGCCGAGGGCATGCTCCGGGCCGACAGAGTCGCTCTGCTGATCAGGCAGCGAGAGCGTACTCGCGCTGATGAGAATCGGCGCTTAATTGGTTGCAACGACGCTTACGGTGGTCTCTTGCCTGCACCGACACGCTTCCCCTGAATCTACGTACGCAGTCGAAACCGTTCAGCCCCGTGCGTCCCGGCGCTTTGCCGGGCTGTTCATGTTAACACCGTCCAGCACACGGATCATCCCGTTATTTCGGGCGGCGATCACCGCATGCCTTTGACCCGCCGTCCCAGCTCCCTGGTGACCTCGCGCTCGGCAGTGCGCCGGGCCAGGTCCTGACGCTTGTCGTAGTCCTGCTTGCCCTTGGCGAGAGCCAGCTCGACCTTCACTTTGCCGTCGGAGAAGTACATCGACAGCGGTACAAGCGTCTGATTGCCCTCGCGGGACTTTCCGACCAGCCGCTCGATCTCGCGCTTATGCAATAGCAGCTTGCGCACCCGGCGCGGCGAGTGGTTGGTCCAGGTGCCGTGACTGAACTCGGGGATGTGCAGCCCGCGTAGCCACACCTCGCCGTTGTCGACCGTCGCGAACGCGTCAACGAGCGAGGCCTTACCTTCCCGCAGGCTCTTCACCTCGGTGCCGACCAGCGCGATCCCGGCCTCGTAGGTGTCCAGGATCGTGTAGTTGTGCCGCGCCCGGCGGTTGGTCGCGATGACCTTGCGGCCCTTCTCTTTCATGTCTCCTCTATCGTCCCGTATGCCCAGCTGGGCAGTTCTTTCTTCACCGACATCCGCACCTCGGTCCCGCGTTGGTCCGTTTCAGCAGGCCCGACCCGTCGTATCAATGCCGTAAGAGTCTTCCGCACCGGACGGCCACAGGTGTGGGTACCGATGGTCAGCGCCACCGCCGTGCTGGAGTGCCCAACCAGCTTACGGATGCGCTCAGGATCGACCTCGGCACCGAACGACAACGAGACGAGGAGGGATCTTCCGTCGTGATGGCGGTCGGCCTGCCGTTCGGATACGAGCTGGTAAATCGTCCGCCCTCAGGTGGCAGGAACGCAAACGCATTACCTTTCCCTCGGTGCACCCGAGCGCGAGGCCGAGTAGCGCGATGCCGGGGGAAGTATCCGGTCAGCACACTGCCTGGACCCATCGGTCAGCCGAGTCCGGCGGTCCGCTTCGCGGCGTCCTCCAGCTCGGCCCTATGGCGCTGCCACCACTTCGGGTCGCTGGTGGACATATTGTCGTTATCGGCCAACAGGCCGGTGGCGCCGTCGACGAGCTCGCGGATGATATCGGCGTGTCCGGCATGTCGGTTGGTTTCGGCGACCACGTGTACCAGAATCCGGTGCAGGGTGACGATTCGCTGATCTTCCGACCACAACGGAACCGAACCTTCGGCGGTGAGATCGAGACTGTCGATCGTGGCATCGGCATGTGCCCAAGCCCGACGATAAAACCCGATAATGTCCGCACGCGACTCTTCGGCGGTGGCCCACATATCGGCAGTGGGATCGGCAGCGAAATCCTGTTCGGCGATAGGTTCATCGTATGGGCGGCCGAAAGTATCACCGAAGTAGCCGAACTCGATGAAGCCCAGGTGTTTGACCAGGCCGAGCAGATTCGTCCCTGTGGGAGTCAAGGGTCGGCGAACGTCGTACTCGGACAGGCCGTCGAGCTTCCACAGCATGGCTTCGCGGGCATAGCGCAGATAGCGGTGCAGATCCGATTTCAGGTCAGAGCCGGTCATATCGGACAGTCTGCCGAAAAACCCTGACATTCCCGACCGGTTTTCCGGACTCGGCTCGCTGGATCAAGGGTTACGTGACGGCTGTCCGGGATCAGCTCCCTCCCGCTTCTCACCTTGCTTCCCCTGCTCGGAATCCGGATCAACCTTGTCCGCGCGCTCCCACTCCATATCCAGTTCACTTCGCGAATCCGCTGCCTCACTGCGACGCAGCTGCGCCTGCTCGGCGAGCTGCTCGGCCTGGGCCGCTTTGATCTCACTTTCCGCCTTTGCCGCCCTGCTCCTGGCAGCAGCCTCCTTCGCCTGCGCTTCCTGCCGACCGACCTCGAATTCCCGCTCCGCCGCGCGGTCACGGATACCCTCGGCTTCGGCCCGCTGATGCTCGCGCCGTCGGCGCATCACTACCCATGCGCCGACCACAAGCGCAACAACGGCGACGATCACGATCACGATCACAACGGTGGTGCTCATCCTTCGACTCCTCGCACTCACCCCCAGTTACCCTTACGCCATTCGGCTACCCCGGAACTGCGGATATATGCGATCGGATGCCTGAATCCGATCCCCAAGCGGCAGGATCGGGCCCCCACGGATCGCTCGATGTGTTCTTCGGCCCGGTGCGGCCATGGGGAGCCCGATGCCGACGCGCGGGAACGCGGGATGACCGGGCCGAGTTCATCGGCACGGATCGCTCTTACTGCAACACGATGTAGAGCGCGAGCACGGCACAGAACGCGACCAACAGCACTATGGTCGACACCCGCGGCACCCCGCGCCTACTCGGTCGGCGACGACGCAACCACATGCTCTCCACTACCGGATCCGGCCTGCCTCGGACCTGTGTCGGGGCATCCGGAGCGTCGCCGCCCGTCTCGTTCTCCGAAAGATCGTCACCTTCATCGCTCGAACCCTCGTCCGGTGCCATAGCCAGCACGTTAGCCGCCGCGACGACAGTATGCCCTGGTTCGGCGCGTACCGTACCCGGACGAAAATCAGGCGAGCCTGCGCTGGAATGCCTCGACGGACGCGCCGGTCGCCGGATCCACGGTATGGACGCCCACATCGGCCCGGTCGGAGGTGAGTTCGAGCACCATGAACCCGAGTTCGTGGTAGTTCTCGTACAGTGCGGCATTGTCTGTCCTGGTACCTGACCCGCTGCTCGATCCACTGGACCCGCTGCTCGATCCGCTGCCCTGAGGCTTGGCCCCGACCGTCTTCGCGGCGGCGCCGCAGACGATCTGCCTGGTACCCACCGAAGCCGCGCTCGGCTCCAGCACCTGCAGCGTGTGGTCGTGCCCGGACAGAATGAACTGGCATCTACCGACTACATGGTCTTCCATGAAGCGCTTGACGTGTACACCATTGGCCCATTCGAGCGGCAAGCCATCGTAGGAGCCCGCGTTACCGTGCGGGCCGTTGCTCAGATACGGATGATGGGTACAGGCGATTTTCCAGGTCGCGGTCGACTCGGCGAGAGCGCGATCCAACCAAGCGCGTTGCTCGTTCATGAACGGACCGTCGACTGCCCAATAGGGCAAGAAGACCGGCGGTAGATAGGCGGCCAACGGGTTGAGATCGAGCACGAAGAACTCGACCACCGGGTTGTGCTCCGGAATCCGCACCGAGTAGTAGCGGCTCGGCATCCACCAACGCTGTGAGTCGGCGTGGTACTCCACTTCGGTGTTGCCCCGCCGCAGACAGCCGCCATCGCCGGGAAGAACCGAGCTGTTGTCGTGGTTGCCGAGCACCATCAGCCACGGGAAATCCAACCCCGCGTTGGGCTGCTCGAATTTCTCGGCGAACTGCGGGTCGTCGACGTTCTCTGGGCCGTGATCGTAGAGATTGTCGCCGAGGCCGAGCGCCAGCGAGAACGGTTCGCGGCCGTGCAGCGTGCGCATCGCGTCGGCGACCGCCCATTGGGTCCTGGTTCCGGTGCCCGCATCGCCGGTTACCAGAACTCGCAGTCGGCGGTCATCCGGGAGGGGAAACTTGGTGACCCCCTCCGCCACCGGTACCGCTTGCGCGGGCGTGCGGCCGAGCAGAGTCGCGCCTGCCGCGAGTGTGGCAGCACCGGCCAAGAACTCCCGGCGCCCCACTGTGTAGTTGTCACTCACCATATTCTCCGCAGTCGTACACGGCCCGCCGGGCGACCCTTCTCATCTGTCGTGTGACACGGTAGATGATCAAGCTTCGGCGAGTACTCCGATTACGTGTTCTCCGTATTTCGCGAGTTTGTTCTCACCGATGCCGCTGACCTCGCCGAGCTGGGCGAGGCTGGTGGGTTTACGTGCCGCGATCTCGCGCAAGGTGGCGTCGTGGAAAACGACGTAGGCGGGAACGCCCTGCTCCTTCGCGGTGGCCGCGCGCCACGCGCGCAGCTTCTCGAACAGCGGCAGATCGGCGGCGGCCAGCTCGGTGGCCGCGGACTTGGCTGCGGCGGACTTGGCGGCCTTCGCCGCGCGGGCAGGCTTGGCCGCCCGTTCCGGTTCCCGGCGCAACATCACCTGCCGTCCGCCGAACAACACCTCGTTACTGGCCTCGGTGAGCGTCAGCACACCGTAGTCGCCGCGTACCGCCAGCAGGCCGTGGGCAAGTAATTGCCGCACCACACCGCGCCATTCCGTATCGCGTAGATCGGTGCCGACGCCGAATACCGTCAGCTCGTGGTGGTCGTACTGCAGGACCTTCTGGTTCTTCTTACCGAGCAGGATGTCCACGATATGACCCGCGCCGAAACTCTGGCCGCGTTCACGCTCCAGCCGAAGTATCGCCGACAGCACCTTCTGCGCGGCCACAGTGCCGTCCCAGGACTGTGGCGGCGACAGGCAGGTGTCGCAGTTCCCGCATGCCGAGCCCGGCTCACCGAAATAGGCGAGTAGCTGGGTGCGGCGGCAGCTCACCGTCTCACACAGCGCGAGCATCGCGTCCAAATGCAGTTGGAGCTGGCGGCGGTGGGCGAAATCGCCGTCGGAGGCGTCGATCAGCTTGCGCTGCTGGACCACGTCGCTCAGGCCGTAGACCATCCACGCGGTGGAAGGCAGGCCGTCCCGACCGGCCCTGCCGGTCTCCTGGTAGTACCCCTCCACCGATTTGGGCAGGTCGAGATGGGCGACGAAGCGCACGTCCGGCTTATCGATGCCCATGCCGAAGGCGATGGTCGCCACCACGATCAGCCCGTCTTCCCGGAGAAACCGCGCTTGGTTCGCCGCGCGGGTGCGATTGTCCAGGCCCGCGTGATAGGGCACGGCAGTGATGCCGTTCTCGGTGAGGAAGGCGGCGGTCTTCTCCACCGAGTTGCGCGAAAGGCAGTAGACGATGCCCGCATCGCCAGGATGCTCGGTGCGGATGAATTCCAGCAGCTGGCGCTCGGGGCGGTTCTTCGGCTCGATCCGGTACTGGATATTGGGCCGATCGAAGCTGGACACGAAACGGCGGGCCGAATCGAGGTCGAGGCGCTGGATGATCTCGTCACGCGTCTTCGCGGTCGCGGTCGCGGTCAACGCGATACGCGGTACATCAGGCCACCGCTCGTGCAGCACTGAAAGGCCCAGGTAGTCGGGCCGGAAGTCATGTCCCCACTGGGAGACGCAGTGCGCCTCGTCGATGGCGAACAGCGCGACCTTGCCCCGATCCAGTAGCCGCGCGGTCGACTCCAGGCTCAACCGCTCCGGCGCCAGGTACAGCAGATCGAGCTCGCCTGCGACGAACTGCGCCTCCACCATGCGCCGCTCATCCGGGTACTGCGTGGAGTTGAGGAAGCCCGCACGCACGCCGAGGGCACTGAGCGCGTCCACCTGGTCCTGCATCAGCGCGATCAGCGGCGAGACCACCACGCCGACGCCGGGGCGCACCAGGGCAGGTATCTGATAGCACAACGATTTGCCGCCGCCGGTCGGCATGAGCACCAGCGCGTCGCCACCTGCGATCACATGGTCCACGATCGCGTGCTGTTCGCCACGGAAACTGTCGTAACCGAAGACTCGACGTAGAACCTCTTGCGCGGCAAGGAATCCAGCATCGGCATCGGAGGTATCGCCGATCGCTACCCCGGCGAGATCATCAGGGGGAGTCACCCGGCCCATCCTAGAGGCGCTCGGACTCGCCTGTACCGGCGCGGTTCGGCGTTCCCCCTGCTCGACCGCACGCTTTCCCCACTGTGGATAGCCGAATGCGCGCTCCCGGTACAACCGACCGGGTAACTTCGGACACCTGCAGCGTTTCGGATGTCGCCGGGTAGCTGGGCGCACGCACTCGCAGAAAGGGAATTCGTGATCGACGTGCTCGAATCGGCGCCTATGGCGGCGGCTACCGCGATGGATGCCGAGGATATCGCGGCTGAGGGATCGACTGGCCGGATGGATGGTCGACAACGGCATCCAGCAGTGGCTACCAGGAGAATATCCGGCAGCGCTCGTCGCCGACGAGGTGGCGCGAGGTGAATGGCTCGTGTGGCGTGATGAATCGGCGACGCCGCGCTATCGGTCAGCCACGCAGGCGGTGCAGGACCTGATCGTGGAGCAGGCCGTTGCTGGCGATGGCGTCGCCGCCGTGCGGACCCGGCGCACCGGCCAGCGAGGAGAAACGGCCGCCCGCTTCGCGTACGAGGATGTCAAGGGCGGCCAGGTCCCACAGCGATACCTCCGGTTCGGTGGCGATATCGACAGCACCTTCGGCGAGCAAGCAGTAGCTGAGGAAATCGCCGTAGCCACGCACCCGCCACACCTCATCGGTCAGCGCGAGGAAGTTCTCGCGCAGACCACGCTCGCGCCAGCCGGACAGACTGGAGAACGCCAGGCTGGCCGAATCCAGCTCGCCGACGGCGGAGACCGCGATCCGCTCGGCCACCTGCGCATCGAAGCTCGACCACGCGCCCGCCCCTAGCGCGGCCCACCAGCGCCGGACCAGCGCGGGCGCGCTCACCACGCCGACGACCGGCTGCCCGTCCTCCAGCAACGCGATCAGCGTCGCCCAGATCGGTACCCCGCGCACGAAGTTCTTGGTGCCGTCGATCGGGTCGACCACCCACTGCCTGCCACGGAATTCGGCGGCGCCGCCGAATTCCTCACCCAGCACCGAATCCTCCGGCCTTGCCTCCGCCAACACCCGCCGGATCTCCTGCTCTACCGCCAGATCCGCGTCCGATACCGGCGTCAGATCCGGTTTATCGTCCACCTTCAGGTCCAGCGCACCGAAGCGCGCCCTGGTAATGCCGTCGGCCGTATCGGCCAGCCGCAGGGCGAGGTCGAGATCCGACGAGTACGAGGAGTGCGCAGCCACGTCCCGCACCCTATCGGCCCGGTCGTCCCTGCCACGGAGCCGGACCGGTATGGGGCCGGACCGATGGCGAACCGCAGCTCGTATCGGCAGCAGACCGCCTGGCCTCGGGCGGACTGTCCGCGCCGCCACTCCCCCGATCCGCTGCGTGCTCGATCACCCCACACGCACTCATGTGCTACAGCCACCGAGGGCCAGCTAGGCTTGACGATCGTGCATCCCGACGTTTCCGCTGATCTCGCCGAACTCGACGCCACCCTCAAGACGGTCGAATCGGTGCTCGACATCGACGAGCTACGCCGTCGTATCGACGAGCTCGAGCACCAGGCCGCCGACCCCGAGCTGTGGAACGACCAGGACCACGCTCAGCGGGTCACCAGCGAGCTCTCCCATGCCCAGGGTGAGCTGCGCCGAGTCGAGGAGCTGCGGCAACGGCTCGATGATCTGCCGGTGCTCTACGAACTGGCCGAGGACGAAGAAGGCGAGGCCAGGACCACCGCGCTCGCCGAGGCCGATGCCGAGCGCGCCGCGCTGCACGGTGATGTGGAGGCGATGGAGGTCCGCACGCTGCTGTCGGGTGAGTACGACAAACGCGATGCGCTGGTGAACATCCGCTCCGGCGCGGGTGGCGTCGACGCCGCCGACTGGGCACAGATGTTGATGCGCATGTATGTCCGCTGGGCCGAACGGCACAAGTATCCGGTGGAGATCTACGACACCTCCTACGCCGAAGAGGCCGGGATCAAGAGCGCCACCTTCGCGGTGAAGGCGCCCTACGCCTACGGCACGCTGTCGGTGGAGATGGGCACGCACCGTCTGGTGCGGATCAGCCCGTTCGACAACCAGGGCCGCCGCCAGACCTCCTTCGCCGAGGTCGAAGTGCTCCCCGTGGTGGAGACCACCGACCATATCGAGATCCCTGAGACCGAGATCCGGGTCGACGTGTACCGATCCTCGGGGCCTGGTGGTCAGAGCGTCAACACCACCGACTCCGCGGTACGGATCACCCACCTGCCGACCGGCATCGTTGTGACCTGCCAGAACGAGAAGTCCCAGCTACAGAACAAGATCTCGGCCATGCGCGTGCTGCAGGCCAAGCTCTTGGAACGCAAGCGGCAGCAGGAACGTGCCGAGATGGATGCGCTGAAGACCAACGAGGGCGCGTCCTGGGGCAATCAGATGCGCTCCTATGTGCTGCACCCATATCAGATGGTCAAGGACTTGCGGACGAACCATGAGGTCAACAATCCGTCGGTGGTGCTGGACGGTGAGATCGACGGGTTCATCGAATCCGGTATCCGCTGGAGAATGGCGCAGAGCTCATGAGGCGGCGGATGCGGGAACGGGTCCACTAGATGGAGGTCGTGGAAGTCCAGGCGATCGCCTCCACCGGTTTCAGCACCTGGTTACGCGGTTCCGGCCTGGAGATCGTGCTGCTCATCCTCGGCGCGATACTGTTCAGCCGGTTCGCCACCTTCATAAGGGACCGGGTCACCAGCAAGATCGATGCCGGCTTCCACAGCAGCGACGCGCTGGTACGTACCGAGGCGGCCAAGCACCGCCATGCGCTGGCCCAGGTTATCACCTGGGTGGTGCTGACCATCGTCTACGTGCTGATCACCATGGAGGTATTGCGGCGGCTCGGCTTCGCCGTGACCGGGTTGATCGCGCCTGCCGCGGTACTCGGCGCCGCCCTCGGCTTCGGCGCGCAGCGTATCGTGCAGGACATTCTCGCCGGGTTCTTCCTGATCACCGAACGGCAGTACGGTTTCGGCGATGTGGTCCAGATCTCGGTGGCCGGGGCCGCTGGGCAGGCCGAGGGAACAGTCGAGGATGTTACGCTGCGGATCACCACCTTACGCAACGCGGACGGTGAGGTGATCACCGTGCCCAACGGGCAGATCGTCAAGGTCACTAATCTGTCGAAGGATTGGGCGCGCGCCGCGATCGATGTCCCGGTAGCCGCCAGCGCCGACATCAACAGGGTCAACGAAATCCTGCACGAGGTGGGTCGCGAGGCGTACCGAGACGCTCGCCTCGAACCGCTACTACTCGACGAGCCCACCGTCATGGGTGTGGAAGACCTCACTGTCGATCAGATGAACATCCGAATGGTCGCTCGCACGCTACCGGGTAAACAGTTCGACGTCGGACGCGAACTTCGGGTGCGAGTGGCCGCAGCATTGCGCCGAGAGGGGATCAGTGCGGCCACGTAGATCCACCGCGATCCTGATGACAACCTGGATCGCCACATTCGTGCTGTACGTATTCGTCAAACCAGAGGCAACGCCACAGGGTCCCGCCACCCTGGTCGACAAATTCCCCGCGGCGGCGGTTACCGGACCACCCGGCCAGTGAACTGGGCTGGAGCGGAGTGCCGCCCGGTCGTCTGCCATGGTTGACAACCCTGAATGTATGTGATTACTGACTACACTGGCTCCTCGTGATCACCATGCGGAACGTGACCAAGTCGTACAAGACCTCGACGCGACCCGCGTTGGACAACATCACGGTCGACGTCGGCAAGGGCGAGTTCGTCTTCGTCATCGGACCCTCCGGCTCGGGGAAGTCGACCTTCATGCGGTTACTGCTGCGGGAGGAGTCGCCCACCGCGGGTGAGATCACCGTTGCCGACTTCCAGGTCGACCGGCTACCCAGCCGCAAAGTGCCCCAGCTGCGCCAGCGCCTCGGATGCGTCTTCCAGGATTTTCGGTTGCTGCAGCAGAAAACGGTCTACCAGAACGTCGCGTTCGCACTGGAAGTGATCGGCAAACGGCGCCAGTTCATCGACCGCACCGTCCCCGAAGTACTCGATATGGTCGGCCTCGGCGGGAAGGCCGATCGGCTGCCGACCGAGCTGTCCGGCGGTGAACAGCAGCGGGTGGCAATCGCCAGGGCCTCGGTGAACCGGCCACTGGTGTTGCTGGCCGACGAACCGACCGGCAACCTCGATCCCGACACCAGCGCCGACATCATGCTGCTGCTGGAGCGGATCAATCGGATCGGTACGACAGTGGTGATGGCCACCCACGACAACCACATTGTCGACGCGATGCGCAAGCGGGTAGTCGAGCTCGATCACGGGCGTCTGGTCCGTGATGAGGCGACCGGCGTCTACGGGGTCGGCCGGTAATGCGCGCGAGCTTTCTCTTCGGTGAGGTCTTCGCGGGGCTGCGCCGCAATGTCACGATGACCATCGCGATGATCCTGACCACCGCGGTCTCCCTCACCATGCTCGGTGGCGGCCTGCTCGCCGTGCGGATCGCGGACAAAACCGAGCAATACTTCCTCGACCGGCTCGAAGTCCGGCTGTATCTGACCGAAGATATCTCGGCCGACGACCCGGATTGCTCGCAGGAGCCGTGTCGATCGCTCATGGCGGATCTGAAGGCGACCGCGGGCGTGGAGTCGGTGCAATTCCTCAATCGGGAGGAAGCGGTCAGGGAAGCCAAGGAGAAAACCTTCAAAGACCAGCCCGAGCTGGCGAAATATGTGAGCGAGACGCCACTGCCCGCCTCACTGCGGGTGAAGATGGAAGACGCGCAGCTGTATCCGACGATCTACGCGGACTTCCACGACCGGCCCGGCGTCGGCATGGTGCGCAATGACAAGGACATCGTGGACCGGCTTGTCAGCCTGTTCGACGGGCTGCGTAATGCGGCGTTCGGCCTAGCGGTGCTGCAGGCACTGGCCGCCTTGCTCTTGATCGCGAACATGGTGCAGATCGCGGCGTTCACCCGGCGTACCGAAGTCGGCATCATGCGATTGGTCGGGGCTACCCGCTGGTACACCCAGTTGCCGTTTCTGCTGGAGGCGATGGTCGCGGCATTGGCCGGTTCGGTACTCGCGGCACTCGGCCTGCTCGCTGCCAGACCGCTGATCATCGATCGTGCCCTCGGCGACCTGTTCGCCAGCAAGGTCTTCCCACATATCACCGCCGACGACATTGTGATGACCGCGCTGGTCATCGCCCCGGTCGGGATCGTATTCGCTGCCCTCACCGCCTATGGAACGCTGCGATACTACGTCCGCGAGTGATCGTTTTCCTCGAGTCTCGAGTGATAACCGCCTCGAGTAATGGGCCGCCGACGCTGCCGAGCCGGGATCCGGCGGCGCCTGATCGCCTATGGCCGGACCCATTCCATACGCGCTGAAAGCCACAGGCGCGCCGAAACGTCCGGTGAGCGCCGCTGAGACGCCTGCGGCCGATGCCGAGCGGGCCGTCATGCCTGTGTCCGGCCACCCACGGGCTCACACTGCGTACAGCGGGAACACAGACTTCGGTCGATCGGGCTCGAATTCCCTCGTGAGCTCGATCGAGAACTCGTCGCGTGGTCGGCCGTAGCCCGCATACCTCGCAGTTTCTGCATCTCGACGCTCTTCTTACTCTGGAGTAAGATAGGTCCGGATAGATCGCACCAATAACACCCGAGAAATACAGGTGATGATGAGTACTCGAGACAGCGCAACGAAGCGACGTCCAGATACGTCCGCAGTCGGGCTGCACCAGCCCAAACGAGACTGGATGGGTGCGGCGATGCGGGTCATGACCACCTTCACCGGGTCCGACCTCGCCGAGAAGTACAACCTGCGCAAGCCGATCGAGCGCGTCACCTACGAAGGCGCCAAGACCGGCTTCCGCACACTCGGCGCCGCGACCCGCGCCTTCGCCAAGGTCGCAGGCACCGGCACCCCGCAGCGGCTGGCGGCCACCGACGCGAAGACCAAGGACTTCTTCGACCTGACACCGACCGACGAACAGCAGATGATCGTCGAGACGGTACGAGAGTTCGCCGGCGAGATCCTGCGCCCGGCCGCTCCCGAAGCGGATAGCGCCGCCAAGGCGCCGCTCGACCTGCTCGAGCGGGCCGCCGAACTCGGCATCACGGTGATCAATGTTCCCGAAGAACTCGATGGCGCGGCCTCGGAGCGCGGTGCGGTCACCAACGCACTGGTCGCCGAGGCACTGGCGCACGGCGATATGGGCTTGGCCCTGCCCATCCTCGCGCCGAGCGGCGTCGCGGTCGCGCTGGCGCAATGGGGAAACGACGCACAGCAGAAGACCTACCTGCCCTCTTTCGCCGGTGAGAACGTGCCGCAAGCCTCGGTGGTGATCAGTGAGCCACGCGCACTGTTCGATCCCTTCGCGCTGCAGACGAAAGCGCGGCGCTCGCCGAGCGGCTATCGCATCTCCGGGGTGAAGAGCCTGGTACCCGCCGCGGCCGACGCCGAACTGTTCTTGGTCGCCGCGGAACTGGACGGCCGTCCCGCGCTGTTCATCATCGAATCGGACGCGCCAGGCCTGATCGTGGAAGCCGACCCGAGTATGGGGCTGCGTGCCGCTGGTCTCGGCCGGTTGATCTTGGATGACGTTATGGTCGGCACCGATGCCATCCTCGGCGACGGCGACGCGAGTACCCGCGCCGAGGACTACGCCGACGCCGTACGCTTGGCTCGGCTCGGCTGGGCCGCGCTCGCCACCGGCACCGGCCGAGCGGTGCTGGACTACGTGATTCCCTATGTGAACGAACGGGAAGCGTTCGGCGAACCGATTTCACACCGCCAAGCGGTGGCGTTCATGGTCGCTGATATCGCGATCGAGCTCGACGGACTACGGTTGGTGACCCTGCGCGGCGCCTCCCGCGCGGAGCAGGGCCTCTCGTTCGGCCGGGAGGCAGCGCTGGCCAGGAAACTCGCCACCGATAAGGGTATGCGGATCGGCCTCGACGGCGTCCAGCTGCTCGGTGGTCACGGCTTCACCAAGGAGCACCCGGTCGAGCGCTGGTATCGCGATCTGCGGGCCATCGGCATCGCCGAAGGCATCGTGCTCATCTGACCTGCCGCTGTCGTTTTCAGGAGACTTCACCATGATCAATCTCGAACTCCCCAAGAAGCTGCGGGTCAGCTCGAATCAGGCCTATCAGGTCGCCAAGGAGATCTTCCGCCCGATTTCGCGCAAATACGATCTCGCCGAACACGCCTACCCCGTCGAACTGGACGCCATGGCCGCCATGATCGAGGGCTTGGCCGACTCCGGCACCCAGAAGATCGGCGGCGCCTCCGGCGGCAGGGCCGAGGAAACCGAAACCGATCCCCACGCCACTGAGCTGCTCGGAAACACCAACGGTGGAAACATGTCCGCGTTGTTGAATGCGCTGGAGACCTCCTGGGGTGACGTCGGCTTGATGTTGTCGATTCCCTACCAGGGCTTGGGCAATGCCGCCATCGCCGCCGTGGCCACCGACGATCAGCTGAAACGCTTCGGTAAGGTCTGGGCCTCGATGGCGATCACCGAGCCGTCCTTCGGTTCCGACTCCGCTGCCGTGTCCACCACCGCCGTGCTCGACGGCGACGAGTGGGTGCTCAACGGTGAGAAGATCTTCGTGACCGCCGGCCAGCGCTCGACCCACATCGTGGTGTGGGCGACACTCGACAAGAGCCTCGGCCGGGCGGCGATCAAATCGTTCGTGGTGCCACGCGACGCCCCTGGTCTTTCGGTGGCCCGGCTCGAGCACAAACTCGGTATCAAAGCTTCCGACACTGCTGTGCTCTTGCTGCAGGACTGCCGGATTCCGAAGGACAATATCCTCGGTAATCCGGAAGTCAACGTGGAGAAGGGTTTCGCGGGGGTCATGCAGACCTTCGACAACACCCGTCCGCTCGTCGCCGCGATGGCGATCGGAGTCGCCCGCGCCGCACTGGAGGAACTGCGCTCGATCCTGACCGCCGCGGGAGTCGAGATCTCCTACGACACTCCGGCGAACAACCAACATGCCGCCGCTGCCGAATTCCTGCGGATGGAAGCCGATTACGAGGCCGCCTATCTGCTCGCCCTGCGTGCGGCCTGGATGGCAGACAACAAAAAGCCCAACTCGCTCGAAGCATCCATGTCCAAGGCGAAGGCGGGCCGCACCGGCACCGATGTCACTCTGAAAGCGGTCGAACTGGCCGGTGCCATCGGCTACTCACAGCGCACGCTGCTGGAGAAGTGGGGCCGCGATGCCAAGATCCTGGACATTTTCGAAGGCACCCAGCAGATCCAGCAGCTCATCGTTGCGCGCCGGGTCCTCGGCAAGACCAGCACCGAGCTGAAATAGTCTGGCCGGCTGTCGAGCCGGAGCCCGCGGCAATGCCCGCGGGCTCCGGTAGCCAGGTCGGCTCTTTCGTCCGATCCGGCGTGGCGATAAGCCTCGCGGTACGTGGACGCGCGGTCCATTCGACACGACGAGTTGCATTTGCCCGATTTTACTGTGATCTGACACACTTCACCCTGCTACGGTGACTACTGACACGCCATCCTGGTTTGCTGGGAGCAAGTACGGGCGTGCGGGTTTGTGGAGGTGTTCGACATGAAGATGGCCCACGCACTAGAGGCTGTGCAGGCGCTACGCGTGCTGTCCGACCATCGCATCATCGATGTCCGGAGTCCTAGGGAGACCCTGCGGACGATCAAGGAATCGAAGATCCTCGGCCCGCAGGCATCGATACTCCGGCACTCCACGCGAATGACGCCGGATGCGCCCGCACTCACGGACGAGGCGGGCACGCTGACCTATCGCGAACTGGACGATCAGTCGACCGCGATCGCGCAGGGACTGCGTGCGGCCGGTATCACCGAGGGCACGGTGATCGCCGTGCTGGCACGCGACCACCGTGGCCTGATCCTGACCATGGCCGCCGCGGGCAAGCTCGGGGCACGACTGGTGCTGATGAACACCGGGTTCGCCAAACCGCAGTTCGCCGAGGTATGCCGACGCGAACAAGTCAAGGTAGTGCTGCACGACAGTGAGTTCCTCGGCCTGCTCGACGCCCTGCCCCCCGAACTGCCGCGCTACCTGACCTGGGTAGACGAGGGCACCGAAGTGCCAGATGGCGAGAAGACGCTCGACGACTTGGTCACGGCCGGCTCCACCGACCCGCTGCCGACACCGAGCACCGCGGGCGGCTTCATCATTCTGACCAGCGGCACCACTGGCTTACCGAAAGGCGCTCCACGCAGCAAGGTCTCCCCGTTCGCCACGGCACAATTGATCGATCGCATCCCATTCCCACGGGGTGGTGCGCAGGTGATCGTGTCACCCATCTTCCACAGCACGGGGTTCGCGGCGTGGGCGGTCGGCACGGCCTTGGGCAACAAGGTGGTGGTGCGCCGTCGTTTCGACGCCGAGGCGACGCTGCGGATGATCTCCGACCACAAGGCGGAAATGCTGGTGGCAGTGCCGACCATGCTGCACCGGATGATCGAACTGGACCCGGCGATCCGGGCAAAATACGACACGTCCTCGCTGAAGGTGATCCTGCTCGCCGGCTCGGCCCTGTCACCCGAACTCACGATCAGGGCCACCGAGGTATTCGGGCCCGTGCTCTACAACCTCTACGGCTCCACCGAATGCGCCGTGGCGAGCGTCGCCAATCCACGCGATCTCGCCCTGGCGCCGGGTACCGCGGGCCTGGCGCCGGTCACCTGCGAGATCCGGCTCTACGATGACAACGATCAGCAGGTCACCGCGAGCAACACCACCGCGCGCATCTTCGTTCGCAGCGGCTCTCCTTTCGAGGGCTACACCGACGGCAGGAACAAACAAATCATCGACGGCTACATGTCCAGCGGTGATGTCGGTCACTTCGACGAGCACGGCTTGCTCATGGTCGACGGTCGCGACGACGACATGATCATCTCCGGCGGAGAGAACGTCTTCCCGCAGGAGGTGGAGCACCTGCTGCTGGAGCGGCCCGATATCTTCGATGCCGCCGTAGTCGGTGTCGACGACCCCGAGTTCGGAAAACGCCTGCGCGCCTTCGTCGTCCCGGAGCAGGGCTGCACGCCGGACGAAGCGGAGATCAAGGCGTATGTCAAAAGCAATCTGGCGCGCTACAAGGTACCGCGTGAGGTGATCTTCCTCGACGATCTGCCCCGCAACCCGACCGGCAAGCTGCTGCGCCGGGTACTGGTGGAGTACGGGAACCAGGCCTGATCCGAGCCGAGCACCCGATCGTTCCCCGCGAGTCCGAATTCCTGAGATAGATACCACATTCGGTGCTGTTCGCTTGCTACTGTCAGCACCAGCACTAACCCCTGTCACTGCGGTCCACACCACTCGGGGGGCTACCCAGTGGTGCCGCCGGAAGGTTGTCTTCGATGTCTCTCCCCTTCCCCGTGCTGGGCGAAACCGCCCGCAAAGCGGGCGATTTGGCGCTCGGCGTGAATGTGATGTTCAAGCGGAAGTTGTTCAACCCGCTGCGTCCCGACCATATGGCGCGGTCGGCGTTCAACGTGCTGAAGTTCGGCCCGTTCGCCGGTGTCGTCATGCATGCCGCGCAGACCAGAGCGAACGCCACGGCGATCATCGATGAACGTGGTGCGCTGACCTTCCGCCGGCTCGACGAGCAGTCCAACGCCTTGGCGCGCGGACTGCAGAGCACGGGCATCGAACCCGGCGATACGGTGGCGATTCTGGCACGTGACCACCGAGGCATGGTGCTGAGTTTGCTGGCCACGGGCAAGCTCGGGGTGCGCGCAGTGCTGATGAACACCGGCTTCGCCAAACCACAGTTCGCCGACGTGGCCGAACGGGAACAGGTCAAAGCCGTATTGCACGACAGCGAGTTCATCGACCTGATGAGCGCGATCCCCGCCGAGATCCCGCGTATTTTCACCTGGGTCGACGCGAAGGACGCCGTCGATGCCGCGACCCCGACCGTAGACACACTGTGCGAGAAGCACACCACCGCACCATTACCCGCGCCGGCCAAACCCGGCGGTGTGATCATCCTGACCAGCGGTACCACCGGCACTCCGAAAGGCGCACCGCGCGATCGGGTGAACCCTTTCGCCTCGGCGCAATTCGTCGACCGGATACCGCTGCCCTGCGATGGCACCATGATCATGGCGGCACCGGTCTTCCACGGCACCGGTCTGTCCCAGTTCACACTCGGTCTCGCACTGGGTAACCGGGTGATCTTCCAACAGCGCCGCTTCGATCCGAAGCAGACCTTGGCCAATATCGCCGAGTACCAGGCCGATTCGCTGGTCGTTGTGCCGACCATGCTGCAGCGCATCCTCGATCTCGGCGATGATGTGCTGGCCGAATACGACGTCAGCAATATCAAGGTGGTCTTCGCGGCAGGATCGGCCATCCCCCCGGATGTGGTGACTCGGACACTGGACTACTTCAACGACAGCCTGTACAACCTGTACGGCTCCACCGAATGCGCGGTGATGACGGTCGCCACTCCCGGCGATCTGCGCACGGCACCGACCACCGCGGGCCGGGCACCGGTCGGCATCCGCATCGCACTGCTCGACGAGAACCGCAAACCCATCACTCAACCGGATGTCACGGGAACCATCTTCGTAGACAACGGCTTCGCCTTCACCGGCTACACCGACGGCCGCACCAAGGAGATGGTGAACGGCATGATGTCCAGCGGTGACGTCGGTCATTTCGATGCCGACGGCCTGCTCTACATCGATGGCCGCGACGACGACATGATCGTCTCCGGCGGCGAGAACGTCTTCCCGCTCGAAGTGGAGAACCTCCTCGCGGGCCGCGAGGATATCTTCGAAGCCGCAGTGGTCGGCGTCGAGGACCGCGAGTTCGGCAAACGTTTACGGGCCTTCGTCGTCCCCAGCCCGGACTGCGCGCGGGATCCGCAGGAGATCAAAGATTATGTCAAGGCCAACCTGGCTCGCTACAAGGTTCCACGCGAGGTGGTCTTCCTCGATGAGCTGCCGCGCAATGCCACCGGAAAACTGCTGCGCAAGGCGCTGATCGAGATGGAGGTCGAGGCGGGCTGAGCCGCACGTCCACGGCGGTGCCGGCAGCGCGGCAGGCGTCTGCCCGCACCGCCGAATCGTTTCACCTGGAGCCGATACCTCTCGCGGCATCCGGCGTACGATACGTAAATTCACTTGTAGTTCGTCAGCTATTATCAGCGGATGATTCTCGAGTTCGACCGGTCTGCCGCGCCGTGCCGCGGCGCTGCCGCGCGGCTGCGCGGCGGTTCGGCCGGTGCGATCTCGGCTGCCGTTTCCGTTGCGGCACACGGCTGGACGACCGGCGGAAAGCTGCCGGACACCACCGCACTGTCACTACTCGCCACCGCCTCCATTGTGACCGGTGTCATAGTGGCGGGCCGGGGCGCCGAACGGCGTAGCTCCGGCGGACTGATCGCTGTGCTCCTGGCCGGACAGCTGCTCGGCCATCTCGCCATGGGATTCAGCTCGGGACACCTGCACCACGGTGATCTCCAGCTGTCGCCGACCATGCTCATCGCGCACCTGTTCGCCACCATCGTGGCCGCCATCGCGATCCGCGGCGCGGAGAACGCCTATCGAATCGGGACCGCGGTGCTGGCCCGGGTACTTCCGGCACGCCACACCCCACCCGTCGCCGCACACCACGTACCCCTGCGTACCACCTATCGCGACCGCGCCATTCTCCGGGTACTGGCCACCGAATCACTCCGCACGCGCGCACCGCCAGTGCCGGTCGCCTGCTGAGCTTTCCCGCCCGCACTGCCCTGGCAGATGTCCCGCGCGTACCGCTCGGCGCCACCACCTCTCATCGTGGAGCACAACGGTGCCACATAATCCCTAGACATACGGGCCATTCCGGCCCGCCGAATGCGCATGCCCGCCACACACATCTGTGTGGTGAGTTCCCGGCTGCGCGAAATGACTGTGCCCACCTTTCCCCGGCGGGCGCATCCGGCATGGCCAGGTATCCACGATGCGCACGCCGGTCGGCTACCGACCGCGCGCTACCCCACCGCCACGGCGCCCCGCGCCGACCAGCTATCCGGACGACGGCTCGTACCCTCCGGGGTCCCCGCGTCAGAAACGAAACAACCAGTGAGTACATCAGAAACAACGACACCAGCCCCCGACGCGCCTACCGCACCCGCGGCAATGGCGGAATCCGCCACCGAACACCGGCCGAGGCCACGGAACAACCTGTCCGCACTGGCCATGCGGTTGCATTTCTACGCGGGCGTCTTCGTCGGCCCGTTCCTGCTCATCGCCGCCGTCACCGGCGCGCTCTACGCGATCGCGCCGACCGTCGAGTCGATCATGTCCCGAGATCTGCTGACGGTCAGTCCGAGCGGAACACCGAAATCGCTGGCAGAGCAGGTCGGCGCCGCGGTAAGCACTCAGCCGGATCTGCAGGTGGCCGCGGTCGACCCTGCGGCAGGCCCGAAGGACACCACCCGCGTATTGTTCAGCGACCCCGGGCTGGACGAGTTCGAACAGCGCGCGGTGTTCGTCAACCCGTACACCGCGGAGCCGGTAGGCGATTCCGTCGTATACGGCAGTTCGAGAGCACTGCCGCTGCGCACCTGGATCGACGGATTGCACCGCGATCTGCATCTGGGCGAGCCAGGACGGATCTACAGCGAGCTCGCCGCATCATGGCTGTGGATCATCGCCCTGGCCGGCCTGGTCATCTGGGTGCGCCGGGTACGTAGCCGCCGCACACGCAACAGCTGGGCTTGGCTGTTCGCGGCCGATCGTTCGCTCGCCAAACGTGGGCGCACCATGAATTGGCACGGCGCGGTCGGCATATGGGTGCTCCCGTTGGCCCTGGTGCTATCGGTGACCGGTATGACCTGGTCGACCTACGCCGGCGAGAATATCGCCGAGCTCCGCAAACAACTCAGCTGGACCACTCCCGCAGTCAGCGCCGCGCTGCCAGGAGCCAGTGCGGCCGGAGCCACCGCACCCGAGCACGATCACGGTTCCGGCTCGCACGACGCAGGCGCCACGGTACCTGCGCCCACCGCGGTGGCCGACCGGATCGCACAGCTGGACCTGGTGTACGCGACCGCCAAGGCCGAAGGCATCACCCGGGCTGCGGAGATCACCATTCCGGCCACGCCGGAGAAAGCATTCGTGGTGAAAGAGCGCCGGATACCCGGCACCTACACCGTCGACGCGATCGCCGTCGACGGTGCGACCGGTACGGTCATCGACCGGCTGCCCTATGCCGAATGGCCGCTGATGGCCAAATTCACCAACTGGGGCATCCAGTTCCATATGGGTCTGCTGTTCGGGCTGCTCAACCAATTGTTGCTGCTCGCGGCGATGATCGGACTGATAACCGTCATCGTGCGCGGCTATCTGCTGTGGTGGCGTAGACGACCAGCTCGTGACGCGGGACAGTTCACCTTCGGCCGGGCGCCACGACGCGGCGCATGGCGTAAGACCGCGCCGTGGCTGCTCGTACCACTGCTGCTCGCGGCCTTGGTGATCGGCTGGTTCGTCCCGCTGGTCGGGGTGAGCCTGCTCGGCTTCCTCGTGATCGATGTCCTGATCGGTCTCGTCGGACGGGCACGATCCGCCGCATGAGCACGGCTTCGCCCGGCGCGAGAGTCCCGTAACACACGCGCCAGGCGAGCAGGCTCCGGCCACTACGGCCGAATTCGGTGAGCGGTCCACGCTGTCGGTGTCGTGATTTCACCACCTGGCGTGGACCGCTTCGCCGCCTCGTCCCGCACTGTGCGTACCCCTGCTGAATCGCCTGGCCGCGACGAGCTACGGTCTCCTAGCCGACCACGTGACCGCAGCACCCGAGCACGGTCAGCCGCAGCAAGCGGCGCCGGAGCCAACCGCGTCCTGTTTCGCGGCGCTGCCGCAGCAAGCGCCCTCGGCAGCGGCCTCATCCGCGGTGCCGCAGCATGGCTCGGCAGTGTCCGCCGGCGCGGTACCGAAGGTTTCGCTATCGGCGAGGACGGTATACACCTCCCAGCGCTCCTGACCCGGCGCGGTGACCCAGACCTTGTCCTGTGTGGCGAAGCAACAGGTGGTCGCGATCTGCTCTTCGGTGAACAGCCCTGCCTCCGATAAGCGTGCGATCTCGGCGTGGACCTGCTCCGAGGTCTCGACCTCGATACCGAGATGGTTCACGCTGCCACCCTGGCCGGGATTCTCGATCAGCACCAGCTTCAACGGTGGCTCGGCAATCGCGAAGTTCGCATAACCGGGCTTGCGCTTGGCGGGCTCGGCACGAAATAACGTCGAGTAGAACCGTACGGCCTGCTCGATGTCGTCGACATTGAGGGCGAGCTGGATCCGGGACATGACTACAACCTCCACTTGTGTGACTTATATCGAAGAACTAGCACCGTCGAGTGTGGTCACCTCTTCGACATATGTCAATACCCCCGGTATTGTTGATCTCATGCCCAAGGCGTTACCCGTCATCGATATGTCCGCACCCCTCTGCTGCCCGCCGGTCGCGGCGGGGCCGGTGGACCAGAACTCCGCGCTGGAGGTGGCGCTGCGTTTGAAAGCGATTGCCGATCCAGCGCGGGTCCAGCTGCTGTCTCTGCTGCTGACCAGCCCGGATGGGCAGAAGAACAGCGGCGATCTCGCCATGGCTGTCGGATTGTCGGAATCGACGGTCAGCCATCACCTCGGCCAGCTACGCAAGGCAGGCTTGGTCGAGTCCGAGCGTCGGGGCATGAACACCTTCCATCGAGCCCGTCGTGACGCATTGGCCGCACTGTGCACTGTGCTGGATCCGAACTGCTGCCGTTGAACTCATCTGGAACCGAATTCGGCGTGGACCCGGTATCCGGGCTGGTCACTGGTAGCGGACAGCCGCCAGGAGTTCGGGGCCTCGCTTCTGGAGTAGACGCTCGGCGGCTCTGGCGCCGAGCACCGCACCGGAACCACCGACGGCGATACCGGCGCCAACAGCCACCCAAGCCAGCGCGGTGAGCTGGAAGTGGTCGGCGAGGCCGAGGATCGCGAGCACCGGCAGCAAGGCGGCCAATTGGCCTATGCTGACCGCCGTCTGCGCCAATCCCTTCGCACAGCCCGGATTACCCGATACCGCGAAGGGGTTGCCGGTTCGAGGCGGCACGGCATAGGGGGCCGCGACGGAGAGAAATACTCCGGCGCCCGCGGCGATACCGAGCACCGCTGGCAGCAGAGACAACACCCAGGGATAGAGCTCCCAACGGCCGAGGGCTCCTGGCAGCACGAGAGTGGCCAGGGTTGTCGGAATCCCGATCACCAACAGCACTGCTACCAGCCGTCCACGGATATCGACGCGAGCCGCGCCAGGGGTGACGAGCGTCTGCCAGACAGCAGTGCCGTCGAAGCCGTAGAGGTTCGTCGCGGCCAGCCCGGAAAACCAGGCAGCCGTAATACCGGCGAATGCCACGCCACCGGTACCGCTGCCCTGGACCGAGAAGAATACCGGCAGCAGGAATCCGGTGATGAGCACTGGTAGCAGCGTCGCGCGGCGACGGCTGTCCCGCCACCAGGTACGCAGTTCCTTGAGCACCACCGCGGTGACCGGCCCGTTCGGACGTACCCGGCGCAACAGCACACCCGAGCCTGTGGTGACCGCGGGGTGTGGCGGAACGGTCAGCCGACGGTCGAGCAGCACCGACCACGCCTGCCACAGCACCAAAGACAACACTGCCAGCCCGGCCAGCGGCAGTAGCGCGCCCAACCGATCCCCGCGCTGTACGGACTCGACCGCCGCGGGCGCCCATCCCGATGGGACCGAGCGCAACGCCGTAGTCACCTCATGCGGCGCCGCACGCACGGATTCCAGCCGGGAAATCAGCAGACTCATCGGGTAATACGCCAGCCCGACCACACCGGCCAGCACCACACCCAGATCCTTACCTCGTCTGGAGCGCAACGCGACCCCGGCCCAGGCCAGTATCACCCGGGACAGCAGCACCACGAAAATCAGCTGCAGCACTACACCGGCCACCGCCACCACTGTCGCCGTCCAGCTCAATTGGACCGCCAGCACGATCAGCCCACCGAAGGCCACCAGATTCACCAGCGATACCGGCCCGGCAAGTGCCGCGGCCAACAGACCCGCCGCCAACTGCCGATTCGGCAAAGGCAACAACCGCAACTGCTCCGGTTGCACGGTCTCGTCACCGCCACCCATCAGCACCGGACCGCACAGCCAGCCGAGGGTCCATATCCCGAACAATGTGGCGGCCACCGTGACAGCACCGGACACATCGCCATCGCGCACCGCGAATCCGATGATCGCCGCGGTGATCACGGCGGCGATCATCCCGATCGACAAGCCGAGGGCGAAAAGCACGCCCTGCCACCCAGTCGTCAGCGCACGCCGGGTCGACAACAACCGCATCCGGATCAGGACGCCAACCACGACAGGCCCTCCGCGCCGCCGACCCGGCCACCGACCAACCGGACGAAAGCTTCCTCCAGTGAGGCATCGCCGCGCACCTCGTCGAGCGTGCCCGCGGCGACCACCCGCCCGCCGGTGAGCACGGCGACCCGATCGCACATGCTCTCCACCAGCGCCATCACATGGCTGGAGAGCACCACCGCACCGCCTGCGGCGACGAATCGCTGCAGGATGGCGCGAATAGTGCCCGCCGAAACCGGATCGACCGCCTCGAACGGCTCGTCGAGCAATAACAGTTTCGGCGCGTGCAGCAATGCGGTGGCCAAACCGATCTTCTTACGCATACCCGCGGAGTAATCGACCACCAACGTGCGCTCCGCACTGGTCAATTCGAGCACTGCGAGCAGTTCTTCGGCGCGCTCGGCGACAGTGTCCGCAGACAGACCACGTAAAAGTCCGGTATAGCCGAGCAATTCCCTGCCGGTCAGCCGCTCGGGCAGGGCGAGCCCGTCGGGGAGCACCCCGACCATGGTCTTCGCGCGTACCGGATCGGCCCACACATCGTCGCCGAAGATCCACGCCGTACCGGCATCGGGCCGTAACAGCCCGCAGGCCATGGACAATGTGGTGGTCTTCCCCGCCCCGTTCGGACCGACCAGGCCGAAGAATGAGCCGGAGGGCACGAGGAGATCGACATTGTCGACTACCGAGAACTTGTCGAAGCGTTTGGACAACCCCGCAAGCCGCAGCGCGGGCCTGTTGTCGACCTCCATGAAACCCCCTGTGGAGCCTACCTTTTCGTGGCACACGATTGCCAGAAACACAGTTGCCTGGAATCCGAAACGATCTTCTCGACAGTACCGGCTGGGGCTGCGCAATGCTTTCTTCCAGCATGACGGCCCCTAGTAGACCCGCGGCGGCGGAGCCGGACAACGGTTCAGCCGATCCGGTGCGCTCCAGCCGCTGGAACCACGAGGAAGGTGCGTGGATCGGGCAGAGCGGCACCGGTGAAGTGCCTGCGTACCGACTCCGTCACCAACTCGACGTGCCCCCGGTCGACCAGGGCGATGACACTACCCCCGAAGCCGCCGCCCACCATTCGCGCACCGTATGCGCCTGCGGCCAGCGCGGCATCGACCGCGATATCCAGTCCAGGAGTGGAGACCTCGAAATCATCCCGCAGCGAAATATGCCCCTCGGTCAGGATGGGGCCGATTCCCCGCGGATCGTTCCCCGCGCGCATTGTCTCGGCGACCGCGAGCACTCTGGCGTTCTCAGCCACCACGTGCCTGGCCCGCCGCCGCAATATCCCCTCGGCAATCCGGTCGGTATCCGCGACGGACTCGATATCACGCAGCGTGGCGACGCCGAGCGCCCTGCCTGCCGCCGCGCATTGTTCCCGCCGCCGCGCGTATCGGCCATCGACCAGCTCGTGTGGCTGACCGGTGTCGATGACCATGAGTTCGAGCCCGAAACGGCTCAGGTCGAACGGAATCTGCTCGTAGGCACCCGTGCACAGCGTGGTGGCATCGGCGGTGAGACTACGCATATCGAGTAACAATGCGTGCCCGGCCGTACACAGCATCGCGGCCGATTGGTCGAGCAAGCCGGTCGGCGCACCGACGTAGTCGTTTTCCGCACCGCGCGCTATATCGATCACTACGCGGTCGGACAGGCCGGGGGCGAACATATCGCGCAGCGCGACGGCCACCGCGCAGGACAGTGCCGCCGAGGAGGACAGCCCGGCGCCGATCGGCACCTCACCATCCAGCTCGAGGTCGATACCGGGAATCCGTATCCCGCGCCGGACGAATTCGGCGACCACGCCGAGCGGATAGCGGGACCAGCCCGGCAACAGCGCCCGCTGTGCGACGAGGCCGGATACCTCGGCCAGGGCGGGCTCACCTGGCCGCTGCCGGGAGACTGCCCGCACCCGGCCGTCGGCGCGCGCCACCGCGGTACACCGCATAACCAGCGGCACCGCGATCGGCAGGACATAGCCTCCGGTGTAATCGGTGTGCTCACCGATGATGTTGACTCGCCCCGGCGCTACCCAGGTCCCCACCCACACCTCACTGATTCTCCTCGCCGAGCACAGTCCACTCGGAACAGAGTACGAGCTACCCGGCGGGAACATTGCTTTCGACGCGCTCACAGACCCGATCAGGGTGCGGTGCGTTGGTTTCGCCTTTGTTACGCCAAGTGAGCGACAGACAGTCATATTCCATGCCATGATCAAAACAGTTGTCCAGTTTCTGGTAGCCGAACGCATGACAGTCGGCTGGGACATCTGCTCGTAGAACAACACTCGGTTCTCATTCGCCGACGGCATCCGAGCCGTGCTCGAAGAAACAGGCGGATGACGAATTCGCCGTGGCAGATGCACAGATCTCCGACGCGGCCCGAATTCACCGGACAGAGCGACCAAGGGGGGCTGATGACACCCAGTACCGGGACACAGACCAGCCGGCGGCGGCCGCTCGGATTTCGCTGGTACGCGGCATTCTTGGGGGGGAGCGTCGTCGCGATCACCGCACATCTGATGATCAACTCGCGGCTGGTGTCGTTCACAACCATGGTGATCGTCATCGGCGCGACGATCACGACGATCGCCATCGGACTACACACCCATCGGCCCGCCCATCCGCTGCCGTGGTATCTGCTTTCGGCCTCTGCTGTGGTATTCACGATCGGCGTCGCGCTCCGGGATACCCCAGGTCATTGGATCCATCCGCTCGATGACGCGGTCACCCTGCTCGGCTACTTCGGTGTCGGCCTGGCCGCGCTGATCTGGCTGCGTCCGCGCGAGGTACGCGGCAACTACGCGCTGCTGCTCGACTCCGCCCTGATCGGGCTCGGCGCGCTCTTGGCCGCATGGACCTTTCTCATCTCGCCGATTCTGCAATCACCGCCTGCCGGAGTCAATGTCCTGCTGGCGGCAGCCTATCCGGTGCTCGACGCGCTGCTGCTCACCCTGGTCGCGCATTCGATGACCACCTCGACCCGTTCGGAGATCGCGCTGTGGCTGTTGCACGCCGGATTGATCTCGGTGCTGCTCGGCGCTCTCGGCTACAGCCTGACAGCGGCGGGTACTGCCACTCTCGGCGGCAAAGTGCTGCTGGCTCCGCTGTTGCTCGCCTTCGCGACCGTAGGGGTGGCGGCACTGCACCCGACCATGGCCGCGCTCGGCACGCCGCGACGCATCCATCCACACCACTCCAGACAGCGCGCCAGTCTCATCGCGATCGCGCTGATCGTAGCCTCGCTGGTTCCTGTGGTCGGGTCCAGGCTCGACCTGCTCGACCGGGTGGTGGTCTCCTCCCTGTTCGCACTGCTGCTGATCGGCATGCTGGTGCGTAGCGAGCACGCTATCGTGCGCAGCATCCGCAGCGAGCGACGCGCGAAATACCAGGCCGAGCACGATACGCTCACCGGATTGCTCAACCGCGCGGCTCTACTACGCGCACTGCGGCAGCGGCGGGAACAGTGGCCCGGACGACCGATCTGCCTGTTGTTCATCGACCTGGACGGCTTCAAAAGGGTCAACGACAGCTACGGACACGCGGTGGGTGACGAGTTGATCGCGACCGCGGCGGACCGGATTCGGCGAGTAGTGCGCGGAGAGGACGTGGTATCCCGTTACGGCGGCGACGAGTTCGTCGTGCTGTCACCGCTCAGCGTACCCGAGGCCGCCGTACTGGCCGAACGACTGATCGGCGCCTTCGTCCGGCCGTTCGGGCTGAGCGCGGGCGAGATCCCGATCACCGCGAGTATCGGCGTCGCCGGCATCGGGCCGTGCGGCTCGGAGACCGATGTGCACCATCTGCTCCGGCATGCGGACGCGGCTATGTACCACGCGAAACAGTACGCACTGGGCTACTCATTCCACGAGGATGTACGGCGCGCGGCCGGCGGTACCGAACACCGGGCCTGGCACGCGGCCGCTCGCCCCACTGGCACCACGGTGTGATTCAGTCGCTCAGCTCTTCCAGCAAACGCTTGGCCTCCTCCAATTCGGCCTGCAACTGCTGCACCTTCGCCTCCTGCACACCACGCAGCGTCTCCAAGACCCCGTCGACCACCTCGGCGACCTCGGGGTGCAGGATCTTGGACGCTTGCGCTACCGCCGAACTGGGCACCGGAAGACCGCGCACTGTGCGCTTCTTACCGCTCATCACGTCGACCGACCAGTCCCCGTCCGCTGTGCCGGTGAGAGTCACCACCACCTCCGGCGATTTGGCGGTCTTACGCGCGCCCATGGTCTTGGCCGGCTTCGCCGCCGGGGCAGATTTGGCCACCGACTCGGCCGCGTCATCGGGTTGCTTCGCTCCCGAGGTGCTGCCGTGTGTTTTCGGGGTCGGTGCCGGAGCGGAAGCGCTCGCCTGCGAACTCGGCGGCTGGGGCACAGTGGGTTCCTTCCTCGCTGTTTGTTTCGGCTCGGCCTGTTTCGGCTCGGCCTGCTTCGGCTGAGCGGCGCCGGCCGGCCCGCGCGGTGGCTTGGTCAATGTCACCTCGGTAGGGGAAAAAGACAGTACATCCTTCGACCCGGTCGGCCTGACCTGGAGGAAGTCTCCGTCCGCCGGGTCGCCGAGCGCGATCACCTTGCCCGAGCGCCCCTCCGGCACCCCCACCGCGGCCGCGGTGAACCACACCATAGGCGGACGACCACCGGCGATGTCCGTGGCGATCTGCTCGATCTCACTGTTCGACAAAGGTTGCGGGGTAGTTCGTGGCGACGGCATGGGTAACTCCGAGCGATATTCGTGGTTGGCTGCGTGCACAGATGATGCCCCATGGCACCGACAACCATTCGAGGCACCGTAGGGATGCACCGGTACACGGGTAACTCCGCGCACGCCGGATCGGCGCCCGCCTGCCACTGCATCCACCATCGCCTCCAGCGAACAAGCTGGTCAACGCACAGCCCTGGATCGCCCTAGTGCCACCGAGCAGCCGAGTGCGCCGGTGGGCCGAGTACGACGATGCGATCGTGATCGACAACCTGGATCATCAGCTCACCTCTGGCTCTACCATGAACCGCATGGCCCCGGCCTGATCGGCTCGGTCCGAGCCGATGCTTACCTGCGCGCGACGTTCGCAGCGGTCCACGGATGATCCCGATCGACTCCATCCCGCAACCGAACTCCGTCGAACCGTCCGCCACAGTGATAGTGATGAGGAAGTACCCGAGATGACCACGCCATTCGATCCACAGACCTTCCTGACACAGGCGATGGACCAGCTCACCGGTCCAGGCGGCCGATTCGAGATGGTGGTCGAAGACGTGCTCGGCGCCCCGATGCCGGTACTGCGGCAACGGCAACTCTCACTCGGCGATGTGCTCGCCGACTCGGTCGAACACGGCGCACGGGATTATCTGATCACCGCGGAGCGCAAGATCTCCTTCACCGAACATGCCGCCGCCGTCGCGGCATTGGCCACAGCGTTGCGGGAGCGATACGGCGTCGGCAAGGGCGACCGGGTGGCCATCCTCGCGGCGAATACACCCGAATGGGTAATCACCTTCTGGGCGGCGCAGGCGCTCGGCGCGATCGCGGTGGGCTACAACGCGTGGTGGACGCCCCGCGAGATCGCCTACGGCGTAGCACATACCGAGCCAACGGTGCTCGTCGCCGACGCGAAACGCGCCGCGCTGGCAGCAGAGCTGGATATCCGGATCCCGGTACTCACTATGGAGCGCGATATCCCCGCGCTCCTGGCCGATTTCCGGACCGCCACCTTGCCGCGTACCGAAACGGACGAGGACGACCCCGCGGTGATCCTCTACACCAGCGGCACCAGCGGGCGTCCCAAAGGTGTGGTGCACTCACACCGGAATCTGGTGGCGGTCATCGGATACCACATGCTCAACGATGCGCTGGCCGCCATGGCGACCGGAGCCACCGAACCGCCGAGCGGCCGACGCTACCTGCTCACCTCACCGCTGTTCCACATTGCCAGCCTGCACAACCTGATAGTGCCCCGGCTGGTCACCGGGGATGCGGCGGTCATCTATCAAGGGTCTTTCGATCCCGGCCGGGTACTGCGGCTGATCGAGCGGGAACGAATCACCAACTGGGGCGCCGTACCGACCATGGCTACCAGAATGCTCGACCTCGACCTGTCCGGTTACGACCTGAGCTCACTGACCGCGTTCTCTCTCAACTCGGCACCGTCCTCGGCCGCGCTGCAACAGAAGCTGCGTGAACAGCTCCCCGCCGCGCGTACCGCCCTGGTGACCAGTTACGGGCTCACCGAGTGCAGCACCGCGGCGACTCTGGCCAGTCCGGTCGAGCTCGCCGCGTTCCCGGATACCGTCGGCCGCCCGGTCGTCGGAGTCGCGGTGCAGATCCGCGACAGCGCGGGCAATACCGTGCCTGATGGTGTCGAAGGGGAGATCTGCCTGCGCAGCCCGTATGTGATGCTCGGTTATTGGCAGGATCCCGCGGCGACCGACGCGGCGATCACCGCGGACCGCTGGCTGCGCACCGGCGATATCGGCGTTATGGAAGACGGCAGGCTGCGGATATCGGCTCGGCGTTCGGATCTCATCCTGCGGGGCGGGGAAAACGTCTATCCCGTCGAGATCGAGCAGTGCCTGGAGGAGCATCCCTTGGTACGCGAATGCGCGGTCATCGGCATACCCGACCCCGACCTCGGACAACAGGTCGCCGCCGTAGTCGTGGTCGAAAGCAGTACCGCGACAACCGAAGAAGAGCTGCGCGCGTTCGTCGCGGAACGACTCGCCTACTACAAGGTGCCAGTGCGGTTGCGGCTCACCACCACCGCGCTGCCCCGCAATGCGACCGGCAAGGTGGTACGCACCGGCCTCACGGTGTAGTACCCGCCCCGCAGACCACCCCCAACACCGGCGAAGTCCCCTTCGAACCCGAGGCCACCACGTAAAATTGCGAGACAGCAGCGATTCGTTCGCCAGGTGCACTCGTAAGGAGTCGGCGTGGACGTTTTCGAGTACCGAGGCAGGGCTGTAGTCTTCGAGCGCACGGGCGGTGGAACCGCGGTGGTGTGTCTGCACAACGCCGGTGCGCAACGCCGGATCTGGGACGCCCAGGTCACCGCACTGTGCCGGGATCATGAGGTCTTCACCCTCGATCTCCCCGGATACGGACAGTCCGATCAGCCCGCCGCCGGTTATCGGCTCGTGGACTACGCGGATATGCTCGCGGCATTCCTGGCCACCTATCGGCTCACCGATGTGACGCTGATCGGCAACTGCCTCGGCAGCGCCACCGCACTGCGCTACACGATGGACCATCGCGACGAAGTGCGTGCTCTCGTCCTGATCAACCCGCTGACCTGGGACACCGTCAGCTCAGGGCGATCGGCGGGCTTGGCATGGGCAGACGCGCACCTGCCGCTGGCCGGGCTGGCCGACCGGATCAGCGTGCCCGGATGGATCGTCTCACTGATCCTCGCCAACCAGCTCGGCGCGCGTGGCCGCGGGCGCGGGCTGCAGCACTCGCCGCACGTGCGGGCACACTGGTCCGATCGGGGCAGGCTGACCGCACTGCACGGTCTGGTCCAGGATTTCCCCGCCTATCGCATTGTGGACGAATTCACTCCGCCCGGTGATTTCCCACCGATCTGCACCATCTGGGGCAAGCAGAACCGTGTCCTTTCGGCAGCGGCGGGCAAGCGGCTCAACCGCGGACTACGTCCGCATACGGCGGTGGAGCTAGCCGATTGCGGCCACCTCCCGATGGTGGAGGACCCGGAACGGGTTACCGCGATAATCACCGGTTTCCTTGCCGCAACCGGTGCCGCGCACCCGCGTGCACACAGTGCTGAGCACTCCCCTGAACACAGTGCCGAGCACTCCCCTGAACACAGTGCTGAGCACTCGCATACACACAACGCCGAGCGCCATCGTAAACACAGCGCGACACACCCGCGTGCACACGACGACGGCTGAACGGCGGAAAGCGACAGCGCCCCAGGTCCAGCGGGCGTGTTTGATCCCGAAGATCGCGGGCATCCGATCGGTACCGATCTAGAGAGAAGGGGTTTCGTCATGTTGTTGCGCCGACTCGCCCGGCCGCTGCTTGCTGCTGCGTTCGTCGTCGATGGAATCGATACACTGCGACGTCCGGACGAGCGGGTCAAGACCGCGACCGAGCTTCTGCAGCGGGGGCAGCGCGGGCTTCCCAGTGGTATCGCCGAGAGATTGCCTGCCGATCCGGCTGCCGCGGTGCGGCTCAACGCGGCCGCCCAGGTGGGTGGCGGACTGTTCTTGGCGCTGGGCCGGGCCCCACGGATGGCGGCTGTGGTACTCGCGGCGACCGTGGTCCCCGCGACCGTCACCGAGCAGGATTTCTGGAACGAACAAGACCCGGCTAGGAAGTCGGCGAAACGGACCGCGTTGTTGAAAGACCTCGGGCTGCTCGGTGGGCTGTTGATCGCCGCGGCCGATACCGAGGGCAAACCCTCACTGGCTTGGCGTAGCCGCCGGGCCGCGCAGGATACGGCCGCCGCGGTGTCGGCGGCACTGCCGTTCAGCACGACCGGAAACGGTGCGACCGGCGACGCATTGCGTAAGCATGCGAACGACGCGGCTGAGCGCGCACGAGAGATCGGCGCGGCGGCGGCAAGCAAGAGCGCGGAGCTCGCCGAAACGGCGCAACAATACGGACCGGAATGGGCGGAAACCGCCAAAGAGCGCGGCAGCGATTTGGCCGAGACGGCGCTGGTCTACGGCTCCGAGTTGACGGAGGTCGCTAAGGAACGCAGCGGCAAACTCGCTGAACTGGCCAAACAGCGGAGCGCGGAATGGGCCGAACAGGCCAGGGAACGCGGCACAGAGCTGGCCGAACAGGCCAGGGAGCGCAGCACAGAGCTGGCCGAGCTCGCCAAACAGCGTGGACCCGAAATCGCCGAAGCCGCACGGGAACGCCGCGCGTACACCATGCGCACCGCGCGCGACAAGATCGAAGCGCGGCGGCGCTGACGCGGCACCTGCTCGGCGATCTCGGCAGGGCGCTGTCGCGGACCACGGTTCGGCCGTCCCCAGAACGGTTCAGGACATATTCGCGCTGAGCCCGGCCGAGATCGTCACGGCTTCCCCGTTGAAGTGCCTGCCGTGCGCACCGACCAGCAGCAACATCGCCTCGGCCACCTCGGCGGGTTGGATCAGATCCCCGTTCGGCGGACCGGATGCGATAAACGCCATCCAATCCTCCTTGGTCGGATTCTCCTGGTCCGGCATCATGAGACGCCAGGTGGCTGGGTTCTGGGTCATATCGGTGTCCACCCCCGCAGGCAGCAGCGCATTGACCGTGATGCCGTACTCGGCCACCTCCAATGACAGCGATTTCACCAGGCCGAGTACGCCCCATTTACTCGCGGCGTAGTGTCCCACGTTGGCTAGGCCCATCCTGGCCAAGCAGGACGAGATAGCGATTATCCGACCCCAGCGACGCTCGATCATGTGTGGGAGGACTGCGCGGAAGCTGTGGAACACGCCGGTCAAGTTGGTGTCGATCATGTCCCGCCACATCTGCTCGTCCATCTCGGCGATGGTCGACTGCGAGGCGATACCCGCGTTGGCGATCAGAATGTCGATACGACCGAATTCGTCGATCGCCCGCTCGGCAACCGACCGCATCTGCTCCAGGCTGCGCACATCGGCCGGTACGGCAACGCATCGCCGACCGATCCGCTCGACCAGTCCGGCCGTTTCACCGAGATCCTCGGGAGTGCTCAGCGCATAGGGAAGGCCCGACACCGGCTGCGCGGTATCGCACACCACGATATCCGCTCCCGCGCGGGCGAGCGCCAGCGCGTGCGCGCGGCCCTGCCCACGGGCCCCACCGGTGATCACCGCTACCCTGTCGTCGAGATCTCCCATCTCGGGCCTCTCTCCAGTCGGTACCTGCCTCGGCAGCCAGTCAGTGTGCCATGCGCGAGCAGTGACTTCGCGGATCTACCGCCTCTCACCGGCGCGCCTCCTGGCCGACACCACAGTCGAACCTCCCACCAACGGGAAGCGAACTCCGCGCCATAGGACAGCGCCTCCCGCGCGGCACGGGCCGCGTCGTTACGACGAAATTCGTACCGACAGTGTGATAATCGTGCGCGTCCGTACCGCGGGGCCGTCCCCGACCGTGGCAACGGGCAACCCACGAGGTGTGTCGATCCGATTCCGCAACGAAGCGGGCACGATGTACGCTGCGCGCCAGAAGAATTCCGTTCGTGCGCCCGCACATCGCTGAACTGGAGCCGACGCATCCACCGCGGTTCCCGGGGGCCCGATAACCGATTGTGAGTATTTCGCCGTGGATCTCCACCAACAGCTCGGCACCGCACACACCGAGCACGACGCCACCGTGGCGGGCATGTTCGCCAGTCCACAGTTACGCAGGCTGATACACACGGCCATCGGCCTTTCCGATGACTCCATCGACTTGCTCACCACCATGTCCGGGCGCTTACGCGCCGCCGCGGGTATGACGGTGCGCGACCCACTCGACGATTACTGACCCATCCGCCCGGAAAGGCCGGAGAATATTGCCGAGTCGGCAATATTTTTGCCGATCACCTGCCCTGGACGGATCGTGGGGACATGGATGCCACCCACCACACCGAGTCGACCGCGCGCCGAGCGAGCGAGTACTGGGAAGCCTTCTACCAAGAGCGCGAACAGGTCTGGTCAGGACAGCCCAATACGCTGCTTGTCCGTGAAATCGACTCACTTCCAACGGGTTCCGCCTTGGATCTCGGCTGCGCCGAAGGTGCCGACGCGATCTGGCTCGCCGAGCGTGGCTGGCGGGTCACGGCGGTCGATGTGTCGGAGACCGCGCTCACCCGCGCACGGGCGCGCGCACAGCGGCAGGGAGTGGCCGAGCACATCGATTGGCAGCGGCACGATCTCACCGAGAGCTTCCCCGCCGGGCACTTCGATCTGGTATCGGCGTACTACCTGCACTCGCCTGTCGCACGAGACGGTGAACGGATGCACATCCTGCGCCGAGCGGCCGAAGCGGTGGCGCCGGGCGGGCTACTGCTGATCGCCGGACACGCCGCATGGCCGTCCTTGGTAGTGGAGCCACCCGTGATCGCGGAATTCCCGACCACCGCCGAGGTGCGCGCGGGCCTGGATCTGGCGCACGCCGAATGGCAGGTGGAGCTCGAAGAGCTCGTCGAGCGCGCCCACCCGAGCCCAGAGGGGCAACCGGGCACGCGACTGGACAACATCCTGCGCATCCGCCGCAGCTGACCGAAGTCCGGCCGGTCTTGGTGCACAGGACCACACGGCATCGAAGCCCTTGTCGGCTCTGCTCAGGACCGGATGGACACTTCTGATCATCGAGCGGAGTGAAATGGCGGCCCGACTGAGCCCCCGATACCGCCATTTCACTCCGCTCGATCGCGTACTGAGCGGGCACAGCGAAACTGCTGCACCGCTGCGCCGGTCGCGGCGAATAACGCCGCACGGTACGGAACCGCTGCACGGGCCGGGTGACCGCAGCCGGGGCGACGGCCCGATACGTGGTTCGAGTGATCCGACCGGCAGGGGCTCAGTCCAGGCCGAAGACGCGGCGGGCAGTGCCCGCGAGGAACAGTTCGCGGGTTTCGTCGTCCAGACCGAGGTCGTCCAGGGCCGCGAGCGCATGCTGCGGGGCGATCATCGGGAAGTTCGTGCCGAACATGACCTTTCCCCGGCCGTGCGCCTTCAGATAAGCCACCAGCTCCGGTGGATAGCGGCGGACGGTGTAGGCGGAGGTATCGATGTAGACGTTCGGATACTTCGTCGCCAACGCGATCATCTCGGCGGTCCACGGGTAGCCGATATGCCCGGCGACGATGGTCAGTTCCGGGAATTCCAGGGCCACGTCATCGAGATACGGGATGGGGCGGCCGGTTTCGGAGGTGCGCAGCGGCCCGGTGTGGCCGACCTGGGTGCAGAACGGTATACCGAGTTCCACGCACTCGGCATACAGCGGATAGTACCGGCGGTCATTGGGCGGCAGCCCCCACAACCACGGGACTATCCGCAGCGCCTTCATCCCCGACACGGTGACCGCCCGGCGCAATTCACGCACCGCCGCCATCGGATTGCGCAGATCCACCGAAGCGACACCGACCAGCCTGCCGTCCGACTCCGCGACGAACCCGGCTACATCGTCATTGGAGATCAGCGTCCCTTCCGGTCCGTACCAGGCGGAAATCAAGGCGAGGTCGACACCACCAGCGTCCATCGCGGCCAGCGTCGCGGCGACCGGCGGCTGTTCGCTCGGCAGCGGCGCGCCCCAGCGGCGCAGCGAATCGAACATATCGTGTTCGAGCATGCGTAGGGTCGGATGCTGCGCCCATACATCGATAATGGCCATCGACACTCCTCACGGCGGTTCGGTCGTTCCGCCAACAGTATCCACAAGGCGTGGCGGACCACCGATGATCCGTTGGGTGTCCGAGCGATCGGGATGATGTCGAACCGCACCGAGGAACCTGTTCGACGACACCGAGGTCCGACGCGCCGCACTCGGCTACCGCCGGTATCGGGGGGCTCAGTTGTCGTACGATGCGACACCGACCGGTCCTGTCCCGACGCACAGATCCAGTTCTTTTGCGCGAGAAGCGATCCGAAGTAGCGATCCACTGCCCTTGATGCGAACGAACACGGTGTGCATACCTTTACGGACCGGAACCTCGACTACATCACCGTGCTCCAGACCGACTAAAATCCGACCGTCACGATCGGCGAGATAGTTGAGCTGGGCGGTCCAGCCGTGCTCCTGCATCGGCCCGTCGAGTGGCAGCCAGACCGGTGTGGTCCCCTGGATCCGATACCCGCAGTCCGGCTCCGGTCCTGGGAGAATGGCTCGATTCCACCAGACCGCCGCGTCCACGATTTCTCCGGTGTCGGTGATCATGCGCAAATGTGGTGTGGAATCGGCGAAAGTGCCCGCCTCGGCGATTGGAGCGAGCACCCGGCTGACCAGGTTCTCCGGATAGACCACTGGATTCAGGACATTCCACGGTACTTCCTGGTCCAGCAGGGGTGCGCCGTCCAATTCGGCCAACGCCGAGCGCAGATTCATGACATAGCTTCTGGTCGGGCCGTCACGCCACAGCCGGACATAGGTATAGGTGGACCAGAGACTACTCACCACGAACAGCACTGTGAGCGGGATCAGCGTCCTCGGGCCGGGAAACCACCTCGGCATCCGGCCGGACGACAGCGCGGGCCGCGGATGAGCGCGCACCAGCAGCGCACCCGCGGCAGCCAGCACGACAGCCAGATCGGCGAAATAGCGTAAGGATTGCATGAGTTCCGCCGCGGTGTTCGGGCCGCCGCGAACCAGCGCCACGGTCAGCTCGACGATCAGAACGTAGACCACGACCGCCACCCAGATCGGCCATACCCGGAGCCGAGCGAGTATCGACGCCGCCACCAGCACGGCCAGCACGAGCCACGCCGACACCACTACCCAGCCCGGCGGATCCGCCCACGGCGTCGCCGGTAGCCACCGCTCCCAGGCCAAGGGCCCGCCGAACAACGCGGGAACGATCCCCAGGGACGCGGCATTCGGCAGCAGGTCCAGCAACCCGCCCATGCCATCGGTCGGCACACCATCGGTCGGCTCGCTACCTGGTAGTTCGCTGTTGTGCAGTTCGGGACCGCCGGCCACCGTGAGATATCCGGCCAGCCAGCACGCCAGCACCACACCCGATCCGGCCCATAGGGCCGCCCCGCGGCGCACCACTACACGCACCACGCGCACCAAGCCGTCCTGACCGTCGACGTAACGAGCGAATACCACGACGGCGAACGCGACGAACGCGACGATCACCGACTTCTCGAAGAACAGCAGCGCCACCGCGCACACCACGATCCCGGAGAGCGCGTACCGCCGTCGGCCACTCCGGACCAACAGCACCGCGTCGGCACTCACCCAGGCGAGGGCGAATTGCAGCGGTAGCGCGTTCAAGGCGGCCGCCCACCACGCGAACGCCGGGAGCGTCAACGGGCAGAACAGATAGAAGACCATCGGGAGCAGAATCGCCCACCGCGCACCCGCGAGCACGACGAGCATGCGCAGTACGGCCACCGCTGCCCCGAGCTGCATAACCAGCAGCGATACCACCGGCCCGGCCCAGGCCAGCGGCGCCACCGCGGTGACAACCCAGGCCGTGGCGAAGGCCAACGGCATGAAATGCCCGTCATGGTTGTACAACAGCAGCTGCTCCGACCACAGCGGATAACTGGCCGCGCGGCCGACCACGATGAGATCGTCCCAATAGAAGTATCCGCTGTCGGCTATCCACCAGCGAAGCACCAGTTGCAGCAGGATGAGACACCCCGCCGCGACAACCACCGGCCGGGCACTGCGGACCCGCCGCGGTAACCGAAGGGCCGCCGTACCCCGCTGCGGAGGGATGGCCACAGCCACTGGCGAGGCGGGCGCGGCGGTGTCCATAGCCACTTCACCCTAGCGGCGCCGGAAGCCGAATCCGCCTGTGACCATGCCGGAATGTTGCCGATTCGTAGTTCTCGTTCGGGTGTACTCGTCTGCGCGGGCCGATGTGGCGCTACATACCGGCGACGTCGAGAAGCGGAGCCGGATAGCAGGCCGGGTCGACCTGCTCGCGCCACGGCCGATGCACCCGAGCGCCGGGCAAGTGCGCCAGCTCGGGAATCCAGCGGCGTACGTAGGTGCCATCCCGGTCATAGCGCTCGGCCTGCCGCAGCGGGTTGAGCACCCGGTTCGGCCTGGTATCCGTTCCTGTGCCCGCGACCCACTGCCAATTGAGCTGGTTGTCGGCCAAATCCGCGTCGACCAGCCAGCGCAGGAAGTGCTCTGCGCCGATACGCCAGTCCACGCGCAGTGATTTGGTCAGAAAACTGGCCGCGATCAACCGGGCCCGGCCGGGCATCCAACCTTCCGCGCGTAGCTGCCGCATGCCCGCGTCCACGATCGGGTAGCCGGTGCGTCCGTCCCGCCAGGCGTCGACAGCGTGCGGATCATCACGCCAACGGATCGAGCGGTCGCGGTAATCCGACCACGCCGCGGCCGGGCGGGCGGCCAGCAGCTGATGATGGAAGTCGCGCCAGGCCAGTTGTCTGGCGAATGCGTATCCCCCTTCGGGGGCGGTATCGACCCGGTGCACCAGCTCGACCGGAGACACACAACCGAAATGCAGATACGGCGAAAGCCGGGATGTGGCGTCGGCGGCCAGATCGTCATTGCGGGACGCGTAGTCGCCGATCGGCCCGGACAGCCAGTCGTGCAGCATTTTTCGTCCGGTACGCGCACCTCCGACCGCCAGGTGCGGTGACGAAGGGCCCGAGCAGAGCTTATCCGCCTCCGGTAACGGCAAGCCGGTTATCGGCGGCATCGTGAGATCACGTGGCTTACCGAGGGGTGTGCGCCGGGGGGCTGCGATCCAGCGCTTGAAGTACGGGGTGAAGACGGCGAAATGATCGCGCCCGGTGGCAGGAAGGAGCGCCGCGGGATCGGCGGCGGTGACGGTCATCGGATGTGTATGCACCAGGCAATGCCGCTGGGCGAGACGATCACGTAACGCGCGTTCGCGGCGACGGCTGTAGCCACTGACATCCGCGGCGATATGCAGACTTTCGGCGTGCACTTGCGCGACCACCGCATCGACCACATCGACCACATCGCCGCGCCGCACCACCAGGCTGCCGCCGATGGCACGAAGCTCGGCATCCAATTCGGCGAGCGCGGCGGTGAGGAACCGAATCCGGTTCGCAGCGGCACGATGCTTGGCGAGGATGGCCTCGTCCAGTACGAACAGCGGCACAACCGCCGCACCCTCCCGATGCGCGGCCATCAGCACCGGATTGTCGTTGACCCGTAAGTCTCGGGTGAACAGTGCGATCGTGACCGTCATCGGAGGCAACCCCGATCCGCCGCGCGGCCGCTCATCGGCCACGCTCCTGATGGTGGTGACGTACCGAGTTCATAGCCGGCGCCGCGCAGATCATGGCGAGGCGGCGATGAGCCACCCAGGCGGTCTTCGTCGGCGCGGCGTTCGCGACGCCGCGCCGACGAATTCACAGTGTGCACAACGGCAGGATGCGTGACTCGCCACCGGTCGTCGGCGAGGTCAGATAGGTGCACAGATTCTGGCCCGCGGCGGTGATCGTCGCCCGCACCTGCTGCCAGGCGTCCGCGTCCAAAGTGGGGGTACGAGACAGGACGAACCCCGATATCCGGCTGGGATCGGTGACCACCGCCCAGGAGTAGTCCGGGGCGAGCCCGGTGACGATGTAGTTGGTCGGTCCCTCCAGGCTCCCTTGCGTCGGCACACCGGGGAAGCTGACATGCAGTTGCGCCTGGGTCTCCTTATCGTTGACGACCGCGGTGCCGTCGATTTCATTGAGTGTGTTCGCCCAGGTGATGCAGGAATTGTGCACTGCGATATTGCCCTGCGGGTCGAGCGAGTAGTTCGCCTGGGTATCGCGCGCGCAGACCAGGCTGAAATATTGCGGGACGGCGGCCAGCTGAAGCCAGGTGCCCTGGTATCGATCCAGGTCAAGGCGCGGCACCGGCGCGGGCCCGGCAACCGATACCGCCTCGACGACAGGTACTCCCCCGGTATCCGTGACCGGTGCGGGGGCTGCCACCGCAGTGGTCGTGGCCAGAGTCATCCCGGCTAGCGCGGACACTGCACAGGCGAGCAGGCGGGTAGACATGGATGACATTCGGCGAAGGGTCACGCTAACTCCTCGAAAATGGACGATGCGGACCCGCATCATTATATAGCGATGCATAATTGATGCATAGCTGTTGACCAAGACTCACCGAAGGAGGATTCATGAGGCAGATGACAACTCCCCGTATCGCGGGTATCGCTACCGCCGCATACGGTCTCGCGGTAGCACTGCGGCCCGTGGTCCTGCTCGGACCATGCGGGTGGCCGGACAACGACACCGGGCGGGCCGCCATGGCCAGGATGGCCGGGACACGCGATATCGCCTCCGGTCTCGCGATGGCGCTCGCACCGACACCGGAAGCGATGCGACTGGCCATCGCGGCCCGGGTCGCCTCGGATCTGAGCGACACCATTGTGCTCGGACGCGCGCTACGCGGACAACCGCAGCGCTCCAAGGCAATCGCGGTCACCGTCGGCTGGGGCCTGGTGTGCGCCGCGACCGCCGCCGCGACCCGTCGCGGGTGACGCCATGCCACGCTCGCGCGACCCCACCGGGAAACCCGATCACCCTGGCGGAACGGATCGCCCGGATAACGACAGGCAGAATAGGGCGATGCCCGCCGGTTCCATCCCCGTATCCGACGCGGCCGGATACACGGTACGCGCGGTCGCCGAACGTCTCGGCATCCCGACCGCGACGCTGCGCAGCTGGAACCGCCGCTACGATATCGGGCCGCCACAGCACCAACCGGGCAAGCACCGGCTCTACACCGAAGCCGATATCACCATGCTGGAGCGCATGCTCACCCTCATTCGCGAGGGCGCGAGCCCGGCCGGAGCCGCGGCGGCGGTACGCGGGCCCGCACCAACGCGCGGCGAACGCTCTTCGCTGCTGACCGCGGCTTTCGCCTTGGATACCAGGTCGGTGTCGAATCAGCTGGAGGCACATATCCACGCATTCGGCGTAGTGGACACCTGGGACCTGCTGTGTCGCCCGGCTTATACCGAAATCGTCGACCGCCAGCTCGGTGGGGAGGGATGCATCGATGTCGAGCATCTACTGTCCTGGTGCATCATCTCGGTACTGCAGCGCACCAATCCACCGCCACAGCACCCCGGTCCCGAGCCGGTAGTACTCGCCTGCACCAGCGGCGAGACTCATTCGCTTCCGATGGAGGTACTGCGCGCGGCGCTCGCCGAACGCGGCGTCGGAGCGCGCATGCTCGGCGCCGATGTCCCCGCCACCGCGCTCACCGACACCCTGGCCCGGCTCGACCGCCCCGCCGCGGTGCTGCTGTGGTCACAGCGGGAATCGACCGCCCTGTCCTCCGCCGTGCGCGCCTGCCTCGACGCGGGCGCCACGATCCTCGTCGCCGGATCGGGATGGGAAGCGATCCTCCTGCCCGACGCCGTCATCCGCGTCGACAACCTCCAGGACGCGGTCGACCGGCTCACCTGAGCACACCGCCGCCGTTCGACATCCCACCCGGTCCACCCCGGCGAGAATGTCCGCCGAGTTCACCAACCGAGCTCACTCAGCCCATGGTGTTCGCCGCCCAGATGCCCGGTTTTCTGACGAATCGGTTTCCATCCGAGAGCAAACGATGCATAATTGATGCACAGCTGTCGCCGTAACCGCACGGCAGCAACCGCAGTGCGAAGGAATGCAATGACCCAGCACACCGCATCAGAACGCACCGCCGTCCGCCGAGTGGCGGTCATCGGCAGCGGTGTGGCCGGATTGACCGCCGCCTGGGTACTCGCCGGATCCGCCGAGGTAACCCTGTACGAGGCCGCGCCAAGGCTCGGTGGCCACGCCGACACCCATCGCGTCACTGCGGGGAACGGCGAGATCATCGGCGTGGATACCGGATTCATCGTGTTCAACGACCGCACATATCCCACCCTGCTGCGCTTGTTCGGGGAACTGGGCATCGCCACCAAGGACTGCGATATGAGCATGTCGGTCCGCTGTGACGGATGCGGGCTCGAGTACGCGGGAGCGCGGGGCGCGGCCGGATTGTTCGCCACCCCGCGCTCACTGGTCCGCGGACGCTATCTGCGGTTGCTGGCCGAGGTTCCGCGCTGGCACCGGCTGGCTCGCGCACTGCTGGATTCGGACCAGGAGAATAACCGCACGCTCGGAGAATTCGTGCGCGAAGCCGGGTTCTCCCGCTATTTCATCACGCATTTCCTCACGCCGCTGGTCGCCGCGGTATGGTCCTGCGATCCGGCCACCGCGCTGCGCTATCCGGCCAGGTATCTGTGCACGTTCTTGGACCATCACGGCATGCTGACCGTGTTCGGCTCCCCTACCTGGCGCACCGTTACCGGTGGCTCGGCGACCTATGTCCGCGCTATCACCGATCGGCTGGATCATGTGCTGATCGGTACCCCGGTACGTGCGGTACACCGGCGACCCGACGCGGTCGTAGTGCGCGACGACGCCGACGACGTACGGGTCTTCGATGCCGCGGTGATCGCCACACACCCAGGACAGGCGCTGGAGATCCTGGCCGAACCGACCGAGGCCGAACGGGAGATCCTGGCCGCCATGCCGTATTCGGTGAACCACACACTCCTGCACACCGACAGCTCGGTGCTTCCAAGGGCACGGCAGGCCCGCGCGTGCTGGAACTACCGGTTGCCCTCGTGCACTACACCGGCGGACCGGGTACTGGTCAGCTACGACCTGACCCGGCTGCAGCGGCTGGAACACACCGGCGAACGCCGGTTCCTGGTCACGCTCAACGGCGAGGACCGGGTAGCTCCGCATACCGTGCTGGACCGGATGGTCTACGAACACCCCAGCTATACGCCCGACTCGGTCGCCGCACAACGCAGGCTCGGGGAAATCGGCAGCACCAGACTGGCATTCGCCGGGGCTTATCACGGCTGGGGTTTCCACGAAGACGGCGCCGCATCCGGTCTACGCGCCGCGCAACGCCTCGGCGCGCGCTGGTCGGCACAGCTCCCGGCACCGGTATCGACCTCATGACCGCGCAGCTCGTCCACACCAGGATCCGGCATGTGCGGCTTACCCCGGTACGCCATGAGTTCCGCTATCGCAGCTATGGCTGGCTCGTCGACCTCGACGACCTGCCGCGGCTACCGCGTTGGCTACGACCGTTGGCCGGGTTCAGCGCCACGGATCATCTCGGCGACCGCGACCGCGACCGCGACCGCGACCGCACGCTACGCGAGAATGTCGATGCCTTTCTCGCCGAGCACGGCATAGACCTACGCGGTGGTTCGGTGCGCATGCTGACCAACGCACGGGTATTCGGTTACGTGTTCAATCCGCTCACCTTGTTCTGGTGCCGCGATAACGCGGGTGAACCGGTCTGTGTGATCGCGGAAGTGCACAACACCTATGGCGAGCGGCACTGCTATCTGGTGCGACCGGATCGACACGGTAGCGCGAACACAGCGAAACAACTGTTCGTCTCCCCGTTCAACCCGGTCCGCGGGGAATACCGGTTACGGGTTCCCGAACCTGACCACCTGGTGCGAGTGTCGATCGTGCTCACCGACGAACATCCGGTTTTCGCCGCCACGATGACCGGACGTTGCCACCCGGCCACCCCGATGACAATCCTGCGCGCGGCACTTACTTCGCCCCTCGCTCCCCTTGTGGTCTCGGCACGTATCCGCTGGCAGGGCATCCGCCTATGGGCACGCGGCCTATCCGTCCACCCCCGCCCCAGCTCGCTGCTAGAGGAGCCTTCCCGATGAACACCGGTTCCCCTGTCACCTCCGGCTCCGATGGCTCATCGCCGACACCGTGGCCCGATATCGAACAAATCCCCACCGGCATCCGCGCCCGCCTCGCCGCGAAGATAGCGCATCGGCTGTTCCACAGAGCTGTTCGCGCACTCGCGCTCCGGGTGGAATACCCGGATGGAACTGTCCTCGGCCGCGATCCGAACGACCAGAACGCACCAAGGATGATCCTGCACCGGCCCGAGGACTTCGCCCTGCGGCTCGGCGCGGGCGGCCTGATCGGATTCGGTGAGTCCTATATGGCCGGTGATTGGTCGGCACCGGATCCCGCCGCGACACTGACCGTATTCGCTTCCTCGATCGAGACCCTTGTTCCCGCCCCGCTGCGCGCGCTGCGCCACCTCTATGTCGCGCGCCATCCCGCCGCTGAACGCAACTGCGAAGCGAACACCCGCGACAACATCGCCCGCCACTACGACCTGTCCAATGAGCTGTTCGAACTGTTCCTCGATGAGACGCTGACCTATTCCAGCGCGCTGTTTCCCAGCACCACACCACCACCGCGGTGGGACGATCTGGCCGCTGCCCAACGCGCCAAGATCGAGCGGATCCTGGACCACGCCGCGGTCGGCCCCGGCACCCGCCTGCTGGAAATCGGTACCGGCTGGGGTGAACTCGCGCTGCGTGCGGCTGAGCGCGGCGCAGTGGTGCGTTCGGTGACGCTATCGGTCGAGCAGCGCGATGCGGCCCTGCGGCGGATAGCCGCGGCAGGCCTTTCCGATCGAGTGACTATCGACCTACTGGACTATCGTCGGGTACAAGGAGAATTCGACGCGGTGGTCTCGGTGGAGATGATCGAAGCGGTCGGCTACGAGTACCTGGATACCTTCTTCCGGACGATCGACCGGGTGCTGGCGCCGGAAGGCAGAGCGGTACTCCAAGCGATCACCATGCCGCATCATCGAATGCTCGCCACCCGGCGCACCTACACCTGGGTGCACAAGTACATCTTCCCCGGCGGATTCCTGCCCTCAACGCAGTTACTCGCCGAGGTGGCAGTGCGCAGTACCGGATTGGTCATGCGCGAGCGGTTGTCGATGGGTGAGCACTACGCGCACACCTTGCGGCTGTGGCGACAGCGATTCGACAGCCACACCACCCAGATCACGCAACTCGGTTTCGATCCGATCTTCCGGCGCATGTGGCGGCTGTATCTCGCCCACTCCGAGGCCGGATTCCGGTGTGGCTATCTGGACGTGCAACAGCTCCGGTTCGAGCGGCGTGGTGAATCAGCCGATGGATCTGCCGAGCAGCTGCCGCAGCGCCGGTTCCAGTGTGGGCGTACGGAATCGGTGCCCTAGCTGTTCCAGCCGAGCCGGGATGACACGCTGGTTCGCGGAAGCCAGCTCCCGGTTCCCGGCACGACCGAGCAGCAGCGCGGGAGCGAAACCGGGCACCGGGAGCAGCGCGGGACGGTGCAGCACCTCGGCGAGGACCTCGGTGTACTCGGCATTGCGGACCGGGTGCGGGGCAACGGCGTTGACCGGTCCGGATAGCTCTTGGTCCCATAGCGCCCGGTGGTAGATCTCGACCAGGTCGTCGATCCCGATCCAGGAGAGCCATTGGTGTCCATCGCCGATACGCCCGCCCAGCCCTGCGGTGAACAACGGACGCAGCAACCGCAGCGTGCCACCGCGCGGGGACTGCACGATCCCGGTACGCACCCGGACCACGCGGACACCGGATTCGGCCGCGGGCAATACGGCGGCCTCCCAGTCATCGACCACATCGGCGAGAAAACCACCACCGCGTGGGGCGTCTTCGGTCAGTATCTCCTCGCCACGGTCGTAACCGTAGTAACCGATCGCGGAGGCACAGACGAAAACCGGCACCCGTGACTTGGCCGCGACCTCCGCGAGCTTGCGCGTCGGCTCGATCCGGCTGCTCGTGACAGCACGTTTGTGCCCGGCGGTGAACCGGCCTGCGATCGATGCTCCGGCCAGGTGGACCACCGCATCCACACCGTCGAGCACATCCGGCGCTGGTGCCGCCGGATCCCATCGCCGTTCGTCCGCGGCACGCGGTACCCGGCGCACCAGCCGTAGCACTCGGTGCCCTCCGCTGGTCAAAAAAGCGGTCAGCGCCGCACCGACCAGGCCGGAAGACCCGGTCACCGCGATGGTTCCGGCCACAAGACCTTCCTGCCGCGCGCGCATATGGGCCGCCAGGTCATCGGCGAGCTGCCGGTGGCGGTAGGCGAACATCGGGCGCAGCAGCGCGGCGGGTACCGGTGTGTCGACCCGATCCACTATCCGGGTGTGCGTCTGATCGACGACCTCGAAATCATGTGTATGTCGCCACGGCAGCAACCCGACGGGCAACGAGCCGACGCCGGCTATGCTGACCTCGTCGACGAACCGGTGCGGCGGGTCGTATGCCCGCGGATCATGCTGCGCTACCCAGCGCAACCCACCCGGCAGTCCGAGCACTGCCTGCCCATCCGATAAGGAAGCCGCTTCGGCGCACGGTGACACCGGCTGCCAGGGCGGGGCCAACCGGGTCAGGGCACCGGGGCGGGCGTGCCACGCGAATACTTCGGATCGAGGAATATCGATGACACTCGAATACTCGATACCCATGACTCGACTGTAGCCCGGAATGCACAGTCCGAAATACCTTATATGCAGCAATTTCGCATCGCTTGATAGCGTTCGATCGCCCAAAACGGAAGAATCGGGCTATGCGAATCGCATCCGACGCAATATCGTTTCTCGATACCGTACTCGATCGGACCATCGCCCCTGGCTACAGCCGCGTCGGATTCCGCATGCGCAAACGACACTGGCCCGACAACGATCCTCGCCCCGAGTCGATGCGCGGTCGTACCGCGCTGGTGACCGGTGCGAATTCCGGTATCGGTAAGGCCACCGCCGCGGCACTGGCCGGGCTCGGCGCCACGGTGCTGCTCGGGGTCCGCGATCTCGAGCGCGGCGCACAGGCCTGCCGGGATATCCAGGCCACCGACCCGGACGCCGACGTATCGGTAGTCCGGTGCGATATCGCCGACCCGGTGTCGGTCACCGAGTGCGCGGCAACCCTCGCCCACCGGTTATCCCGGCTCGACGTGCTGATCCATAACGCGGGCGTGCTGCCCGACACCCGCCAGGAGACCGCCGAAGGGCACGAACTCACCCTGGCGACCCATGTACTCGGGCCACTGTTACTCACCGAACTGGTGGCGCCCCTGCTCGGCGCGGCTACCGACCCGCGCGTGATCTTCGTGGCCTCCGGGGGGATGTACACCCAGCGACTCGCCGTCGACGACCCCGAATACCGGGAGAGTCCCTATCAGGGGGTGACCGCCTACGCTCGCACCAAACGCATGCAAGTGGCACTCACCCCACTACTCGCCGCACACTACGCTCCCCGAGGTATCTCGGTATCCAGCATGCACCCCGGCTGGGCGGATACCCCTGGCGTGGCCACATCCCTACCCGGATTCCATCGACTCACCAAACCATTGCTGCGGGATGCGGCCGAGGGCGCCGATACCGTGGTCTGGCTCGCGGCCACCGAGCCAACGCCCGCTTCCGGACACTTCTGGCATGATCGACGCTCCAGGCCGGAGCACTATCTGCGCCGGACCCGTTACTCCGATGAACAAGCACAGCGACTCTGGCGGTACTGCCGCGACGCGATACACCCCGCGTCGGACCAGCCATCCTGATTAGAACTCGTTCTATCATAGGCCGAGTCAGGCCCGCGTCAACGGAGGTATTGTCATGCCGCTGGACCCCGCAGCGCTGCTCACGGCTGTCCAGGCATCACCACGCGCGGTCGCCGCGCACGACAAGTCCACATGGGTCGGCCTTTTCGCCGACAACGCCGTAGTCGAAGATCCGGTGGGCGCACGTCCGCACATCGGCCGCGCCGCCATCGCGCGCTTCTACGACACCTTCATCAAGCCGAACGTCATCACCTTCCAGGTCGACCATGATGTCGTGCACCCGCCGACGGTGCTGCGCGATCTGGCCGTGGTGACCACGATGTCCACCGGCGCCGTCGTCATCGTCCCGATGCACCTGCGCTACCAGCTGGTCGAGCAGGAAGGCGAGTGGAAGATCGTCCACTTGGCCGCGCACTGGGAACTGGCCGCCATGGTCTGGCAGTTACTGCGCACCGGATTACCCGGCCTGACCGCTGTGCTGACACTCGGCCCGCGACTGCTCGTCAATCAGGGGCTCGGTGGGCTGCTCGGGATGATGCGCGCGCTCACCGGGGTGGGACGCGCCGGGAAAATCACCACAACAAGAGTTTTCACGGCCGCCGCGAACACCGATCTGGCCGGCGTACGCACCCTGCTCGGCCATCGGCCCGATATCGAACTTCCGGTGGGAACACCGGTATCGGTGGAGGAATTCACCAACCGGGCGCGAAACATGCGCTGGAGCAAGATGATCGCCGCTGGACGAACCGTCACCGCGAGTGTGCTTGTCAGTGAGGCGCGTGGCGTAGCTGTCGTGGAATTCGGCACCGGAGCCGGCCACATCACCAAGCTCCGGTTCTTCCTCGACGCAGCATAATGCCTGCGTGGCAGCCCCTGGGCCGAAGAAGCTCGCTAGGATCGCTCGCGGAACTCGAGATCGAACCGAGGCGGTGGTGGACTGGTGGATATCGGCAGATCGCTGGCCGGCCAGTCCATGGTGGTCGCGGTCGTGGCCGCGCTGCTCGATGTACTGGCATTGCATGCTGTGTTCGCCGTGGCGCCCTGGCAGGCGGCCCTGGCAAGCGCGGCGATCATCGCCGCCGATCTCGCATTGGCCGCACCGCCGCGTACGGCAGGTGTGGTAGCCGCCGTCCATGTCCTGGTGCGCTTACTGACCGCACTACTGCTGTACCGGCACGGACTCCCGATTCGATTCGCCGATGTGGGGTTCCTGATGGCGGTCTATCGAGCGGGCGCCTGGCTCACCGGACCGACATCGGTGCTGACCATGCTGCTGCTGTGCGGTGGAATAGCCACTGGGCACCTGCTCACCGACAGTCCCACCGCACACGACTGGCGGCTGCTGCTCATCACAACGGTATCCGCTGGGTTCATGCCGTGGCTCGTCGGCCACTACACGGCGGCGCGAGGCGCCTACCTCGCCGATATCGAGCAACGCGCCAGGCTGCGTAAGCAGGAGCACCGGGCCGCACTGGAACGCGCTGTGGTCGAGGAGCGGGCCGCGATCGCCAGAGACCTCCATGATGTGATCTCACATCACGTCAGTGCGATCGGCATCCACGCGGGCGCGGCACGGCTTGCCCTCGACGGCGCGGCGAACGCGACAGCCGCTCGATCACTGGCCGCCGTGGAAACCAGCAGCCGGGCGGCGATGGTCGATCTGCGCCGCCAGCTCGATCTGTTGCACGGACGTGACGACCACGGACAACGCCAGCCCGGACTCGCCGATATCGACGGGCTGATCGACCATGTCCGCACAGCCGGACTGGACGCCGAAGTGACCACCCACGGCGCTCCCATCGAACTGCCGGACTCCCTGAGCATCACGCTGTACCGCATCGTGCAGGAGATACTCACCAACGCACTGCGCCACGGCAACGGTGCGCACGCCCAGCTGGATGTGATTTATCTGCCGAAGCGGGTGATACTACACGCGACCAACCCGCTCTCGCCCGACCCAACGCCCCCGGAGGACGCAGAAGCCGATACCCCGGTCCCGCGCGGCCTCGACGGGATCCGCCGCCGCACCGAGTTGTTCGACGGCGAATTCACCTATGGGCGGGATGCCACCCGCTGGCACATCACCGTATCCATGCCGATCGGAGCATCATGAATCCCCCTCTCCGGGTACTGATCGCCGACGACCACAGCATGTTCCGGTCCGGACTCCGCGCGGTTATCGACAGCCAAGCCGACCTGGATTGCGTCGCGGAAACCAGCAACGGACGCGACGCTATCGCCGAGACCTCTCGGCTGCGACCGGATGTCGCGATCCTCGACGTCCGTATGCCGAAGCTCGATGGCTTGGCCGCCACCGCGGCGATCGTCGCCGCTGGCGGCACCTCCGTGCTGATACTCACCACCTACGACAGCGAAGCCAATCTGTATCGCGCATTGCAGGCCGGCGCGAGCGGGTTCCTGCTCAAGAGCCTGCCGCCGGAAGAACTGATCACCGCCATCCGCATCGCGGCACGCGGTGACGCGCTGATCGATCCGTCCTTGACCCGGCGGCTGGTGTCCCGCTTCGCAACCACTCTCGCCCCGCCCCGCACACCCGCGGAGGTGCACCAGCTCACCGCCCGTGAACTGGAGGTGCTGTTGCTGCTCGCCGACGCGCGCAGTAATGCCGAGATCGCCGCCGAGCTCGGTGTCGGTGAGGAAACAGTGAAAACACATGTCTCCCGCGTCTTGGCCAAACTCGGCGTCCGCGACCGCATCCACGCGGTTGTCTACGCTCACCAGCACGGCTTGGTCGATTCGGAGCCACGACGCGCGGACTGATCCGCCGCTGGGTTCGCTATCCGGTGGCGGGGTGACGGGTGCCGCCGCCCCGCCACCGGGGGTTCAGCTGCCGGTCGGCGGTTCGTCGACCCTGGTCATGGTGTCGATGATGCCGAAGATCTCCCCTTGTGGACCCTGCACGACACCCATTCGGCCATAGGGACTGTCGTCCGGTCCGGTCATGACAGTGGCGCCGAGATCGCGCGCTGTGGCGAGTGCGATATCGGTATTGTCGACCTGGAACCACGCCAACCAGTAGGACGAGTTGTCGCCCGGCATCTTGGTCGCGTCGTTGACGCCACCGACTTCTCGGCCATCGTGCGTCAGGCTGAAGGTGGAGTAGACGAAGTTGTGTCCGTCGCCGGTTTCGGTGTAATGCCAACCGAATACATTGGCGTAGAACTCCTGGGCCTGCTTGTAGTCGCCGGTGTTCAGCTCGTTCCAGCAGTAGGCGCCGTGTTCGTTGTAGACACCGGCACCGCTGTGGGCCTTGGTTTCCCAGACCCCGAAAACCGCACCGGTCGGGTCGGCTCCGACGAACATACGACCCATATCGAGCACGTCGAACGGCTCCGTGATCAGCGAACCGCCTGCGGCGACGATCTTCTTGGCGATATCGTCAGCACTGTCGGCGGCGAAATAGGTGGTCCACACCGAGGGCATCGGCATACCCTCCGGCTTCGGACCGATGCCTGCGGCCGCGCGGCCCGCGCGCATCGCCATCAGGTATTCCCCCGCCCCTGGCGGGCTGTCTTCGATCTCCCAGCCGAAGAGTTCGCCGTAGAATTCGCGGGCGCGCGCGGGATCATCGACTTGGCAGTCGACCCAGCACGGTGTTCCCTGCGGCCAGCTTCCATCATGAGTGGGCATTGCGGTGCCTCCTGACATGGATTGCTGAAGTGCGGCGGAATCAGCCTGCACCGGGCTAGTCAACCATCCGCACCCCCGCGAGATGGCCCGAATCGCCGACAGTTCCGGTTGAGCTCGATATCGCAGCCCGCGCTATCGCCCCACGTACCGGACATATCCCCACACACCGGACAACCCCCTACACAGAACAGTCCCCGGCAGCCTTCCTCGAATCCGTGAGCATCGGTCGTCGCCTCTGCTCCCCGTTTCCGATTCGCTTGCCGGGGGCCTGGCCGGATCTTGAAAAAGCGTCATCCACATCCACGGACGTCTCCGCCGACATGTACGGCTCTTTCTCGGTTTTCCGGTGTAATAACCAGTTTCCTCCGAATTCGCCAGCAGTCAATAGGTTGGTAGCCGCCAATTTGCCAAATCCGCTCTGGGCAACACCTCTTCGATCACACCGGTGGGATGCTCGCGCTATCGGTACGACCGGACGGCTTCTGCCGGGAGGGTTCGTTCCGGTCCATCCCGGAGCCGGACCAGGTACGGGCGATGATCATCCGGCCACAATGCGGTGCGGCGAACAGCACGGATACCACCACGGTTTCCGAGGGCGGCAGCTGAAACCGCGAAGAGTTGCCGAGCCGGAGCGGACCAGCATCACAAACTGATAGCCACCGGAACGAATAGCACGACCCGCGCCTCGCTTGATACTGCGGCCACCACACGCGCCGGATAGTCTGCGGCGCAAGACAACACCGGACGAACAACACTCCGCCCTGAGCCGAACGTGATCGGCTCGACACTCGAAGCCGATTGCTTTCGAAGCAGATTCGAAAGCGTATGACGGCATCGTTGCCGAATATCATTTCGAAATATATTCCGGCGGAATGTAATCGGTCCGATATCGTGGACACCGAGCTTGCCGTACCGGAATACGAGGACGAGCTGAACAGTCTCGCCTGCCGCATCCGAGTGCATATCAATCTTCGAACCGGCAGTGCAGAAGGAGACCGTCGGCACGGACAGAGCCCCCGTGAAAACTACGTAGCGAAAGAAACAGAGCTTTCAATCCGAAGGGCTGGTCGGCGGCTCATATGATCGCGGTATCGGAGCGGAGCATCTCGACACCGCATGCGCGACCGGTACGACAGACCGACAGCCGAAGGTCGCATGAAGGACCGAGAAGAAGAAAAAGCCCTGGTCGAGGAGGTTTCACTCTCCTCGACCAGGGCCATCAGTAGCGGGGACAGGATTTGAACCTGCGACCTCTGGGTTATGAGCCCAGCGAGCTACCGAGCTGCTCCACCCCGCGTCGGTGAACACAACATTACACACAGGTTCACAAAATCTGCAAATCGCCTGGTCGGCAGGATGTTCATCAGACAACCCCCGAGGGCACGCGATCAACAGAGCCGACTGGTCCGGATTTTCACCGAACCTCCGACCGTCCACGCCACGGAACCCACCCGCTTATCCGCATGTGGGCGCGCGAATGTCACATGCTGAAACTTTCAAACGTGTCATGAATCACGATTTCATAGTGATATCGATCACATGACAATGGTGTAACTCGTGGCGTTTCTATTGTCCGAAAATCCTTTCCCGCCTGCAAAGATTCGGATATCCGCGTCATTCGTTTCACGCAATTCCGGGTGTTATCAAGACGTGATCTGCCGAGATTTCTTCGTTACCGTCACTCCAAGGCCCTGATCAACCGTGATGGGCTCGAACTCGAACCGTTGAACACCGGCGACCCTGTCCCGCGGTTCGAGGATCCCCGACGACCTGGGGACAGGGGCACGGCAGTTCAACGCCGGGCCGGCGGGCGCAGGGAAGGAAACGACCATGACTGAGAACCGGAAGTTCAGCACCCGCGCCCTCGGCATCGCCGCCGTCACCGGCGCTCTTGTTGCCATCCCGTTCACATTCTCCACCGCCTCGGCCGCCGCGGCACCCACCCACAACTGGGACGGTGTCGCCCAGTGTGAAAGTGGCGGTAACTGGGGGATCAACACCGGAAACGGCTACTACGGCGGCCTGCAGTTCTCGCACAGCACCTGGACCGCGAACGGCGGCAGGGGCTATGCGCACAACGCGAGCAAGGCAGAGCAGATCCGCGTCGCCGAGAACGTGCTCGCCACCCAGGGCGTCGGCGCGTGGCCGACATGCGGTCAGTACCTGCGCCCCGGCACCTCCGCTCCGGCACCGGTGACCGCGCCTGAGCCCGCACCTGCCGTACCCGCTCCCATGCCGAACAGCCCACAGTCCGTCCTCGAGCAGGCAACATCCGCCGCTGTCGATCTCGCCGAACAGTACGGCTTGGGCGGCCCGCTCCAGCAGATCCTGGACCAGAACAGCGCGTTGATCGACTCGATGGGCCGCTGATCCCCCGCCGATTCATGGCGACCGGATACATGATCCCATAGAGACCGACAGACGCCGCCATCACAACGATGGCGGCGTCTGTCGGTAGTGTGGTGCCCTATTCGCAGCGGTGGCCTATCTCAGCGGCTCGCCTCCTGATAGGCCTTGACCGCGGCGTCCAATTCGTCGAGTGCCTGACCGAAGTCCTGGAAATTCCCGCTGCGCATGGCATCTCGGAGATTTTGGATCTTCCGATCCAGTTCGGCCGCCGCGGCGTCCCTGGCGCTGGACGATCCCGTCGCGGGCTCAGGCGCAGCCGCGGCAGGCGGGGTTTCGGTGCTACCGGTTTCCCCATCGGTGCCTTGTTCACCCGTCGATGGAGTGGTGCCGGGTTTCGGCCTGTTCGCCGATTCCCCACCGAATGGCGTCGCCAACGCACCCGCACCTGGGATCACCTGATCCAACGCCTCCGCCAAGGTCGAGGCATAACCCACCTTGACGCTGCCTGCCGCATCCCGGTAACTCACCAATACCCGCAGCAGCTGCGGGAAGGTCGCGGTATTCGGGCCGGTGTTTCGTTCGTTGTAGAACGGCTCCACGTAGAGGATGCCACCGTCAGCCACCGGCAAGGTCAGCAGATTCCCGTACTTGATCTTGTTCGAATTGGACAGCAGCGTCTTCTCCCGCGAGACCTCGGGCGCCGTGGTCATGCGGTTCTGCGTCTGCTGCGGACCAAGTGTCTGGGTGTCGGTGGGCAAGCGCAGAATCGTGAATTTGCCATAGCCCTCCGGGTCCGACCGCACGGAGATATAGGCCGACAGGAACTGCCGGTTGTACCCGACCATGGCGCTGGTCAGGTTGAAGGTCGGCTTGTTCGTCTTCGGGTCACCCAGCAGCACGTAATACGGTGGCTGATTGGCGGTGGTCCCACCTTCCGCGGTCGGATCGGCGGGTACCGACCAGAACGCGTTGTTGGTGAAGAACTCTCGTGGATCGTTCACGTGGTACTTGGTCAACATTTCCCGCTGCACCTTGAACAGGTCTTCCGGGTAGCGGAAGTGGGCCCGCAGTTCCGGCGAGATATCGCTCTCCGGCTTCACCGCGCCGGGGAACACTCCGCGCCATGCCTGCAACACCGGGTCGGTCGAGTCCACCTCGTACAGCGTGACAGTGCCGTCGTAGGCATCGACGGTCGCCTTGACCGAGTTGCGGATATAGCTGACCGACTTGCGTGGCAACAGCCTGCCGGTCCGCTTGTCGATGCTGTCCTCGACCGCGCCCTCCAGCGAGGTGCTCTGCGCATAGGGGTATTTGTCCAGCGTGGTGTAGGCGTCCACGATCCAGACGATGCGGCCACCGACGACAGCGGGATAGGCGTCGCCATCCGCGGTCAGCCACGGGGCCACCTTCTGCACCCGCTCGCGCGGATTGCGATTGTAGATGATCTTGGAGTTCTCCCCGATGGCCGAGGAGAACAGGATATTGCGCTCGGCGTACTTGGCCGCGAAGGCAAGCCGGTTGAACCAGTTGCCGATCGGCACACCACCCTCACCGGTATAGGTGTACTGCGCGGTATCAGAATCGTATTCGCGGGGACGCTGGCCCTCTGTCGCACCGACGATCGCGTAATCCGGATCGGACTGCGAGATCAGCTCACCGAAGTACACCCGAGGCTGATCCACCTTGATCTGCTGCTTGTCCGCAGGCGTGAACAAGTCGCTGACCATGAAGATCGGGTAGCCGCTGTCGGTGCTGCCCCCGGCCGCGTTGGGGTCGTCGGACTGCGGCTTGTTCACCCGGTTGGCCGGTGCGGCGACGAAACCGTTGCCGTGGGTGTACACCGTATGCCGGTTGATCCAGTCGGTCTGATTACCGCTCAGTGCCTCGGGAGAGAGCTCACGGGCCGCGACGATGTAGTCCTGCATATCGCCGTTGATGCTGTACCGGTCGATATCCAGCGACTCGGGGAAACCGTAGAAGTTCTTCAGCTGACGCAGCTGGGTGAAGGTGGGCGAGAGAATATTCGGGTCGAGCAGTCTGGCATTGCCGATGGTCGCGGCATCCGCGGGAACATCGAGCGGGCTCTTACCGCTCTCGCCCTTGTAATCCTGGTAATCGATCTTCTCACTGGTGATGCCGAACGCCTGCCTGGTCGCGGCGATATTGCGCTGGATGTACTCGCTCTCCTTGTCCGCGGCGTTCGGGCGCACGGAGAATTGCTCGACTACCAGCGGCCAGACCGCACCGACCAGGATCGACGACAGCACCAGCAGCGCCGCCGCCATCGCGGGAACGCGCAGATCACGCAGCACCACCCCGGCGAAGAACGCCAACGCGCAGATCACCGCGATGGACAGCAAGATCAGCTTGGCGGGTAGCACCGCGTTGATATCGGTGTAGGAGCCACCGGTGAAGGTGGGCTCTTTGCGGCTACTTGAGAGCAGCTCGTAGCGGTCGAACCAGTACGCGATGGCCTTGAGCAGCACGAAAAGCCCGGCGAGCACAGCAAGCTGGATACGGGCCGGCCGGGTGAGCACACTCTCGCGCCCGGTCAACCGCAGCCCACCGAAGATGTAGTGGGTGACCAGGCTGGCGAAGAACGCGATGATCACCGCGACGAACAGCCAGTTCAGCACCATCCGGTAGAAGGGGAGATCGAAGGCGTAGAAACCGACATCGAGACCGAATTCGGGGTCGGTCTCGCCGAACGAACCGCCGTTGAAGAACAGCTGTACCGTCACCCAATTCGACTGAGCCACCAAGCCGGACAGCAGACCGAGCAGCACCGGGATGCCGACGCCGAACAGCCGCAGCCTGCTCATCACGGTGGTTCGGTACCGCGCGATCGGATCGTTCGGACCCGCTACCGGCACGAATACCGGTCTGGTCCGGTAGGCCAGCAGCAATGCCAGCCAGATCGCCAGCCCGACGAAGGCCGTCACCGCGAGGAATAGGAGGATGCGCGTAAGTAGCACGGTGAGATACACGTCGCGGAAACCGACTTCACCGAACCAGAGCCAGTTCGTGTAGGTGTCGGTCAGCCGCGGCCCGAGTAGCAGCAGCACCGCTAGGACGATGGCCGCCACCAGCAGCGCACGGCTGCGTCGGGACAGCGAGGGTAAACCGGTGGGGGGCCGCATGCCCACGATGCCACGCTCCAAAGGTCCGGCGACGCTCGTACCGATACGCTCAGCCGTCGCGCCGCAGTCCGATGTTCGGTTGATGTGATGTCGGGTCGATCCTTCCGGACCGTCTCGGCCTACTCTACGGAAATCGGACATGCTTCCACCGACGGGGGTTGTGCTTGTCGCGCGGAACAGCCGATCGTCCGGGGTGGCGGCGCCGTAGGCAGGAGATTTGGTTGGATGGTCGCGTGACTCGAGACCTGCACGCCGAACTCGTCCTCGCCCGCTCCGTCCGGGAGGTGGCGGAATTCGTCGATGCCGAAGGATGGGGGCATCCGCCGCAGATGTTCGCGCTGGTGCCGACCGCGGATCTGGTCGCAGCGCAACCGGAACTGGCGGATCAGCTCGACGCGGGCGACGAACTCACCCCGGTGGCACAGGAAGCCTTTCCATCGGATGTGACCGGCGGATCCATGGCACTGGACGAATTCCTGGCCACGACCAGCTGGCCACCCGCCGTCCAGGGGTGCCTGCTGGTACAGGAGATCGTGGTACTCCCACCGGACGCCGAATCGACGCTGGACGACGCACTCGTCCCGGTACTGGCCGATCCGGATGCCGTCGATGCGGCCGCGCGCGCCGCCGCCGAAGCCTATCCGCAGCGCCGGGAGGCGCGGCTGTTCGCCGCGGTACTGCGCGAGGGCGCCTCGCTGTGCCTGCTCCAGCTGCGCCCCGAAGCGGACGCCGAGGATGCCGAGGACGATCTCGACCTACGCACCTACCCGAACCTGGCGCCGAATCTCATCGAGGCACTGCACCACACCCTTGGGTGAGCACTCATCCGCAGCCGACCGGCTCTTTACCCGCGTTGAGCGCGTTGAGCGATTCGACCGCACCGGCGAGATTCTCGACCCGCACCAGACGCAGGCCCCCAGGAGTCCGTTGCCTGGCCTCATCGCAGTTGGCGGCTGGCACAAGAAAGGTATCCGCTCCCTTCTCCTGCGCGGCCATCATCTTGTACTGGATACCACCGATCGGACCGACAACGCCGTCCTCCTCGATGGTCCCGGTACCCGCCACGAACCTGCCACCGTTCAGTTCCCCCGGAGTCAGCTTGTCGATCAGCGCCAAGCTGAACATCAGCCCCGCCGAGGGGCCGCCGATATCGGCGAGGTTGAAGGTAACTCGCATGGGTGGCCGAGCACCCTCCCGTACGGTCACGCCGAGATAGCCCTTGGTTTCGTCGTCGGGGCGGGCGCCGAGGGTGATAGTCGCCTGTTGCTCGGTACTGTCCCGCAGATACACCACGGTCACCTGGCTGCCCGGTCCTTGTCCTGACACCGCGGCGATCACGTCCTTCGGCGTGGTTATGGGCGCGCCGTTGACGCTGACCAGTTCATCGCCCGAACGCAACACACCATCAGCCGGACCGGAGTCGACGATCTCATCCAGCATCACTGCTGTCGGCAGGTTCAGATAGCGCAACGCGGCGAGCTCGGCATTGTTCTCGGAGGCTTCGAAATCCCGCTGATTGGACTCATCGATCTTCTCGCGCGGGATATCGGGCGGATAGACCTCCGCACGCGGCACCAGACCGTACCTACCACTGGCCCAGAAGCCGAATGCTTCGAAGATGCTCAGCCCATCGCGCACCGAGACCGTAGTCATATTGAGCTTCCCCGTGGTCGGATCGACCTCGACCCCCTTGACGTCGACAACCTCGGCACCCTCGCCCTCCACCGTGCCAAGGGTGTTGACCGTCGGCCCCGGACCGAATGCGACGAACGGCACCGTCAACGTGCTGCCGACGGCACCGAGTACCAGGACCGGGAGCAACGCGGCCACCAGGGTGAGGATCCGACGATTCACTCGGCCCACAGTAGCGATCACTGCTGGCGCGCTGTGGCGCAGGCGGTCATTTCCCCCGGACGCGCCGCCGCCGGTTTCGCACCGCGCGAACACCGAGACGATGTGCTGCACGCGTAACGTAAAGGGCATGAACGACCTCCCCTTCGGATTCTCGAACCGCGACGACGACGAACGTAAACGCGGTGACGAGCCGAGCGGCCCCGGCCCGAACGATCCGTTCGGCCTCGGGATCGGTGGGTCCGGCGCAGGCGGATTCGACCCGGCGCAGCTCGGGCAGATGCTGACCTCGCTCGGCCAGATGCTCAGCGGTATGGGACAGCCGGGATCGGCGCAGGCCGGGCCGGTGAACTACGACGTCGCCAAGCGGCTGGCCCGCCAGCAGCTCGGCGCGAATGTCCCCCCGGTGACCTCAGGGGCCATGAGCGCGCTGGCGGATGCCGCGCACCTGGCCGAACTGTGGCTGGACAGCGCGACCACGCTACCCGCCGGCGCGACCAAGACGGTCGGGTGGACCGCCAATGATTGGATCGAACAGACCTTGCCCACCTGGCAGCGACTGTGCGACCCGGTGGCCGAACAGGTCTCCGGAATGTGGACCGCGGCACTGCCCGAAGAGGCCAGGCAGTTCGCCGCACCGATGGTCGGCATGCTCGGCCAGATGGGCGGGCTCGCCTTCGGCTCGCAACTCGGCCAAGCGCTCGGCCAGCTCGCCAAAGAAGTACTGACCTCGACCGATATCGGCTTGCCGCTCGGTCCCGCGGGTATCTCGGCACTGCTGCCCGCGGCGATCGCGGAGTTCAGCGCGGGACTGGAACAACCGGAAAGCGAGATCATGGTGTTCCTCGCCGCGCGGGAAGCGGCGCACCAGCGGCTGTTCCGGCACGTGCCGTGGCTGCGCCAGCAGGTGCTCGGTGCGGTCGAAGACTACGCACGCGGCATCCGGATGGACTTCTCCGCGCTGGAGCAGGCCGCGCAGAACATCGATCCGATGTCCCTGGGCGATCCGTCGAAGCTGGAGGAGATCCTCTCGCAGGGCACCTTCGAACCGCAGACCACTCCGGAACAGAAGCAGGCGCTGGAACGACTGGAGACACTGCTGGCGCTGATCGAAGGCTGGGTTCAGGTGGTCGTCACCGACGCGGTCGGCGATCGGTTGCCCGGTGCGGGTGCTCTGGCCGAGACGCTGCGCAGGCGACGTGCCACCGGCGGTCCCGCCGAGCAGACCTTCGCCACCCTGGTCGGCTTGGAACTGCGCCCGCGTAAACTGCGCGAAGCGGCGGTACTATGGCGCAGGCTCACTACCGACGCGGGCATGACCGCGCGCGATCAGGTCTGGGCGCACCCGGATCTCCTGCCGGACTCCGCCGATCTCGACGCGCCCGCGGGCTTCATCGACTCGGTGATCGGCGGCGAAGCCACCTCCTTCGACGACCCGCTGGCGCAGCTCGCCGAAACCGAAGCGCGGGAGCGGGCCGAACGCGAACGTAAGGGCGGCAGCACCGAGACCGACCAGGGCGAACAGGGCGATACGAATACCTGACGCCGTCCTGTGAGTGGCGCACCGCCCTGTGGACAACCCCCGATTCGGCACCGAAGTGGTCATCACGCAGTGCGCATACTGCTGTTATGCCAACAACATGTCGCGGTCCACGGTTGCGTCCGAGGGTGACCGTCCTGGTCCGCCCGACCGGCATCGTCCAGCTCGGATGTGACCCCGAGACCGCGGTGCTACTCGGCCCGGAGGGCATGGACTCCGACACCGTTCTCACCTTCTTGCGCCTGCTGGATGGTTTGCATACGAAACCCCAGATCATCTGGCAGGCCGGGGAGCGTGGCATCGAACCAGAAGACGCCGGGACGCTACTCACGCTGATCGACGAGGCAGGGCTGCTCGAACACCCGGGGAATCGGGCCGGTCCGGTCCGGGCGGTGCGGGTACACGGACTCGGCCCCCTGTCCGACTCGGTCTCGGCCGGACTGTGCACACTCGGTATCCGCCCGAGCCGTTCCCTCGACTATCCATACGGTATGGCGACAGCCCGCACCTGGGGCGCGGACCTGGTGATACTCGCCGACGCGTTGATGCCGGACCCACGGCTGGTCAACGATTTGCTGCTATACCGGATCCCCCACCTGCAACTACGTATCCGGGACAATAAAGGCGTCATCGGACCATTGGTGCTGCCCGGCGCCACCAGCTGCCTGCGCTGCGCAGAACTGATCCGCGCGCAGCACGACACCGACTGGCCTCATCTCGCCGCTCAACTACTCGGCCGAGTCGGCCACGCCTCCCCCGCCGGGATCACCGCGACCACTGCGGTAGCACTCGGCGAACTCGAGGCGATCCTGGAATGTTCGCCACACCGTCCACCTGCCACATTGAACGCGACCATGGAATTGGATCTGGATTCTCACGCTCTCGACCGGCGGATCTGGCACCGCCACCCCGCATGCGTCTGCGCGCGGGTGCTCTCGGATACCGGTGCGGAAACAAACCGGTGATCAAGATTTCCGTAGCAGAACCATGACCACGTCCGCCATGATGGGTACGTGTCAGAGATTGCGCGCCGTCGCTCGTCCCGCAACGCCAAGTTGGCCAAGATTCCGCTCGGCATCGCCGGTCGGGCCGCCGTAGGGTTCGGTAAGAAACTGGCCGGAGGCGACAAGTCCGAGATCAACGCCCAGCTCAATCAGAAAGCCGCTGAACAGCTGTTCACCGTACTCGGTGAGCTCAAGGGCGGTGCGATGAAGTTCGGGCAGGCGCTCAGCGTCATGGAGGCCGCGGTCCCGGAGGAGTTCGGCGAGCACTATCGCGAGGCACTGACCAAACTGCAGGCCGCGGCACCGCCGATGCCTGCCGAAACCGTCCACCGCGTGCTGGATCAGCAGCTCGGCCTCCAATGGCGCACCCGCCTCCGTGACTTCGACGACACTCCGGCCGCCTCGGCCAGCATCGGCCAGGTACACCGGGCGGTGTGGTCGGATGGGCGGACGGTCGCGGTGAAGGTGCAGTATCCCGGTGCGGACGAGGCGCTGCGCGCGGACCTCAAAACACTCTCCAGGATGACCGGCTTGATCTCCTCGGTGATCCCAGGCGCGGATGTGAAACCGATTCTCGCCGAGATCTCCGAACGCACCGAAGAGGAACTCGACTACCGCAACGAGGCGGCGAATCAGCGCGCCTTCGCCAAGAGCTTCGACGGCCACAGTGAGATCATGGTGCCGAAGGTAGTGGCGAGCTCGCCGAAGGTGATCATCACCGAGTGGCTCGACGGCACCGCCGTTTCCACGATCATCAAACAGGGCGCCGAGGACCCGGAGGGCACCCGCGCACTACGCAATAAGGTCGCGGGTCTGATGGGACGGTTCCACTTCTCCTCTCCGGAGGTCGTCGGACTACTGCATGCCGATCCGCACCCGGGCAATTTCATGATGCTGCCCGACGGCAGGCTCGCCGTCATCGATTTCGGTGCTTGTGCCCCGATGCCCGACGGCTTTCCCCCGATACTGGGCAGAATGCTGGCTCTGGCAGTAGAGGAGCGGTTCTCCGAACTCACCGAACTGCTCCACGACCACGGCTGGGTGATTCCCGGCCGCACCGTCACTCATCAAGAAATCGCCGACTACCTACGGCCGTTCACCGACCCGATCCAGACCGACTCGTTCCACTTCACCCGTCGTTGGATGCAACGAGTAGCGGGCAAAGCTTCCGAATTCTCCAGCCCGGAGATGAAAACCGCACGGGCACTGCAGCTTCCGGTGGACTACGTGATGATCTTCCGAGTGCTCGGTGGTTCTGTCGGCATTCTGGCCCAGCTGGATGCCGAACTGCCGTTCATGCAACTCGTCCGTACCTGGATGCCCGGATTCCGCGAGGAGCGCAACACGGCGTAGCGGGGAACGCAGGACGGCCGCTCACCGGGGATCGGTGAGCGGCTGTCCTGCTTTCTCGTTCGTTGGCTCGATGCGGGCCGGTGGGGACCCGATCGGGCACATCGACCGGAGGGAGGGAAGTCGTACCCGGCTCATGCGGTATTCCGCTCTCGGATGAGCCGGGCTTTCGGTAGCGATATCGGCTACTGTTCGCGGGGCTGACGATCACGCCAGAACCGGAACTTTGCGCGGACGGCCACGCGGGCGCTTACGGGCGATCACGACGCCCTGGTCGAAGATTTCTCCGCCCCAGACACCCCACGGCTCCCCCCGATCCATGGCCGCGGTCAGGCAGCCTTTACGGATCGGGCAGGTGGCGCAGAGCGCCTTGGCCTGCTCCAACTGAACCGGGCTTTCGGCGAACCAGAGGTCGGGGTCGCCCGCACGGCAGGGCAGAGTTGTGTTGACCTCCTGGGTCTGGGTGGTAGACGCCACGGTGCGGCATGTCACGTCAGTAGCGGCTTGTGGCCAGCTCTGGGCGGTGAACACGTCGTTCTCCTTCAGCTATATGCAGCGGTTCGTTTTGTTATGCCGCGAAACCGCTGCCGGTGGCTGAAGGCCGGAAGAGAATTGGCCACGATTTCGCTGTGATGCGATCCGTGGCCAGGAGGTCAGGGGAAGAGGTCCCTACCTAGGTCGACATCTGTGTCGAGTCCTGATCACGGTCGCTGGATGTGCGGTGCGGAGGCGCGTTGCCTGCGAACCTGCCGGTTCGAAGGCGGCTTCGTCCACACGGACGCCTGCTGCCACAACAGGCAGCGGGTACCGATCACCGCCGGGCTTGCCCTGGATATCAGCGCAGCGGAATAACGGCATGGCGGCGACATTCGCGTATGTGCCGAACATGCCTGAATCGCTGATTCCGGACAGGCCGATCCCCTGCAAAGCGAGGATCCCCCGGGAGGCCGCAGTGGGCGCATAGGCCGCGACGCCATCGGCGCCGTAAGTCGTGATGCTGTCCATCGCTCTGCCTCCCTCCTGTACTCGTGGTGTGTCGATAGTAATACGCGCCGAGATGCCATCCCGGTGCGTTGAACCCACCTTAAAACAATTTCTTCGATACCGACAACATATTTTCTACCTGCGGTTTTGCGAGACCGATCTGAGTCTGGACGCGACAATCGCGAGCACATCGGCACCGAACTGCCGCATCTTGTAATCCCCCATACCGGGAACAGCCGCCAGAGCTTGCTCATCCCTGGGGAATTGCTCGGCGATGGCGGTCAGCGTATTGATGCTGAGCACCGATTGCACATGGATCGACGACTCCGCGGCCTTCTCACGCCGCCAGTCCTGCAGTGCGGCGAAGAGTTCGGCGTCCAGCTCTGCCGGACACCCGGAACAGCGCCCGAGCAGGGTGTCGGTGGCATTCAGCAAGGATCGGCCACACACCCGGCAGGTGGGCAACCGCTTCTGCTCGCGGGCATCGGTGGCAGGCGCGATCCGTGAGGCGGGCGAGTGGTCGGGAACCAGACCGGTGAGGAAACGCGAGCGCCGCCGGGTACGCCTGCCGCCCGCGTTCCTGGTCAGCGCCCACGACAGCCGCAACTGCTCGCGCGCCCTTGTGACTCCGACATACAACAGCCGCCGTTCCTCCTCCAGAGCGGCTTCGTCGGCGACCGAACCGTCATCGGCGAGGACATGCGCGATCGGCAGGGTGCCGTCGGACAGGCCGACGAGGAATACCGCATCCCATTCCAACCCCTTGGCGGCGTGCAACGACGCCAAAGTGACACCTGGCACCGTGGGATGGTGTCCGGTCTCCGCGCGAATCGCGAGTTCGCGCAGCAGCCCGGTCAGGTCGAGCCGATCGTCGTGCGCGACCAGTTCCTCGGTCAGCCGCACCAGCGCGACCAGCCCGGACCAGCGTTCCCGTGCCTGGGTGCCTGCCGGTTCGGTTGCGGTGAGGCCGATCGGAGCCAGCGCCGCGCGAACCAGTCTGACCAGCGCGCTACCACTGCGCGCCTGTTCGGGCAGATCGTCGCGGGACGCGGTCTGGCGCAGCGCCCGCACCGCCTGTCCGATCTCGGCCCTGGCGAAGAATCCCGCACCACCACGCACCTGATAGGGAATGTCCTGGCCGGTGAGTGCCTGCTCGTAGCTCTCCGAGTGGGCGTTGATCCGATAGAGCACGGCGATCTCCGAGGCAGGAGTACCCGCCTCGATGAGCTGGGCGATCTGACTCGCCACCGCCGCGGCCTCAGTGGGCACATCGCTGAATTCGGCGAATGTCGGCTCTGGTCCGTCGGGCCGCTGGCCTATCAGACGCAGCCTGGTGCCTGCGATGCGGCCACGCGCAGCCCCGATCACCCGGTTGGCCAGCGACACCACTTGGGGAGTCGAACGATAGTCGCGCTCCAGCCGGATCACCGTCGCATCCGGGAAACGACGGGAGAAATCGAGCAGGTATCGCGGTGTGGCGCCGGTGAACGAATAGATCGTCTGGTTGGCGTCGCCGACCACAGTGAGATCGTCACGTTCACCGAGCCAGGCGTCGAGCACCCGCTGCTGCAGCGGGGTGACATCCTGGTATTCGTCGACGACGAAGCTGCGGTAGCGACCACGGAATTCGTCGGCCACTGCCGGGTAGTTCTCCAGCGCGGCCGCAGTGTGCAGCAACAGATCGTCGAAATCCAGCAACAGCCCTTCCGGCGTCACTTTGAGCTTCTCGTAGTCGGCGTAGACCTGGGCGACCCGCCGCGGATCACGAGGCGTCTCGCGCCCGCGCTCGGCGACCACCCCCACATAATCCTCCGGCGCGATAAGCGAAGCCTTCGCCCATTCGATCTCGCTCAGCAGATCACGAACACTTTCGGCGGCCGTCGGCAGCCCTGCCTGGCCCGCTGCCTGCGCGACGAGCGGGAACTTGGCCTCGACCAACCGCCACGGCACCTCACCGACGACTTGCGGCCAGAAATACTTCAACTGCCGCAACGCCGCCGCGTGGAAGGTGCGGGCCTGTACCTGGGTCGCGGCACCACCGAGGTCGAACCCGCGTAACCGCGAGCGCAACTCCCCCGCTGCCCGCGCGGTGAAGGTCACCGCGAGCACTTGGTCGGCCTTGACGTGCCCCTGTGCGATCAGATGCGCGATGCGATGGGTGATGGTTCTGGTCTTGCCGGTGCCTGCACCCGCGAGCACACATACCGGACCGCGCGGCGCGCGTACCGCTGCGGCCTGCTCGGGATCGAGGTCGGCGAGGTCGAGAGCGGACACGCGGTCCATCATGACACCGCACCCGGACACCGGGTCCGGCACCATCGGCCGCGAGGTCTCGACCACAGACCTGGTACACATACCCACGGAAAACGGACGGATCGGAACAGTAATCGGTTGTCCTGCGTTGCATGATCCGTGACGGAAACCAACCCCGCTGTGACGATGTACTCGACCACCTGGTGTGGCTACTGCCGCAGGCTGAAGAAACAACTGGACGAGGCAGGTATCAGCTATATCGAAATCGATATCGAACAAGATCCCGCGTCGGCCGACTTCGTCGGCAGTGTGAACGGGGGCAACCACGTCGTGCCGACGGTGAAATTCGCCGACGGTTCGACCGCGACGAATCCGTCACTGGTCACGATCAAGCAGACCCTCGCAGGCCTGTCCTGATCGACTGGTGCACGTGGGCCGCGGCAACGGGTGCTCACCCCGCTGCGGCCCAGGATTCGACAATGGTGCGTGCGATCGAGATCGAACCAGGCAACAACAGCCGGGTGCGCTCATCCCGTGCCGACCAGTCGCCCACCGCCAAGGCCGCACGCACCTCGGCGCGGGTGAACCAACCTGCTTCGGCGATCTCGCCATCGGAGAAGACCAGCGGCTGGGCCGGATCGGCGACCGCGGCGAAGCCGAGCATCAACGAGCGCGGAAACGGCCACGGTTGGCTGCCGAGATAGCTGATCTCGCGCACATCGAGACCGACCTCCTCGCGCATCTCACGTTCGACACAGCGCTCCAGTGATTCGCCCGCTTCGACGAATCCGGCGAGCAGGGAGAACAACGACTTCGGCCAGCTGTGCTGACGCGCGAGCAGCGCACGATCGCCACCATCGTGGATCAGACAGATCACCGCGGGATCGATCCGAGGGAATTCCTCGTGGCCATTCTCGGTGACCCGCGACCACCCCGCCTTGGATACCGTGGTCACCGTTCCGTCCACGCTGTTGAACGCGGCCTTATCGTGCCAGTTCAGCAGCGCGAACGCGGCGGAGAGCAGACCGGCGGTGCGGTCATCGATACTGCTGCTCGCCAACATCCGCAGATCGGTGAGCTTGCCCTGTAAGTCCGGATCACGCACCGCCCACACATGCACGCCCTCCTCGATACCGAGGAAGACCGCGTCCCGGCTCGGCTCGACGGATAGTTCGACTGCCACGTCCAGCACCAGGGCGCCGTTATCGAAGCGCACCTGCCCGCGCCGGTTGATCCGTAACAGCTTCGCGGTGCCCCAGCCCGCCCGCAGTGCCTGTTCGTCACGCCGGATCTCCTCGGCCCGGTCGATGACGGAGCGGGACAGCAGCGGAACACCATTGAGCTGAAATGCCGACACAGTTCGAGAGTATCGCGACCGCGTTACTGCCGGGCCCGCAGCGGTATCACTTACCAGAACGGCGGATGTAGAGCAGTTTGTCGCCGGCTTCGATCGCGTCCACCGAAGGATCACCGACCCGGACCAGTACTCCGCCGCGCACCACGCCGAGCACGATATCGCTGAGATGCCGTGGCGAGCCGCCGATCTCGGCCTGCTCCACATTGCGTTCGGCAACGGCGAAACCCTGTTCCGGCGTAAGTAGATCCTCCATCATCTCCACGACGGTCGGCGTGGTCGTCGCGATGCCGAGCAAGCGGCCCGCGGTCTCCGAGGAGACGACCACCGAGTCCGCACCGGACTGCCGCACCAGGTGGGTGTTCTCCGCCTCCCTGATCGCGACGACGATCTTGGCGGCCTGGTTCAGCTCGCGGGCGGTCAGGGTGACCAGCACGGCGGTATCGTCGCGGTTGGTGGCCACCACGATCGAAGAGGCGTTCTGCACGCTCGCCAGCCGTAACACGTCGGACTGGGTGGCCGAGCCCTGCACGGTGACCAACCCGGCGTTCGTGGCCGCCTCGAGGGCGATGGCATCGGTGTCGACCACGACGATATCGGCGGGCTGTACGCCGTCGCCGATCATGGCGTCGATCGCGGTCTTTCCCTTCGTTCCATATCCGATGACCACGGTGTGATCGCGCACGCTATGCCTCCATCGCTGAATCTTGAAAGCCTGCCGGGACCGCTCCGTCAGCACGCTGAGCGTGGTTCCGACGAGAACGATGAGGAAGAGGATGCGCAGGGGGGTGATGAGGAGGGTGTTCACCAAACGCGCTTCGGTGGTCACCGGATGGATATCACCGTAGCCCGTGGTCGACAACGACACCGTCGCGTAGTACAACGCGTCGAGGAACGACAGATCGCCGCCTGTGGAGTCGCGGTAGCCACTGCGGCCGATGTACACCACGCACGCGGCCAGAATCAGGAGCGCTATCGCGAACAGCACCCGCCTGGTCAACGAAATCCACGGGCTGGTCTGAGCTTCCGGAATGCGCACCACACCGCCGAGGGCGAAATGCGGACGACCGCTCAGCCCGAGACCGCGTGTGCGATCACTGAGCACCGGACACACCTGCCGTACTGTTGCTCGTGTCGGTCATCTCCGGTACACCTCGTCCTTCCGGCACAGCACGGGAGCCTACTCGGTTCCCGCGCCGCACCCGACCTCGCCATCATTACCGGGTGGGTGTAAGGGTTCCTCATGGCAGAAAATACGCTGACACCCGCGCGCGATACCGGCAGACGCCAAGCCCTTGCTCTCGCCACCTTGCTGTTCGGTAGCGGAGTGCTGCATTTCGCGCGGCCCGAACCCTTCGACTCGCTTGTGCCACGCATACTGCCCGGACGCGCCCGCGACTATACCTACGCCTCCGGCGTGGCCGAACTCGGTATCGCCGCCGCCTTGGCGATACCACAGACCCGCGGCATCGGCGGCCGTCTGGCCGCTTGGTTATTCCTCGCGGTGTTCCCGGCCAATATCCAGTTCACTGTGGACACCCTGAGCAGCGAGAAGGCACCGCGCCTTTACAAGGTCGGCTCGATACTGCGGCTGCCGTTGCAGATCCCGCTGATCACCCAGGCCCTTGCGGTGAGCCGGCGGGCGCGGCGTTCCTGATCAGCTCGGCCAGTTCCGCCGGACCTGCCAGCCGCGGCGGCGCGATGGTGCGGCCGGTACGCACATAGTGGAACGCGGCGCCGACACGGGGCAATATCTCCTCCTCTGGTCTGCCTGTACGCGCGGCCAGCAACCGGGCCCAAGCCACCCGGTAGACGGCCAGTTGCATGGCCACCACAGGCTCATCGGCCTGGCTCGGCTCGGCACCGGTCTTCCAGTCGACCACGATCCAGCCGCCGTCCGGTGCGGCGAACACCGCATCCATCCGCCCCCGGATCACGGTGCCCGCGAGCGAGGTCTCGAAAGAGATCTCGACCTCGAGCGGGCTGCGGGCGGCCCATGGCGAACGCAGAAAAGCCTCCTGCAGTGCGGTCAGTTCCGCATCGGCGCCTGTCTCGGCCGAACCACCGTCGGCCGCCCCTGGTAGTTCGTCCAGCCCGAGCAGGCTGGTGGAACCGAACCACCGCTGCACCCAGGCGTGGAACGCCGTACCGCGCCGTGCCAGTGGATTGGGCGGGTAGGGCAGCGGACGACGCAAGCGGGCGGCGAGTTTGCCTGGGTCGGCGCGCAATTCGACCAGCGCTGTCGCCGCGATCAGGCTGGGCAGCTCGACCTGCGCGGCAGCGGCAACGGTCGCGGTGCGCTCGACCAGCAAGGCATCCACATCGGCGGCCCAACCTTCCGGATCTTCCTGGTCGGGTGCGTGGTCGCGGTGTTCCGGCTGGTATTCCTCCTCCGGTGGGGGTGCGGCGAAACCGGTTGCCGTGCGGAGCGGCTCATCAGCCGACAGATACTCCTGTATCACGCGGTCATCGAGATCGATATCCGCATACGGGTCGGCGTAGTCGTATGCCGAGAAGCTGTCGGAGGTCGTCTCGGTGAAGCCGTCAGCAGACATATCGACGAAGCCGTCCAGTGGGTCCGGAGGAAGATCCTCGAGCAGATCCGGCGGGGGTTCCTCCAGCAGATCCGGCGGGGGTTCCTCCACTATCTCCGGCAGAGATGCCTCGTCGAACCGGGTGTCGGGGCTGGGGCAAGCCGGTTCGTCTCGATCCTCCGCGTCGCCCTCCTTTCCTCGGATGCCGTGCACCGCTGCGGCGGCGGTCGGTGTATCCGCACCTCGGTGCACAGTGGCGTCCTGGCGGGAACGCAGATCGGCAAGAGCCGCGCGGACCAGCGCGGCGCCTTGTTCGACCGGTTCGCGCCGGGCGCCGAGCGGATCGCGCGGCCACTGCGCACTGTCCGGGTTACCGGTGAAAGGGTTGACCGCATCGAGCGCGGGTGGATCGGCCCAGGATTCGACTACCAGAACGTCGTGCGCGCCGCTGCCTGATTCGGCGGCATGTTTCAACTCCAGAAGGAAATCCGAAGGTCCCCGTGGCGTACTGCCGGTTTCCGCCCAGTGATGCGCCGAAACCAGCAGTACCCGTTCGGTTCTGGTGAGCGCGACATAGAACAGGCGGCGCTCCTCATCCATCCGCCTGCGTTCCAGCGCTTCTCTGTGCTCGCTGATCGCCCGGTCGAGATCCGCGCGGTCGTACAACTCGGTGCAGTCGAGCACCGGGACACCGTCGGCGGCGTCGTCCTGCCTGCGGTCCCCGCGTAATGCGGTCGGCAGCTCGGCGAGTGCGCCCAACCAGGTGCCGGAACCGGCCTTGGACGGGAACACCCCTGCCACCACATGGGGAACCGCGACGATCTCCCATTCCAGGCCTTTCGCCGCGTGCACGGTCAGCACCTGCACGCGATCTCTGGCAACCTCCACTTCTCCCGGCTCCAAACCGTTCTCGACCTGCTCCGCCGCAGCGAGGAACGCGAGCAGCCCACCCAATGAGGCACCGGTTTCCGCGGCATACCCGGCCACTACCTCTGCGAACGCGTCCAGATGTTCGCGTCCGGCGCCGGTCCCGGCCACCGCTCGCCTGGTCTGGGCCTCTACCCCGACGCCGATGGTGCGTTCGATATCGGCGATCAACTCCACCAGTGGCTGCCCGGAGCGTTCCCGTAGCATGGCCAGCTCCCGCCCCAGTGCCTCGATACGAGCGAACCCGGTGACCGAGTATTGCGTCGCCGGACCGGGATCGGCGACGGCATCGGCCAGACCCGCTTGTTCGGCCGGTTCCGGCGCCACCGCACGCAGCGCCTCGTCGAGGGCGGCGCCATCCCCCATCTCGGCCGAGCCCTCGGCGGGAGGTCGCCGGATAGACAACTCCCTGGCCCGCCGGGCGAGCGCGGCGATATCGGCGACACCGAGCCGCCAGCGTGCGCTGGTCAGCACCCGCATTGCGGCGCTACCGGCCCCTGGATCGGCGATCAACCGCAAAGTGGCGACGATATCGGCGACTTCGGGTGTGGCGAGCAAACCGCCGAGGCCGACGATCTCCACCGGCAACCCCCGCGCGCGGAGTGCTTCCGCGAGCGGTGCGGCATCGGCATTGCGGCGCACCAGCACCGCCGAGGTAGGCGGCTGTTGCTGTGCCGCGTGCCTGGCCGCCCATTCCGTGGCGATTCGCTCGGCCACCCATTCACGTTCGGCCGCCACGGTCTCGGTCAGTGCCAATGCCACCACACCCGGCTCGGCACCGGGCTTGGCGCGCAATGCGTCGACGGTCACCCCACCGGAATCGATCGCCTTGCGCCGCAACGGCTCCGCGACCAGATTCGCCAGCGCCAGCGCCTCCGGCGGATTACGCCAGCTGGTCAATAGCGCCAATGTGGGCGCTTGAACACCGGGCGCGCTGGGAAAATCAGTGGCGAACCTGGGCAGATTCGCCGCCGACGCACCCCGCCAACCGTAGATCGACTGCATCGGATCGCCGACAGCTGTCACCGCGAGCCGCCGCGGCGCATCCGATGCCTCCGGATTCGACAGGCCGGGCAGATGATCGGCCGCCTGCCGCGGCACGCCACCGAACAGCGCGGCCAGCAGTACCCGCTGCGCATGACCGGTGTCCTGATATTCATCGAGCAGGACCAACCGGAAACGACCGCGCTCGGCAACGGCGACCTCGGGGTGATCGGCGGCCAGCCGCGCGGCCAGCGACATCTGCGCACCGAAATCGAGGGCGCCACGTCGTCGCAGCGCCTCGGTGAGCTGCTGCACCAACGGCAGCAACGCCACCCGTTCCCGCTGCACCCGCACGATGTTCTGCAATGCTTGGCTCGGACCGCCGCGCTGGCGCGGTCCCGCGGGCAATGTGTGCACCAGTTTCGCCAGCTCGGTATGTGCCTCGGCCAATTCCTCCGGTTCCACCAGATGTTCGGCCAGCTGCGCGGACAGCGCGAGTACCGCCTCGGTCACCGATACCGGGCTGCGTTCGGTATCCAGATCGCCATCCCAGGTCCGGACCACCTGATACGCCAGCTGCCAGAGCTGGGTCTGGGTGAGCAGTGTCGCCGAGGGTTCCACCGGGAGCAACAGACCGTGTTCGGTCAACAGCCTGCCCGCGTAGGAGTGATAGGTGCTGATCTCCGGTTCCGTACTGGTCAGTTGCGCCCGCAGCTGCGCGGTGGGGTCGAGATCGCGCAGTAGCGGCGCGCCCGCGAGCCGGGCGAGCCGGGTGCGGATGCGAGCGGTCAACTGCTGTGCGGCTTTCCGGGTGAAGGTCAGCCCGAGCACCTCATCGGGCCGGACGATGCGGTTGGCGACCATCCACACCACCCTGGCGGCCATGGTCTCGGTCTTACCAGCCCCGGCACCCGCGACCACCAACGTCGGACCCACCGGAGCCGCGATGACAGCAGCCTGTTCCTCGGAGGGCGGCGGCAGGCCGAGCGCCTCCGCGAGCTGGTGTGGCGTTACCCGGTCGCCACTCACAACGATGCTCCGGCAGCAGGCCGCGACGGCGCCGCGGGCACGGCGGGCACGGTCGGCTCGCTCACTCGTCGGTCACCTGGCGCCCGCCTGCCTGTACCGGGCAGCTGCCCGCGACCGCGCAGTGGCGACACCCGTCGTTACGCATGGCCAGATAGCTCGGCCCTCGGGTCGCCGCGGCGGCCTGGTGAATAGTGTCCCGCCACTGCTCGAGCGCTTCAGCATCCAAGGGGGGCTGCTCACGCTGGGTCGCGCCCGCACTTCTGCTCGGCTTGCCGACGTATACCAATCGAGCCCCGCCGGGTTCACCCTCCATCCCGGTTGCGGCGGACGCGCCCGATTCGACAGTTGTGACGGAGTCGCCCTCCGAATCAGGCACCCCCATGGCCACCGCGACCTGATAAGTCGCCAGCTGGGCATGCTCGACAGCAGCCTGTTTGCTGACCGGCGACTTACCGGTCTTCACATCGACGATCACGAAGCGGCCGTGCGCATCTCGCTCCAACCGGTCGACCCGGCCCCGAATCCTCACGGGGCGTTCGTCTTCCGTACGCGCGGGCAGCAGGCAATCGACCGGCACCTCGACTCCGGCCTGGGTGAGTTCCGCGCGCGTATTGCGCACCCAGGCCAGAAAGGTTTCCAACATGGACTCGGTACGCCGCAGCTCCTGCCTGGAATGCCAGCCGGTGCCTGGATCCACCGTCCGCCACGCGCGCGCCAACGCGGCGCGTACCTGTGCCTCTGGCACCTTGCCTGCCAGCGCTTGCACCAAGGTATGCACCAGATTGCCCTTGACCGCGTGCGGATTGTCGCCGTCGGTACCTCCGTGCCGTTCCAACGCCCAACGCAACGGGCAGGTACGCAGCAGTTCGACAGTGGAGGGAGACAGCGCGATCGCATTGTCGTCGTCGGTCCACAACGATCGCTGCGAGCTGAGGCCCGCGATGCCGTACCACTCCTCGGGGTCGGCGCCGCGTATGCCCGCATGCGCCAGCCGGGCCAGCTGCCGCGCGGCCCGGTGCCTGCGTTCCGAACCCGCATCGGGATCGCAGACCACACCACGCAATTCCGCCACCAAAGAGTGCGGCACCAGGGCACGGCCCGGATCGACCACAGGGAGGGCACCGTCCTCGCTGTCGCCACCGTGTCCGAGCAGTTCGGTGAGAAAACGCGAGGGCACCAGATCCCGTTCACCGGAAACCGACTCCACGGCGGTCACCAACAGCGAGCGCCTGGCCCGGCTACACGCGATAAGCAACAGCCTGCGCTCCTCGGCGAGAATCGGCGCGGCGCGACTCACCCGCTCCCCGGTATCGGACACACCTGCGATGAGGTCGACCAAGTCCTCGGTATGCAGCAACGTGCCACGCGCCCGTAGGTCGGGCCAGATTCCCTCTTGGACGGCGGCGACGGCGACCACATCCCACTCCCGCCCCGCGGCAGCGTGCGCGCTCAGCAGCGTGACCGCGTCGACCGGCGCGGTGCGCGGCGCCTCCTGGTACGGAATCTCTTGCTGCACCATGTATTCGACGAAACCCTCGATACTCGCGTGCGGTAGCCGATCGACGTAGCCCGCGGCCGCGTCGAACAGCCCGACGACCGCGTCCAGATCGCGGTCGGCCTGCATACCGACCGCCCCACCGCGCTCCGACTGGGCCACCCAGCGCCGCTCCAGCCGAGAACCGGTCCACAGTGCCCACAGCACATCCTCCAGGCCCGCACCACGCCCGCGGGCCCTACGCGCCCGCTCCAGCGCGCCGAGTACCCGGCGCAACGGCGCGGCCTCGACCTCGGTGAGCCGGTCCAGAAGCGCCGGATCACCGGATCCGATCAACAGATCGCGCAGCACCAGCGCGGAAGGGCGATCCACCTGCGCGTCACGATCCGCGGCGGGATCATCCTGGTCGGTCTCGGCGCGTGCGGACTCGAATGCCGCACGCCGAATGCCACGCTGCAGTCTGCGCATCGTGATCTGGTCCGCACCGCCGAGCGGCCCGGTCAGCAGGTCGAGGGCGTCCTGCGGCTCGAACTCCGGTTCTACGCCACGCCGCGCCGCCTCGCCTGCCAGTACCGCACGCAAGGACAACAACAACCAGGCCGCACCACGTCTGCGCGCCAGCGGAGTATCGAGGACGGGTTGCTGCATCGGCACACCCGCCGCAAGCAGAGCGCGGCGCAGCGGCGCTGACGACAGCGGCACCGAGCGGACCAGCACAGCCATCCGCGACCACGGCACCCCCGCAGTGAGGTGTGCGCGGCGCAGATGATCGGCGATGAGCGCGGCTTCCTTCGCAGGTGTAGCCAGCACCCTGACCCGCACCTCGGCACCGCCCCGCTCCTCGATATCACTGCTCGCGGTATCACTGCCCGGCGGCACCACCGGATCGGGTGCCGGAAAACGCTGCGGTGCGGCGCCGGGCAGCCGCGCGGCGATCCGCGCGACCGCTACCTGCACCTGACCGCTGAGCCGATGGTTCTCCCGCAGCACAATGCGCTGCCCGGCAGGTGCGTCGAGCTCGGCGACGAACCGTGCGTCCGCGCCACGGAAAGTGAAGACGGCCTGATCCGGATCGCCCGCGATCACTGTGGTCCGCGCGCCGCGCCCGAGTACCCGGACCAGCAACGCCGCCTGTGGATCGAGGTGCTGAGCGTCATCGACCAGCAGATACCTGATCCTGGCGCGTTCACCCGCCAACAGTTCCCTGTCGGCGGCCAGCGCGTCCAACGCGGCACCGATCAGTTCGGCCGCATCCAGTGCGGGCGCCGTCGCCTCCGGTGCCTCGACCCCGACCGACCAGCGCAGCAGCATCAGCTGCTCATAGCGGAGGGCGAAACCACCCGCCGCCACCCACTCCGGTGTGGCGTGCTCATGACCGAGCCGCACCAGATCCTCCGGGCCGATACCACGCTCGGTGGCGCGCAGCATGAGGTCGCGTAACTGCTCGGCGAATCCACCGAGCGCGAGCGCGGGCCACAGTCGCTGCGGCCACAATTCCTCCGCGCCCTCGGCGATGTCGGCCAGATCACCACGCAGCATCTCGCGCAGTACCGCGTCCTGCTCGGCGCCGGTCAGCAAACGTGGTGGTGGATTGCCGTGCGCCGAGGCGTGTCTGCGCAGCACGGAAAAAGCGTAGGAGTGCACTGTGCGCACCAAGGGCTCCCTGGTGGCGCCGGGCACACCACCCTCGGCCCCTGGCTCCGATCCGCTCAACCGCGCGGTGATGGCGTCGCGCAACGCACCCGCCGCCTGCTTCGAATGGGTCAGCACCAGCACCGATTCCGGATCGGCCCCGGCCGCGATACGGCCTGCGGCGATATCGACGAGCAGGGTCGTCTTACCAGTACCTGGTCCGCCGAGCACCTGCCAGGGCCGCCACCCTCGGTGCGGCGGTTCCGGCTCGGCCGGGGCATCCACCAGCGCGCGAACATCGGCCCCCCAGGCACGTGGCCGGGGCGCCCGCACCGTCCGGCGCACAAGTCGCACCGCGCTATCCGATCGCACCACGCGGGCTATTGCAACAGATATGACCGACACCCGCCACGTCCTCCGCGCGACCAGACGGCGGATTCCCACCACAATGGACCGATGTCTGCTTTACACGTGCATCGGTTCGGCCCGGCAACCGGACCGGTGGTGCTCGCTCTGCACGGGGTGACCGGCCACGGCAAACACTGGGAAAACCTGGCCACCCGGTATCTGCCCGAGATCCGCGTACTCGCGCCCGACCTGCGCGGGCACGGTCGCTCGACCGGGCTGCCGCCATGGAATTTCGAGACCATCGTCACCGACCTGATCGAACTGCTCGCCGCCGAAACCGACGAACCGGTGGTGGTGGTGGCGCATTCCTTCGGTGGCACCTGCGCACTGCACCTGGCCCACCATCATCCCGAACTGGTGCGGCGGCTCATCCTGCTCGAACCCGCTGTCGCGCTCGACCCGGAATGGCTCAACGAGATAGCACTGTCAGCGCTGATCTCGGCCGATTACGACAGCATAGAAGAGGCCAGAAGCGACAAGCTGGAAACCGGCTGGGGCGATGTGAAGCCACACCTGCTCGACGCCGAACTGGCCGAACATCTGATGCCAACCGCGGACGGGCGCTTCGGGTGGCGGATGAGTCTGCCCGCGATCAACTCGTACTGGGGCCAGCTGGCCCGCCACTGGGTGCTTCCGCCAGCCGAGCTGACCACCGTGCTGGTCCAGGCGATGCGGGTCGACCCGCCCTACGTCACACCGGAGTTCCGCGCGGCGCTCACCGAGCACCTGGGCGCCAACTTGACCGTACTCGAATGGGATTGTGATCACATGGTCGCCCAGACATATCCGGACGAAACCGGCGAACTCGTGCGCTCGATGCTGTAGTGCCGATGCCGACCACCGACGCCCAGATCGAACAGGTGCGCGCACTGGTGGCCGCGATCCCTCGCGGCCGGGTGGCCACCTATGGTGATATCGCCACGGCCGTGGGCCTGTCCACACCGCGCACAGTGGGCTGGATCATGCGCACCGACGCGGCCGACCTGCCCTGGCATCGGGTGCTCGGCGCAAACGGCAGACCCGCCGCGCACCTGGCACAACGCCAATTGGCCCTGCTCACCGCGGAAGGCGTGCCGATCCGGAACGGACGCGTCGACCTGCGCACCGCACGTTTCCCGCTCCCCGCGACATAGACCCGTGCGGTACCGCTCGCCGAAAGAGCCCCGTGACAGCCAGGCGGGCAGTACCGTTGATCCATGCCTACCCGCTTGGCATGTATCGCGTTCGATGCCGATCGGCCACGGCTGGTCGCGGATTTCTGGGCCGAGCTGCTCGGCTGGACTGTGACGCTCGATCGACCCGACGAAGTGGATATCGCGGCGCCCGATGCGGACGGTCCCGAACTCGCCCTCGCCTTTCTGCCCACGGTGCGAGCCAAGACCGGGAAGAACCGCCTGCACCTCGATCTGGCCACCCGCTCGCTCGATCATCAGCACACCCAGGTGGATCGAGCATTGGCGCTGGGCGCGCGCCGGGTGGATATCGGCCAGGGCGCGGTGCCATGGACCGTGCTCGCCGACCCGGAGGGCAACGAATTCTGCGTGCTAGAGCCACGGGAGGAGTACGTGGACACCGGCGCCCTCGCGGCCATCGTGGTCGACACGCGCGACCCGACGCGGCTCGCGGAATTCTGGTCGGTCGCCACCGGATGGCCGCTCGCCTACCGTGGCACCCGGCTGACCGGACTCCGCGCACCGACCGGGCTCGGCTCCTGGCTGGAGTTCGTGCACACCCCAGAGGCCGGATCCGGCTACACCAGGCTGCACCTGGATCTCGCCGCGTTTCCGACCGATGACCGCGCCGCTGAGGTGGCCCGGTTGCATACCGCGGGCGCCACGACAATCGGCAAGGACACCCCGACACCCGGCTATGACACCGACCTGATACTCGCCGACCCGGAAGACAACGAGTTCCGGCTGCGGCCACCCGCCCGCTTCTGGACGAACGCCTGACTCGCACCGATGGCTGCACCGCCCGCGGGCGGTGACGAATTACCATGTCCGCCGTGGGATACCCAGCTTCAGGTTGTAACGCGTGACGGCCACCGTCGCGATCGTGCTCGCGGGCGGCCGGGCCAGCCGGATGGGTGGCGTGGACAAACCCGCGATCGTCATCGGCGGCCGTTCCATGCTCGAGGTGGCGCTCGCCGCGGTTGCCTCCTGCACCCGTATCGCGGTGGTCGGCCCCCACCGCCCTGAGCTGGCGCCGGAGATCATCCAAGTCAGGGAGGTGCCGCCGGGCTCGGGTCCGGTGGCGGCGATCGACGCGGGACTACGCGCGCTCGGCCCCGCCGCACCTCTGGTCGTGGTGCTTGCCGCCGACCTGCCGTTTCTGTCCGGACACGCCATCGCCGAACTCATCCGGCACGAGACCGAATCCGGAGCGGACGCGGTCTTCGCGGCCGACGAATCGGGTCGTCCGCAGTACCTGATCGGTGTGTGGCGCCGCTCCGCGCTGGCGGCGGCACTGGCCGAGCTCGACTCGCCGATCAATCAACCGATGAAAGCTCTGGTGCCTGCCCATGCCGCGATCATCCCGCTGCGCGGGGTCGGCGACTGTGACACCGAGGAACAGCTGCGCCAAGCCGAAGCCGCGGTCACCGCATCACAACGTATCTCCCCACTCGATCTAGCGGAAGCACGAAATATTCTGTGCGGCAACCTCTCCCGATTGACCGCCTATTCGGCCGACCTTCGCTCGGTTCCTGGAGCGACACTCGCTGACGCACTGCGTGCCTCCGCCGCACTGCCCCGTTTCGATGTATCCGCGATGGACGGCTACGCGGTCGCGGGCGAAGGACCATGGCGGCTGCGCCGCGATATCGGCTTCGCGGGCGGGCGGCGACCGGTAGGGCTGCTGTCCGGCGAGGCGGTGCGGATCGCCACCGGCGCACATGTTCCGGACGGCACCACCAGGGTGCTGCGCGACGAGTTCACCCACCGCACCGGCGAAACCCTCACCTGTCTGCCGGACACCCCACCACGCACGGATATCCGCCGCCGCGGTGAAGACCGGCACGCAGGCGATCTCATCGCACCGGAGGGCACTCCGGTCACTCCAGCGCTGATCTCTGCGGCCGCGAGCGTGGAGGTCACCACGGCATCGGTGCGTGGCCCCGTCCGCGCCCGCATCGTCATGACCGGCGACGAGATCCGCGGCGAAGGACCACTCCAGGAGGGCCAGACCCGCGATTCACTCGGCCCTATCCTGCCCACACTGCTGTCCTGGTACGGCATCCACACCACCGACCGGGTGCACCTACGCGACACCCCGCACGGTTTCGACGAAGTCCTGGCCGCCGCGACGGACTGCGATCTGCTGGTGATCATCGGCGCCACCGGCAGCGGGGCAGCCGATCAACTCCGCGCCGCGGTGCACCGCGCACAGGCCACGATACTGGTGCCGCGCCTGCGCCTACGCCCAGGCGGATCCACCATCGTCGCCGAACTTCCTTCCGGCACTACGGTATTCGGACTTCCCGGCAACCCGTTCGCCACGACCGCGACGCTTATGGCCCTGGCACCCGCGATCGTCGCGGGCCGCACCGGCGCACCCCTCCGGCAGCCGCTGCGCGGACCGCTGCGCAATGCCGCGGAGATCAGCGGCGAGGTGCCCCGCATCGTCCCCGCACGCGCCACCGCCGAGGGCGGCTGGATCGGCGACCCGGCCATCCGTACCGCACACCTCGGTGGATTGATCGATCGCGATGGCTTGGTCATCGTCCCGCCAGGGGCCGCGGACGACGCACTCGTCGAATTCCTCCCGCTGCACCATTGACCACCGCCACACCCCGGCATCAGTAGTCCGGAACAAAACTCCCGAAAATACCGGACAGATGAAGAGAAAATTACCCTCCAGCCCGAACCGCGTAATTCAGCTGCGAGAAACAGCAAGAAAACCCCACCAACCGGAAAACGAAAAACAATCACTGCTGTCCATCTTTTTGATTTCCGCTACCGCAAGCCACAATCGATCGCTATCGTGTGTTTCGTTAGGCGAATATCAATCCCCCGGAAAGGACCGCGTGGAGATGGCTGAAAAGTCGAAGAAAGCGCCTAAAAAAACGCCGAAGCAGATGCCGAGGCAGCAGCAGCAACAGCGCCAGGAGCAAGGACTCGCCCAAGGCGCGAATTCCGGAGGCCGTCGGGGCGATAAATCGGAGATGCCCGACCGGCGCGGCGAGCAGGACCGCCGTAACCAGTAGCTGATCTGCGCCCCTGCGGCCGCCGGTCCACCTCTTCCCGGACCGGCGGCCGCAGTCGGTCGAAACCCACACCGATACCGGGCCTGCTGCGCCGAGACAGCGCGACACCGGGCGTGATTTCGGCCATGGTGCGATTCAGCGCACCGGGAAGTCGAAGTAGGTGTCCGCAAAGGGCTCCTGCCGCAGGGTGAAATGCCACCACTCCTCGGCGAGATTGGCGAAACCGTGCTCGCTCATCACTTCCGTCAACAGTGCACGCAGGGCACGCTGGGTACCACCCACGGCCGGGTTGGCGGTGTGCGCCAAGGGGTCGAAACAGTCGAAGCCGGTACCGAAATCGAGAGCGCTATCACGGAATCGCTGCTCCGCGGGTAAGAAGCAGGCACGCAGCGGTTCCCCTTCCTGGTACCGCTCGGACTCGGCGGCGGGCAACGCGACGATAGCCAGATCCACCGTACTGCCCCTGCTGTGACTCGACTTCGCGGCGATGTAACCATCGCGGAACAGATCCGCCTTGTCGACATTCGGATAGAACTCCGCTTTCATCCGCACATCACCGAGATCCTTCGCCCATGCGACGAATTCATCGACGGCACGCTGCGGGCGGTAGCAGTCGTAGGTCTTCAGAGTGAGATCCATCGGGCGCAATTCCTGTTGCACCCTCGCCAAGGCCGCCGCCGCCTGCCGAGTCAGCAGGCACTTCGGCGCCTCATATCCCGCAATACGGGAACCGATGAAATTGTGGTCACCGTAGTACCTGGCATCGACGATGATCGTGGGATCGACATCGGTGATCGATACGAAAGCACGCTCATCGGCAACCGGCCGATCCGGGCCGTCCCCGCAGGCCGCGAGCACCGCGACCACCAAGCAGACCAGCACCGGCGAGCCGAGCCGCCGGAACGAAGGAACGAGTCTCATACATCGCCTCCTGAACCAGGGTGACCTCGGACGCGAACGCGGTGTGGGACCACTCCATGGCGATAGCAGCGGCGACTATCCATGATGTAGCGCCCATGCCGGGAGTGGCCGTTCAGGAGTATATCGGCGACGCGAGCTCGAAAAGTCCGTATCCCACCGCATCCAACGATGATTGTCCGGCACGTCATAAGCACAACCAGCCGGTCGATCTCGCTGCTCATCGGCAGTTACGCGGGTATGAGGGCCGCAAGCAGAAGCCGGTGTGCTCGACCTCTCGACTACGGCGTCGTCGACAGCATTCGGTGTCGGACTGCTCGGGTACCGTGCGTCCAATCGTTGGGAGAATCGGAGTCGGTATGGGATACACCAGAGGAAGCTCGTGCGCGGCTGATCGGTGCACAGCCTGAACACAAGTGACGTCGATCTCTGATTGTCGACGTCACTACTTTCGATCGATACATAGAACTGTTTCCGCGGAGATCCAGGCCGAACCGGGCCAGGAACATATCCTTCGGGAATCTCTTCGAGGTTGCCGAAACGCCCGCCGGCGTGGAATGATCACCACTGTGTCACTGAAATCACTGCGGCACAGGTAATTTCAGGGGAAATAATGATCGACCCGACATCCGACCGACAGCCCACATCTGACGCGTTACCGCCCACGCCGCCGCCGACTCCCCCAGCGATAGTCGGCAACCACTCGGCATCGAACGGCGCATATGCCATCATCACCGGAATACTCGCGCTATTCGGTGCGTTTCACATCATCTGGTCGTATTCTCCGGTATGGATCTACGGTATCGATTCGATGGAATATCCCTACTATGTCTCCGATCATTTCCCCTTACTGATCATATACCTATCGGACATTTCTTCCATAGTTACGCTTCTGGTAGGTGCAATCCTTCTGCTTCGACGACACCACACCGGTCGCATGATGGTGATATTAGGCGTAAGTCTCTACATTCTGTCGACTTCCATTCTGCTGCTGCCCGACATCACATACGACATCACATATTACATCACATATTACATCACATACGACATCGTCATGTTGATTTTCCCCTTCATCACATTGATACTCGCTTTATCGAAACCCACTAAGACCTGGGCCGCTTCAGGCTATGCACCGTGACGCTTCGGCGATAGAACCATTTCATGCAGGGAAAGATATTCGCCCTCAACCGTTGTCGACGCGATAGTTTTCGACAACTTGTCCGCGACCGGTCTGCCAGGTCATCACACATCTGCCCCGACCCTCGTGCCGCGGAAGCACCCTGCGGACGTGACCACCATCGACGATGACGACACCATCGAGACTTCGCCTCTGGTCTCCACCTATTTCAGCTCTCCGGAGTCGCCTGCATCGCAGACCGCCGCTTCTGCCTCCGTCCATCATGAGGTCGCTTCATGCTGCCGTCGTTGAACTTGTCTGATGTCGCGGTCGATTCGGGCGATGGTGCGAGGCATCCAAGCCCACTGGATGTCAGAGGGGATCCGTAATCTGCGCGACATGGTCTATCTCCCTGGTTCGCTCGATATCGATGTCTTCGCCGAGAGTTTGCGGAGCAGTGTTGCTTATCCGGAATCTTTCGACAGGTGGCGGTCGTCAGCTGAGTACGCGATAGCGCTCCACGATGCCGATCGGCACGACGGTCCGCTGGTTGGTCAGACCGGTGGCGTTCCTGAACTGCCGCTCGGCGTCGAGTGGCCGGTCTGGGACGGCAGTGACCAGATCGGATACGGGGTCCAACCCTTGCATTTCGTTGCCCGCATAGACTGCGCCGCACTCCCCGCCACCGCAGCCGAGTTGGGGTATCCAACCGAGGGCACACTGTTGTTCTTCCATTTCGATGATGAAAGACTCGGGCAGTTCGTGCAGCCGCGGCCGGGTAACCCTGCCTATCCGGACGGTTTCCGTGTAATTTACGTCGGAGCCGACGAGATCGTCGAATCCCGGCCTGCGCCGGATGGTCTCGAAATCTACGAACCGAGAGGACTGGTCGCCGAAGTCGTTCAGACAATGCATGGCGTGCCATGTCGCTATGAAGATAGCGAAAGCATATACAAGGCCCTCGTCGACCCCTTCTCGGTGGCTGAGCCGGATGCGGGACAGCTTGCAGGTATCCCGGCTAGCATGCAGGACCCCGTTGAAGAAGAAGTCGCCGAGGCCGTGGCGAATGGGCTGACCGATCCCGCGTTGCGGGGTTCCTTCGACGAGGACGAAGAGTGGGTACTGCTCGCAAGCTTCTACTACGAGCGACACTTTGGGTTGCTCTACTACTTGATTCAGCCCGATGACCTCACCGCACGCCGATTCGACAAGGTCATGTTCACCTGGCAGTGCACATGATGCGTATACGAGCCTTCCGGAGCGCTTGGCATCACCCAGATTCGCCGGAGTTCTGGATGCCTGCCACATAGATGTATATGCCTCCGCGCAGAGAGCAGCGGCAGAACTCGGCAACGGATCGCTGATCACCGCGCAGAACACAGTACCGTTCACACTGTGGGTCGCGGCCGAATATCTGGACAACTACCCGGCGGCAATCACCACATGTATTGCGGCGGATGGAGATATCGACACCACGAGCGCTATCGCCGGCGGAATCGTCGCCGCCTATACCGGCGCAGGCCCGCTCACCGGAGTACCACAATCCTGGATAGCCGCGCGAGAACCCTTGCCGGGCTGGTTCGACCCGAAACGCGGAACACGACGGCGCGAAAAGTCCGCATCCAGCCGCGCTCGACGATGGTTGTCTGGCACGTCATAAGCACGAGAAGGTTCAGTTGACCCGGTGTCCGGGTACTACATGTCGGCGGGCAGGATCCGAAACGATCGGAATCCGGGTGTCAGTGGTTCGATGGCACGGAAGTCGCGCTGGTCGAGGGTGAAGATACAGTCGGTCTTGTATTTGTCGGCGAGCGCGATACCGACCGCATCGGCGAGGTCGAGTCGCAGCCCTTCGTACTTGGCTCGGACCGATTGCGCTGTGGACAGGTCGACGTGCTTCAGTTCGGCAAGCCGATAGCGGCCGTCGATGGCCCGACCCAGTAGCGCATCGGTGATCTGCATCGCCGCGGTGAAGCCGAGGTCGCGGTGGGTCAGGTGGTCCAGCTCCGTCAACACCAGCGGCGATATGACCAGGGTTTCGCGCTCCATCACGCGCAGTGTCTGTTCGTGTTCGTCTTGGTCGGCATCGAATGCCGCGAAGAGCGCCGAAGTGTCGGCGACGATGATCATCGACGTGCCGATCGCTGCTTGATCTGCTGGTAGACGTCCTCACGCAACTCGTCGGCACTGCGCGAGCGCCCGCTGTGGAAGACGGGCAGCGGCGCGTCGTTGCGGGGGCGTTCGGATGCATCCAGCAGCATGGCGATACCGCGGCGGATGAGTTCCGCCTTGCTCACCCCAGTTGCCGCAGCCTCCGCATCGAGTCGGACCTCCAGCTCATCGGAGAGATACACGGTTGTCTTGACCATGCCATATATGGTACCACCCACATACCTCCCGAGGGACTGCGTAAATCCGACACCGCCTGGCAGTGTGCGACCGATGTGGTCTGAGATGCCGAGTCAGCATCGAACCGCTCACTTCACCGGCTTTCGCCCAGTTCAGCGCATACCCTCTCCGGCCATCTCGTATCACGAGCCCGGAAACGCCCTGCGAGCGTGACCACCACATTGCGTCGATCTCATAGCTCACCGCGTGTCCGCATAGGCCGCACGGGATTCGTTCGGCCGGCCACACCCCTCTTTACAGTCGAAATATCAGCCCAATTCACACAGCTCGAAGGGGACGTCGTGGTTGATTCGCTTACCCAGGGTCACACACCCGCCACTGCGACCACCGAAGCCGGGGACTCGCTCCTGCCTCCGTCTATCATGAGGTCGCTTCATGCTGCCATCGTTGAACTTGTCTGATGCCGCGGTCGATTCGGGCGATGGTGCGAGGCATCCAAGCCCACTGGATGTCAGAGGGGCTCCGTAATCTGCGCGACATGGTCTATCTCCCTGGTTCGCTCGATATCGATGTCTTCGCCGAGAGTTTGCGAAGCAGTGTTGCTTATCCGGAATCTTTCGACAGGTGGCGGTCGTCAGCTGAGTACGCGATAGCGCTCCACGATGCCGATCGGCACGACGGTCCGCTGGTTGGTCAGACCGGTGGCGTTCCCGAACTGCCGCTCGGCGTCGAGTGGCCGGTCTGGGACGGCAGTGACCAGATCGGATACGGGGTCCAACCACTGCATTTCGTTGCCCGCGTAGACTGCGCCGCACTCCCTGATACCGCAGCGAAGTTGGGGTATCCGACCGAGGGCACACTACTGTTCTTCCATTTCGATGATGAAAGGCTCGGGCAGTTCGTTCTGCCGCGGCCGGGTAACCCTGCCTATCCGGACGGTTTCCGCGTAATTTACGTCGGCGCCGACGAGGTCGTCGAGTCCCGGCCTGCGCCAGATGGTCTCGAAATCTACGAACCGTGTGGACTGGTCGCCGAAGTCATTCAGACAATGTATGAAGTGCCATGTCGCTATGAAGATACGGCGAGCATATACAAGGCCCTCGTCGACCCCTTCTCGGTGGCTGAGCCGGATGCGGGACAGCTTGCAGGTATCCCGGCTAGCATGCAGGACCCCGTTGAAGAAGAAGTCGCCGAGGCCGTGGCGAATGGGCTGACCGATCCCGCGTTGCGAGGTTCCTTCGACGAGGACGGAGAGTGGGTACTGCTCGCAAGCTTCTACTACGAGCGACACGATGGGTTGCTCTACTACTTGATTCAGCCCGATGACCTCACCGCACGCCGATTCGACAAGGTCATGTTCACCTCGCAGTGCACATGATGCGTATACAAGCCTTCCGGAGCGCTTGGCATCACCTGGATTCGTAAGCCGGAGCACAGCGCACTTCCGCCGCGCTGTGCGTTTCGGTGATTCTACGGATGCGCACCTCGATGGAGGCAAATTCCGGCCGGGCATGATATCCGAGCACCGGTCCGGCACAACCATGTTCACGGGTGCTCGGGTGGAGCATCGCGGCCGTCGGCTCCACCTGCCTGCGACCGCCCATCTCACGTCGGATGCGGCCGCGGGAAAGGAGCTCAACTGTGTTAACAAATGTAAAGCACGAAAGAATCGGCCGTTTCCAAAGCATCACCGGCACGATGGCCGACCACACTACTCGATCCGCTTTCTACCAGGTCAGCGCATATCCTCCCGGACCGTTGCCCATCGCAAGCCCCGAAAACGCTGCGCGAGCGTGACCACCAGATTGCGCCGATCTCACAACTCACCACTCATCCGAATGGGCTGTGAGGGATTCGTTTGGTCGTGCGCGGACGTCTCCTTACAGTCGGAATATCAGCACAATTCATACAGCTCGAAGGGGACGTCGTGGTTGATTCGCGTACCCAGGGTCACACACCCTCCACCGCGACCACCGAAGCCGGGGACGCGCTCCTGCGGCTGGGGAAATACTTCCACCGGGGCGAAGCGTCGGCCGACCACCGCACACTGCACAAAGTCGGTGGTCGCAGCGCCGACGAGTTCTATCGGGACCGCTGGTCGCACGATAAGGTTGTGCGCTCAACGCACGGGGTGAACTGCACCGGATCGTGTTCCTGGAAGATCTACGTCAAGGACGGTGTGATCACCTGGGAGTCGCAACAGACCGATTACCCGTCGGTCGGTGCGGACAAGCCGGAGTACGAGCCGCGCGGCTGCCCCCGCGGCGCGTCTTTCTCCTGGTACACCTATTCGCCCGCCCGGGTGCGCTACCCGTATGTGCGCGGCACGCTGCTGGAGCTGTATCGCGAAGCCAAGTCCCGGCTGAAGGATCCGGTGCTGGCCTGGGGCGAGATCGTGGAGGACCCGCAGAAGTCGCGCAGCTACAAGGCCGCGCGCGGTAAAGGCGGTTTCGTCCGCGCCGAGTGGTGGGAGGCGGCCGAGATCGCCGCCGCCGCGCATGTCTACACGATCAAGCAGTACGGTCCGGACCGGGTGGCCGGGTTCTCCCCGATTCCGGCCATGTCGATGGTCAGCCACGCCGTGGGCGCCCGGTTCATCTCGCTGCTCGGTGGCTCGATGCTGTCGTTCTACGACTGGTATGCCGATCTGCCGGTGGCCTCACCGCAGGTCTTCGGTGATCAGACCGATGTGCCGGAGTCGGCGGACTGGTTCGACGCGGGTTACCTCATCATGTGGGGCTCGAACGTGCCGGTGACCAGGACGCCGGACGCGCATTACATGACCGAGGCCCGCTACCGCGGCCAGAAGGTGGTTGTTGTCTCCCCCGACTACGCCGACAACACCAAATTCGCCGACGAATGGGTGCCCGCGCGCCCTGGCACCGATGCGGCGCTGGCCATGGCGATGGGGCATGTGGTGCTGAAGGAATTCTTCGTCGATCGGGCGACGCCGCGATTCCTCGACTACATCAAGCGCTTCACCGACCTGCCGTTCCTGATCACACTGGACGAACGGGACGGAACGTATCTGCCTGGCAAGTTCCTCACCGCGGCCGACCTCGGCCATACCGGCGAGGGCGTGGAGTTCCAGACCGTGCTGTTGGACGACCAAGCGCAGCCGGTGGTGCCCGACGGCTCGCTCGGCCATCGGTTCGGCGAATCGAACGCCGGACGGTGGAACCTCGATCTCGGGGACGTCGATCCCCTGCTGACTCTGCACGGCCGCACCAACGATGCTGCGGCCGTGCAGATTCCCCGCTTCGACAGCGCCACCCCCGGCGTGCTCACCCGCGGGGTGCCGACGACGACCGTCGCGGGCAAACGCGTCACCACAGTGTTCGATCTGCTGTTGGCCCAGTACGGCGTCGGCCGCGAAGGATTGCCGGGAACCTGGCCCAGCGGCTACGACGATGCGGCCGAGCCCTACACCCCGGCCTGGCAGGAAACCATTACCGGGGTACCTGCCGCGCAGGCCGCGCGCATCGCGCGGGAGTTCGCCGATAACGCCGAACGTTCCGGTGGCCGGTCGATGATCCTGATGGGCGCGGGCACCAATCACTGGTTCCATTCCGATCAGATCTACCGCGCGTTCTTCACCCTGACCCTGCTCACCGGCTGTCAGGGTGTCAACGGCGGTGGCTGGGCGCATTACGTCGGACAGGAGAAATGCCGTCCGGTCACCGGCTGGTCCACGCTGGCCTTCGGGCTGGACTGGCAACGCCCGCCACGGCAGATGCAGGGCACGGTGTTCTGGTATCTGGCCAATGATCAGTGGCGCTACGACCCGTTCACCGCGGAGTCGTTCGCCTCGCCACTCGGCGCGGGGAAATTCACCGGTCGCACCGCCGCCGACAACATCGCGTTGGCTACCCGGCTGGGCTGGATGCCGAGCTACCCCACTTTCGACCGCAACCCGCTCGACTTGGCCGATGAGGCGCAGGCCGCGGGTAAGAGCGCGGCCGAACACGTGGTGGACGGATTGAAGTCCGAGCAGCTGCGGTTCGCCTGCGAGGACCCGGACGCACCGGAGAACTTCCCGCGCTGCCTGACCGTATGGCGGGCGAACCTGCTCGGCTCCTCCGGTAAGGGCAATGAGTACTTCCACCGTCACCTGCTCGGCGCCGACGCCAACCTGCAGACCGACGAGGCCACCGGCGTGCGGCCACAGGAGCTGACCTGGCGGGAGACCGCCGCCACCGGCAAACTGGATCTGCTGCTGTCACTGGACTTCCGGATGACCAGCACCACCCTGTTCTCCGATATCGTGCTGCCCGCCGCCACCTGGTACGAGAAACACGATCTCTCCTCCACCGATATGCACCCGTTCGTGCACGCCTTCTCGCCCGCCATCTCCCCGCCATGGGAAGCCAAAACCGATTTCGACGCCTTCCACCGGATCGCGCGCGGTTTCTCCTGGATGGCCGACAAACATCTGGGCAAACGCACCGATATCGTGGCCGTACCACTGCAGCACGACTCACCGGACGCGACCGCGCAGGCAGGCGGGCGAGTGCTGGACTGGAAAGCCGGTGAGTGCGAGCCCATTCCGGGCAAGACCATGCCCAAGCTGGTGGTCGTCGAACGCGACTATCCGAAGATCGCGGAGAAGATGGCCGCGCTCGGGCCGCTGATCGACACGCTCGGTGTCACCACCAAGGGCATCACCACCCACCCCGATCAGGAGGTCGAACACCTCGCCGCGGTGAACGGCACGGTGGTCTCCGGGGTGGCGCAGGGGCGTCCGTCGCTGGCCAAGGACACCCATGCGGCCGAGGCGATCCTGGCATTGTCGGGTACCACCAATGGCAGGCTCGCGGTGGAAGGTTTCCACGCACTGGAACGCCGCACCGGGACCCAGCTGGCCGATCTGGCCGCCGAACACGAAGGCAAACGCGTTTCCTTCGCCGATACCCAGGCCCGCCCGGTGCCGGTGATCACCTCGCCGGAATGGTCGGGCAGCGAGACCGGCGGGCGCCGATACTCACCGTTCACCATCAACACCGAACGGCTCAAGCCCTGGCACACCCTCACCGGCAGGCAGCATTTCTACCTCGATCACGACTGGATGATCGAGCTCGGTGAACAGTTACCGATCTTCCGGCCACCCTTGGATATGACCGCGTTGTTCCGCGAGCCCGCGATCGGCGAAGTCGGCGATAGAGGCGTCACCGTGCGCTACCTGACACCACACTCGAAGTGGTCGATCCACTCCGCCTACCAGGACAACCTGCATATGCTGACGCTCTCGCGCGGCGGACAGACGATCTGGATGTCCGACCGGGACGCAGCGAAGATCGGGGTTGCCGACAACGATTGGATCGAGGCGATCAACCGCAACGGTATCGTGGTCGCCCGCGCGATCGTCAGCCACCGGATGCCGGAGGGCACGGTGTTCATGTACCACGCCCAAGACCGCGCGGTGGACGTGCCGCGCATCGAGGGCCTCGACGCGAGCACCAAGGGCCGTGGCAAGCGCGGCGGCATCCACAACGCGCTCACCCGCATCATGATCAAACCCTCCCATTTGATCGGTGGTTACGCGCAGCAATCCTTCGCGCTGAACTACCACGGCCCCACCGGAAATCAGCGTGATGAGGTCACCACGATCCGCAAACGCTCGCAGGAAGTGGAGTACTGACATGAGCCCGACGAGGTCACCACACTGCGTCCGTGAACGCTCGCACGAAGTGGAGTGCTGATATGCGAGTTATGGCACAGCTGGCCATGGTGATGAACCTTGACAAATGCATCGGCTGCCACACCTGCAGCGTCACCTGTAAACAGGCGTGGACCAATCGGGGCGGCACCGAGTACGTCTGGTTCAACAATGTGGAAACCCGCCCTGGCCAAGGCTATCCGCGGCAATACCAGGATCAGGAGAAGTGGAAGGGTGGCTGGACGCTGAACAAGCGCGGCAAGCTCACCCTGAAGTCCGGGTCGCGGGTCAAGCGGCTGATGAACATCTTCGCCAATCCGGACCTGCCCACGGTCGAGGACTACTACGAGCCGTGGAGCTACGACTACGACAATCTGCTGTCCTCGCCGCCGACCGACACCACGCCGGTCGCGCGACCGAAATCGCTCATCACCGGCCAGGATACGCAGGTGACCTGGGGCGCGAACTGGGATGACGATTTGGGCTCCGGCCCAGAGCAGGTCGGCAAGGACCCGCTGCTGGCGAAGCTCTCCGAGCAGGTGAAACTGGAGTTCGACCAGACCTTCATGTTCTACCTGCCGCGGATCTGCGAGCACTGTCTGAATCCCTCGTGCGCGGCCTCTTGCCCCTCCGGAGCGATCTACAAGCGCGCCGAAGACGGCATCGTGCTGGTGGACCAGGACAAATGCCGCGGGTGGCGACAGTGCGTCTCGGGCTGCCCGTACAAGAAGATCTACTTCAACCACAAAACGGGCAAAGCGGAGAAATGCACCTTCTGCTACCCGCGGGTGGAAGTCGGCATACCGACGGTGTGCTCGGAAACCTGCGTCGGGCGGCTGCGCTATATCGGCGTGATGCTCTACGACGCCGATGCCGTGCTGGGGGCGGCGTCGGTCGCCGAGGACACCGACCTCTACCCGGCCCAGCTCGGCGCATTCCTCAACCCGCACGATCCGCGGGTGATCGCCGAGGCCGAGCGGGCCGGGATATCCACGGAATGGATTCAGGCGGCGCAGGATTCGCCGGTCTACCGGCTGATCGTGGACTACCAGATCGCACTGCCGCTGCATCCGGAGTACCGCACCATGCCGATGGTCTGGTACGTGCCGCCGCTGTCGCCGGTGGTGGATGTGCTCACCGAAACCGGGCACGACGGCGAGAACGTGTCGAACCTCTTCGGCGCGATCGACGCGCTGCGCATCCCGGTGGAGTATCTGGCCGAGTTGTTCACCGCGGGGGATGTGGGTCCGGTGCGCGCGGCGCTGCAGCGGCTCGCGGCGATGCGCGCGTTCATGCGGTCGGTGAACCTCGGCGAGGAGCCCGATCCAACGATCGCGCCCTCGGTGCGGCTGGCACCGGAGGAGATCGAGGCGATGTACCGGCTGCTGGCCATCGCCAAGTACGAGCACCGCTACGTGATCCCATCCGGCGCGACAACGCGCGCACACGAACTGGATTCCCTCGCCACCGGGTGCAGCCTGGACACCGACGGCGGGCCTGGTATGACGGCATTCGACCAGATGGTGGAGAAGTTCCACCTCACCGACACCAACGACGCGACGCCGCAGCAGAAATCGTCCCGGATCAATTTGCTGAACTGGGACGGCAAGAGCACCGAGGGCCTGGTACCGACCACTACGCCTGCGAACGGTGAACACAACGGGCACGCGGGCGATGCCGGCCATACCAACGGCTCGAGTAACGGCGTCAGCGCCGATGGCTCTGCCACCACGCCGAGCGGAGCGCAGCGATGAGCCTGTTGAAGCTGCGCCGCCGCCAGGAACCGGCGATCGAACTCACCCAACGCGAGCGGCAGCTGGTGTGGCGGATCGCCGCACTACTGCTGGACTACCCGAGCGAGCAGACGCTGGCTATGGCCGACCAGGTGGCCACTGCCGCGGCAGGCTTGCCGGAGGGGGTACGTGAACCGCTGCGCGAATGCCTCGCCTATCTGCGCAACACCCCGCCCTTACGGCTCGCCGCCACCTACGTAGAAACCTTCGACCTGCGTCGCCGCGCCAGTCTGCATCTGACCTTCTACGCCTACGGCGACACCCGCAAACGCGGTATGGCGCTGTTGCGGTTCAAGCACGCCTATCGGCACGCCGGCGTCGAGCTCGGCGAACAGGAGCTGCCCGACCATCTGCCGGTGCTGCTGGAATTCGCCGCCACCGTTGATCCGATCGGTGGCGAACGGCTGCTCGGCGAGCATGTTCCCGTGCTGGAGCTGCTACGGCTCTCACTGTCCGACACCGGCTCCCCGTATGCCGGGGTGCTGGCCGCGATCGGTGCGACGCTGCCGCCGCCGACCACCGCGGACCGGCGGCGCATCGCCGAACTCGCCGCCCAGGGCCCGCCGGAAGAAGAAGTCGGGCTGGACCCCTTCGCGCTGGACCCCTCCCTGTTCGACGGATCGGAAGGCCGACGATGAACGCAACGCCGCACCTGCCGACCGCGCTGTGGCTGATCCTGCCTTATATCGCGTTCACCTCGTTCGTACTCGGGCACCTGTGGCGCTACCGCACCGACCAATTCGGCTGGACCACCCGCTCCTCCCAGATCTACGAAAGCCGCCTGCTACGCCTCGGCAGCCCACTGTTCCACTTCGGCATGCTCGGCGTGATCGCCGGTCATGTACTCGGCGTGCTGATCCCGGCGTCGTGGACCGCGGCGGTCGGCATCTCCGAGCACACCTACCATCTGATCGCCGTCTCGGCCGGATCGGTGGCCGGTCTGGCCGTACTCGCGGGCGTCGCCATCCTGCTCTACCGGCGCGTCACCGTTCCAGCCGTCCGCCGCGCCACCACCGCCAATGACAAACTGATGTACACGCTGCTGGCCGCGGCGCTGATCACCGGATTGCTCAACACCTGGGGCAGCAACCTGCTGTGGGGCACCTACAACTACCGCGAAACCGTCTCCCCCTGGTTCCGCAGCCTGTTCACCCTCAGCCCGGAACCCGAACTCATGGTGGACACCCCATGGACCTTCCAACTACACGGGCTGGTCGTGCTCGCACTGATCGGACTGTGGCCTTACACCCGGCTGGTGCACATGTTCAGCGCGCCCATCGGCTACCTCGTTCGGCCCTATGTGGTCTACCGCAGCAAGGAATACAACGCTCCCGATAAGCGCCGCTACGCCAGCGCATGGGACGCGCCGGTCACACCGGAACGCAGGCGCTGACCGAATCGAGCGCACCACGCGAGACCCCGCCAGGCCAGTAGCGTCCGGGCGGGGCTTCGTATATCAGCGTTGCGATAGGCGCCCCGCGAGAGATAGCGGATGGCCGTGATCAGTCGAGCAGGAACTTCAGTCGGTCTGTGGGGCGTCTTTCCGGTTGTCGGAGAACCTGAGCGGAACCACGAACATGCTTTTCTCGCTTCTGTTGTCGTCAGTGGTGTGCTCGGCCACCATCAGGGGTGCGGTGGGAGTTGCCGGAGGAGGTGTCGGCCAGTCAACAGGTGCTCGACCTCGCGGCGAATGAACTGTTCATCGCGGATGGCGTTGGCGAGGGTGGCCACGCCTTGACTGACGGTGAGTACGTGCATGGCCAGCGCATCGGCGTCGGTCTCGTGCCCGAGCCCGACGAACTGTTCACGCAGCCAGTCGCGGAACAGAGTGAACAGGCCACCGGCGGCGTCGAAGACAGTGTGGTCGAGACCGGGAATTCGTTGCCGAACTGCCATCAGGGATTCGTTGCGGAACTGCCACTGTTGGTGAGTTACTGGATGGAGGGATATCGCGACTATGTCGACATCCCTTGCAGTACAAAGTTTTCCTGTTGAGAGGCCGACCGATGGCGCCTGCGCTCACCTCGCTCAACCCCAGTTTCGGCCCCCAGGCCGGGGGCAACACGGTGCAGATCATCGGCAGCGGATTCTCAGGTGTCGGTCCATTGACCGTGCGATTCGGTTCGACGGCAACCACATTCACCATCGTCTCCGACACCCGGATCAACGCCATCGCCCCACCCGGCACCGGCACAGTCGGTGTCACCGTCCAGGCACTACTCGACGGCACCAGCAACGCACTGCCCTACACCTACAACGGCTCCGGCCTGCTGTATGTCACCGAAGGCACTAATCCCGGCAATGTGTATTCGGTGCCGCGAACCGGTGGCACACCAACCCTGCTGGCTTCCGGCATGAATCAACCTGTAGGCGTCGTCCGGGTCGGTAGCCTCCTCTATATTTGCGAGATCGGGGCCGATCAGGTGTCGACGGTGCCGACCATCGGTGGCACACCGACCCCCTTGGTAACCGGCCTGTCGCTCCCTGTGTTTCTCACTGTCTCCGGTAACACCCTGTTCATCACCAACGCGGGCACCAGCCAGGTGGTGTCGGCGCCGATCACCGGCACCACTACCCCCACCGTTGTCGCCACTAGCCCCACCAGCGTATCCGGGATCACCGACGGAGTGCCGACCCAACCAGGAGTCGCGTCGTTCGCGGCTGCCCTCCTGGCCGCACCGGTACTCACCTCGCTCAACCCCATTTTCGGTCCCACAGCAGGCGGCAACACGGTAGAGATCTTCGGCAGCGGATTCGCCGGCGCCGGGCCGTTGACCGTGCGATTCGGCACGACGGCAACCACGTTCACCATCGTCTCCGACACCCGGATCGATGCCATCGCCCCACCCGGCACCGGCACCGTCGACGTCACCGTCCAGGCACTTCTCGACGGCACCAGCAACCCACTGCCCTACACCTACGGCGGCCTGCTGTTCTTCACCGACAGCTCCAGCGGCAGCAATGTGTATTCGGTGCCACAAACCGGTGGCGCACCAACCCTGTTGGCTTCCAGTCTGAACGGTCCCAATGGTCTCGTCCGGGTCGGTGACGTCCTCTACATCTGCGAGACCGGAGCCGATCAGGTCTCGACGGTACCGGTCACCGGTGGCACGCCGACCCCCTTGGTGACCGGTCTGGCAAACCCCACGGGTATCACCGCCTCCGGTGACACTTTGTTCATCACCAACGCAGACTCCTCTGTCCACAACGTGGTGTCGGCGCCGATTACCGGCACCGCAACCCCCACCGTGATCACCACCCTCCCGGTCGGCGCATCCGACGTCACGACTTGAGCGCCGCCCGACCACTTCCGGCAGCTGGTTTCCCTCCCCACGCTGGGCGATGAACTCGGTCCAAGTGCCGCGACAGTGAAGAAGTATGTCGCCCTGCGCGAAGAAATCGACCTCGTCGAACGGATACCGACATGGTCAAGGAACATCAGCAGCCGGGCAACCACCACACCGAAGCTCGCGTTCGTCGGCTCCGGATTCGAATGCGACGCTCGTGGTGACTGCCCCGAGCACGAGACGTCTCACACGGAGATCACGGTCAGCAGCTTCTCTATGCCTTTGAAATCGTCGGGGTTACGGGTGAACAAGGGGAGATCGTGTGCCGAGGCCACGGCCGCGATCATCAGATCGACTTTACGTGGTTTCGGGTTCCGACCTGAAGCGACAACGAGTTTCGCCATCGACGTGAACCGTCGTGCCGCGGCGGCGGAGAACGGTAGCGGATCGAAACCGTGCTCGATCTCCAGCATCCGTTCCGTACGCAGGGCCAGGGCTTCAGGGGTGGTGGCGACAGCGATGCCGAGGCCGAGTTCGGCCAGGGTGACGGAGCTGATCCGCGCCTGGATCGGCAACTTCGCATCAGCGATGGCACCGATGTCGATGAGGACACAGGTATCCAGCAATCCGACCGGAAACCGTTCGCTCGAAACCGGTTCAGTCATCGAGGCGTTCCTCGCCGAACGCCACATCGATCTCGGCGCGTTCCTCGGCGCCACGACCTATATCGGCGAAACGGGCGAGTCGCGCCTTGAGTTCAGCCACCGTCATGTTATGTCGCGGAGTGATGGGCCGCAGCTCGCCGACAGGCCGCCCGTTACGGGTGATGACGAAGTCCTCGCCCGCTTCGAGCGCGTCCATCACCCCAGCGCTCCCGTTGCGCAACTCAGCCTGAGTAATCGTCTTCGCCATAACCCCATGATAGCAATTCATGCTATGCGATGCTATATTTCGGCGAACTCGCGCCGCGCATCCCGACGTCGAACCACCGGGAGCCGGTACGCATCGAGCTTGTTCTTGTCCCTGGACTTGTCCTCGCCCTCCCCCGCCGGGTCCGGCCACAACAGCCAGGCCAGCAGCACAGCCGATAGGCACCAATGGAAGAACCACATCTTCAGCAGATGACCGAACGAGGGATAGCCACCGCACTCCGGACTGATCACACACAAACCGAACAACGCCTTGCCGAGGGTGGCGTGGAAGATCGCTTGGCAGACAACCCGGCCTACTATCGATGCCGCTGCCCAGAAGCCTGCCAAGGCGACAAGATCGATACGGGTGGTGCCTTGCGGCACCACCCGTATCGACACGCCTACCAGCAGAAGCGGTAATCGCCGCTGCCACGGCATTCGAGCTCGTACTCCCATTGGTCCGGGATATCGGAGTTGGGAATAGCGGCGCCGGCGGCGCCGCCGAGCGCTATCCCGCCCAGCACTCCACCGATCAGACCCACCGGCAAGGTGATCGGGATCAGCAGCCCGGAGGTGGCGATACCGATCACCATACCGAGGAAGACTCCCGCTATTCCGCCGAGCGCGGCGCCGATGCTCATACCGGCCTCGATACTGCGCTGGCGCGGTGAGGTTTTATGCCAGTAGCCGATCTCCTCCGCGCTCATCTGCCGCGCGCTGACCTCGGCGATCAGGCGGGTGCCATCGGCGTCCAGGCGCGGCGCCAATTCCAACAGCTGTTCCTCCACCGGCGTCCGCAGCGGCAGACTGGCCACCTGAGTGCCATCGGCGGCGGTCACGGTGATCGCGTCGGCAGTAAGACCGAAGGTGCCATCGGCGAGGGTCGCGGTGAGCGTCGTATCGTCGCGGTCGATGGTGTATCCGACGCCGCGCTCAACCCCCTGCGCGAGAACTGGCCATGCACTGACGGCGGCATCGGGCACTGCCGGCGGATCACCTGCGGCGACCCCCGAGGTGATGCCGACGGCGGCGATGGACAGCATGGCGGTTGCGGTGAGTTTTCTGATCTTCATCTTTCCTTGTTCCCCGGTACTTTTCGACGATATGGACGAGTAGTTCCTGCGTGGACGACTGGACGTTCAGAATCGGTGCCACGGGCAGTACGCCCGGACCGAGGCCGCATGAACCAGACCGGTGCCCACACACCGCAATTCGACAAGAGCTGAAAGGCGTCGAACAGTGGCGTCGGGCAACCGAAGAGTTGATCATGTACCAGTGAATCGTGTCAAGATCTGTTCTGATGAGCCCGCTCAGAGCCCCTGACAGGTCAGGCGAGCTCGGATCGGGTCACCTTGCAGTGCAAGATGTTTCAGTGTGACTGCATCCAAATATCTTCTCTTACAAGAGGCAGTCATATGACCACCGGCTACGAGTACCACAATCCCGGAGATCTGTTACAAACCGATCCGTGCCGGCGGACCGCTACAACACCACACAGCACTTCAGCTACCCCAGAAAAGGCGCGCATCGCTGTAACAGCCACACCACTCGATGGGTGCGAATTCGACCTCGGTCGAGTTCTCGAACGGCCCGCCCCGATCGACGATCTCCAGCTACGACGGGACGATTCCCGTAGACTTCGAAGAAAGACCGTCTCGTATCGGTTCGGAGGGAGATACCATGATCCCCACCAGATATGATGCCATCATAATCGGCAGCGGCCATAATGGACTGACATGCGCATGCTACCTGGCGAAAGCCGGCCTGAAAGTTCTCGTTGTGGAGAAATATCATTCCATCGGCGGAATGACCAATACAGAAGAAATAACCATACCCGGGTTCAGGTCGGATACGCACGCGAGCTGCATTCAATTAGCAAACTTTTCTCCCGCTCCCGAAGAACTTCAGCTGGAAAAATATGGGTTCGAACTGATCCATCCCGACCCCGGTCTATCTCATGTCTTCCCCGACGGTCGCTCAGTTTCTGTGCATCGCAACCTCGATGATACTTGTCGGAGCATAGCGCGTTATTCACAAAGAGACGCGGACATGTGGCGCGTCCTCTACGAGAAATTCTTGGAACAGAAGGAATTGATTGGCGATTCTTTCAACAACCCACCGCCATCGTTCACCGAAGAAGCGGCATCCTTGCGGACTCTCCCCGGAGGCCTGGACGAGTATCGGTTTCAGATGCAGAATCTCAGATCCTGGTGCAATGAAACGTTCGAATCGGAGGAGGCCAAGTCCCTGCTGGGGACGTGGGGGGTGCACGTCGGTTCCTCTCCTGACGACGTCGGGGGTGCGAGTATCTCCTGGCTGCTCTCGATGCTGATTCAGCACTATGGGAACAATATTGTCGAAGGCGGAATGCGAAATCTTTCGCTGGCACTGTCCGGATTTCTCGAAGCACACAACGGTGAGATTCGGACGAATGCGGAGGTCAAGCAGATCGTCGTCGAGAACGGAAAAGCCTGCGGTGTCGAGCTTCAGGACGGCGAAGAGATCGGAGCCGGGTTGATCGCCTCCAGCGCGCACCCCCGGAATCTGGTGCTCGACCTTCTCGGGCAGCAACGGCTCGGAACCGCCATCGACACGAAGATCCGCCGTTACGAACTGGGCGAATCCGTCATGGTTGTATATATCGCTCTGCGCAGGCCGGCGAAGTATAGGGCCGGGCCGACCGCTGAACAGTCCGTCTATGTACATCCGAGCCCGGGGCTCTCAGATCATCTCTCCCGCATATTCTACGAAGCGCGAAGCGGCCTCTTATCCGAAGAGCCATTTGCTCTGATCTGCAACGACGCTGCTGCGGATCCGAGCCGTGTGCCGCCCGGTGCCGGATTGATGAAACTTGTGGTCCAGCCTGTTCCGTACGAGATCAAAGGGGATGCCGGCGGCACGATCGAGGAAACACACTGGGACCGTGCGAAAGAGCTCCTCGCGGATCGGATGATCGACCTGTTGACCGATAAGTACATCCCGGATCTCCGAGACAACATCATCAAACGAGTCGTTCACAGCCCGCAGGATATCGAAAGAATGCTGCCGAGCGCCCTTCAGGGGACGAACTCCCACGGAGCTTTCGTCCCATACCAGGTCGGCGCCATGCGCCCGATACCGGAAATGGGGTTTTATCGCTCACCGGTCACACATGCCTATCTATGCGGATCCGGCAGTCATCCCGGTCCGGGAGTGACAATGGCGCCAGGCCGAAACGCGGCGCAAATAATCTATGCAGACCTCGGGATCGACTTCACTGCGGTGGGACGGGGCTCGTCCCGATGAGTAGACGTCGATTCACCGCTTCGATCCGAACTCGGCCAAATCCTCTGAAAACGACCCAGTCGCCGCGACCTCTCAGATCGAGAGTGTTGCGACGACCGCGTGAACCCGGGGAGTACTGGGGGTCTGTTCATGCCGATCACCGATTCTCCAGCAGCGCCGATATCCGATCCAGTCCGTGGCTATAGTCGTCGACTCATGCCTTCAAGAACGTGGCATCGGACATGATGGTCTCGACCCCATGAAACAGCGGCAGAGAGGGTCAGCGCACCCGTGCCTCGACCAGCTCGCGGGCTGCGGTCCGGTAACGCTCGGCGATCAACCGGACCACGGCCGGATGCACGCCGATGGGTTCGGCGACACCATCCGCACCCGCCTCGTGCAGACGCTGCTGGAACAGGCCGTGCGCCAGCAGGTACGAGGCCACGAAGACCCGGCCCGCACCAGCCGCGCGCAGCTCGGCGACCACCTCGGGGATGCGTGGCGTACCGGTCGCGACATAGCCGACTCGGACCGGAGCGTCGAGCCGTTCGGCCAGTAATGCGGCGGCACGGCGGACATCCCGGCGGGCCCTGGCATCCGAGGAGCCCGCGGCGGCGAAGACCACCGCGTCTCCCGGAGTCCAGCCCGCGGTGCGCAAGCGCATGGCCATGATCCGCGCCAGCGCGGGATCAGGGCCCATGGCCGGGGTGACTACCACCGCAGGATGATCACTGTCGGCCACCTCGCGTGGTACGTCCTGGTAGACGTGATAGCCCGAGGCCAGGAACGCCGGAACCACCACCGCCGGAACGGCCTCCCCGGTCGGTGACACCAGATCGCGCAACACTTCGGCGGGCGAGGGGCCGAGCACATCGACGAACGCTGTGCGCACCCACGGCGTTTCCTCGGCCTCGGTGCCTGGTGCCGAAACCCCGGCGCCGAGTTCCTCGGTCACTGCCTCGGCGAGTGCCGCGATCATCTGCACACCCTTGGTGCTTCGGGTTCCGTGCGCCACCAGCACCAGGGCGGGGACCGTCACCAGCTGCCCGCCGTCTGGATGTATCGGGGTGCCCGAGCCGGAATTCCCGTGCCCGGCGCCTGCGCGCCATCGGTGGCGAGGGGCCTGGGATTGTTATCGATGCACTCCGCCGGATCCAATGCGAGCCGGTAACCGCGTTTGACCACGGTTTGAATGGCTTTCGGCGTGCCGAGTCCGGATCGGAGCCTGGCGATGGCGGTTTCCACCGCGTGCGTATCGTCCCCGCCGCCGGGCAATACGGCGAGCAGGTCCTCCCTGGAGACCACTCGGCCCGGCTGCCGGGCCAGCGCACGCATCAGAGCCATCGGCGCGGGCGCAAGCTGACGCACCTGACCGTCCACCACCACGCAGGCTCCGCGCACGCTGATGTGGTGTCCGGCGGCCTGGATCCGGTTGGCCCGCCTCGGCAGTTCTTCGGCAACGTGCCGGGCCAGCGCACCGAGCCGGGCCCGGCCCGGCATCGAGGTCGGCACGCCGAGTTCTTCCAGCGGCGCCGCCGTGATCGGCCCGACACAGGCGGGCAGCACCCGGCCACGTAAGGCGTACAGCAACCCGTCGAGCAGTCCGGTTTCCTTGGCGCGCATCAACATCGATGCGACGGCGGGAGCACTGGTGAAGGTGACGCAGTCCAGGCTCGCGGTGACGATGGCCTCGATGAGGTGATCCATCGGGCCCTGATCATCCGGCGGCACCCAGCGATACACCGGCACGGGCACGACATCCGCTCCCGCGCAGCGCAAGACCTCGCAGAAATCGGGTACCGGTTCCCACTCGGTGGTGGCTCCGTGTAATTGCACCGCGATCCTGACGCCCTCCACTCCCTCGGTGAGCAGGTGGTCGAGCACTTCGGCGGACGATTCGGAAGCAGGCGACCATTCCTCACGCAATTCCGCGGCACGGATGGCGCCCTTGGCTTTCGGGCCGCGCGCCAGCATCCTGGTGGTGCCGAGCGTGCGGCGCAGGTCATCGGCCATCCCCCAGCCCTCGGCGGCTTCCATCCAGCCGCGAAAGCCGATTCCCGTTGTGGCCACGGTGATCCGCGGCGGATCAGTGATCAGCTGCCGGGTGACCCGCGCCAGTTCGTTGTCGTCGGCCAGCGGGATGATCCGGATGGCCGGTGCGGACACAATCGTGGCGCCGCGTCGTTGTAGCAGCGTGGCGAACTCTTCGGCCCGCCGCGCCGCCGTGATACCTATCGTGAAGCCGGCAAGACCGGCTCCCGCGTCACCTGTCGCCATGCCGATCATCCGTCCGAGGATTCGAGCTCGGATACCACCGGCTCATTGGAAACCGAAACGATGCCGTCGTCCACGCGCACCGCGTACACCGGCAGCATCGCCGATTCGTCGTCCAGGCAGTGCCCGTCGACCAGGGAGAAAGCTTGCTTCAACAATGGTGAGGCCACGACGGGTACCCCACCGCGATCGCCGACGATGCCGCGCGACATGACCGCGGCCCTGCCGATCGGATCGACATTGCCGACGGCGTACAGCGCGCCGTCCCCCACACGGAACAGCGCAGCCTGCCTGCCGCCTTTCAGTAATACCGCGACGCCGCGGCCGGGAATCAGATAGTCGAGACGGCACGCTTGCGTCCACTCGGCGGTGGTCGCTCGGGCGATGCCAGGGGTGTCGATCACAGTCATCGGTGTCGTCCTCCAAACGCCTTACCTATTGGTACAGACGTTCTGTTTCTATGCGGTTACGCGGTTATTTCCCAGGCGTGGCGAGCGGCATGTCCGGCAGCCCGAGCAGCACAGGCACCTTCCGATCCCCGGTATCGTCGAACGAGATCGTCGGATCGGCCGCCTCGGGGGCGTTGACGAACGACACAAAGCGAGACAACTTCTCTTCGTCTTCCAGTACCGCGGCCCACTCATCGCGGTAACCGGCGACATGCGCGGCCATTGCCGCCTCCAGATCCCCTGCGATGCCCAAACTGTCTTCGCAGATCACTTGCTTCAGGTAATCGATACCGCCGTCCAGCGCCTCCTGCCACGGCGCGGTGCGCTGCAAACGATCAGCGGTACGGATGTAGAACATCAGGTAGCGATCGATGTACTTGATCAGTGTCTCGTCATCGAGGTCACCGGCCAGTAATACCGCGTGCTTCGGGGTGAGGCCGCCATTGCCGCCGACGTAGAGGTTCCATCCGTGCTCGGTGGCGATCACGCCGACATCCTTGCCACGCGCCTCGGCACATTCGCGGGCACAGCCGGAGACGGCCAGCTTCAGCTTGTGCGGCGAACGCAGGCCGCGATAGCGCTTCTCCAGCAGTACGGCCATACCGACCGAGTCCTGCTGCCCGTAGCGGCACCAGGTGGAGCCGACGCAACTCTTCACGGTGCGCAGCGACTTACCGTACGCGTGCCCGGATTCCATGCCCGCGTCGACCAATCGCTTCCAGATCAGTGGCAGCTGTTCGACGCGCGCGCCGAACAGGTCGATGCGCTGGCCGCCGGTGACCTTCACATACAGGCCGAATTCCTTGGCCACCTCGCCGATAGTGATCAGCTGCTCCGCGGTGACCTCGCCGCCTGGCATCCGTGGCACCACCGAGTAGGTGCCGTTCTTCTGCATATTGGCCAGGAAGTGGTCGTTGGTGTCCTGCAGCGCGGCCTGCTCACCGTCGAGGATGTGCTCGCTCGAGGTGGAGGCGAGGATGGAGGCGACGGTCGGCTTGCAGATATCGCAGCCCGTGCCCTTGCCGTGCTCGGCGATCAGGCCCGAGAAGGTGCGGATACCGGTGACCTGCACAATCTGGAACAGCTCGGCACGCGACTGTTCGAAGTGCTCACACAGCGCCTTGGACATCTGCACGCCGGACTGCTCTAGCAGCTTTTTGATCATGGGTACGCAACCACCACACGATGTTCCGGCGGTGGTGCACTTCTTGATCGCCGGGATATCACAGGCGCCGTCGGCGATCGCCCCGCAGATAGTGCCTTTCGACACGTTGTTGCACGAGCAGATCTGCGCGTCGTCCGGCAGGGCATCGGCGCCGAGTTCCGCGCCCGCCGGCGAGATCAGCGCAGCCGGTTCAGCGGGCAGCGGGCTGCCGACCAAGGGACGCAAAGCCGAATAAGCGCTGGCATCGCCGACCAGGATGCCGCCGAGCAGGATCTTCGCATCGTCGGAAACGACGAGTTTGGCATAGGTGCCCTTGGCCGCGTCGTGCAGCACCACCGACAGTGCGCCCTCGGTGACCCCGTGCGCGTCACCGAAACTGGCCACGTCGACACCGAGCAGCTTGAGTTTGGTGGACATGTCCGCACCGGGGAATTCGCCCGTGCCGCCGAGCAACCGGTCCACCACGATCTCGGCAGTGCTGTACCCCGGCGCGACCAGCCCGTAGCACACCCCCTCCACCGCAGCGCATTCACCGATGGCCCAGACATTGGGGTCGGAGGTCTGTAAGCCGAGATCGGTGACGATGCCGCCACGGGGGCCGATCTCCAGCCCCGCGTCCCTGGCGATCTGATCGTGGGGGCGGACACCGGCGGAGAACACCACCAGTCCGGCCTCGATCACCGACTCGTCGGACAGCACGACCGTCAGCCCCGCGTCCGACGCCTCGATCGAAGATGTGCCGACCCCTGTGTGCACCTGCAGGCCGAGGTCGGTGACCAGACGCTCCAGGATCGCACCGCCGCCCGCGTCGACCTGGGCGGGCATCAGCCGGTCGTTGTACTCGACTACATGGGGAGTGAGCCCGAGCAACCGCAGCGCGTTCGCGGCCTCCAGGCCGAGCAGTCCGCCGCCGATCACCACCCCTGCCGCACCTGGACCGGCAGCCGCGGCGGCCGCGCGGATGCCGTCCAGGTCATCGATGGTCCGGTAGACGAAGCATCCGGGCTGGTCATGGCCGGGAACCGGCGGTACGAACGGGTAGGAGCCGGTGGCCAGCACGAGCGCGTCATAGCCGAAGGTGTCGCCCGCCGAGGTGGTCACCTTACGCGCCCGGCGATCGATCGACTCGGCGCGCTGACCGAGCCGCAGTTCGACCAGATCGTCACCGGCGTACTCGTTACCGGGCAATGCCAGCGCACCCGGGTCCCAGTTGCCGATATAGGAAGAGAGGCCGACCCGGTCATAGGCGGGCAACCGCTCTTCGCTGAGGACGACTACCTGCCAGTGGCCTTCGGTATCGCGCGAGCGCAGCGCCTCGACGAACCGGTGCCCGACCATGCCGTGGCCAACGACCACCGCGGTCTTGCGATCGACTGTGGGGTTCATCTCTTGGTCCTCCTGGGCTGGTTCGGTGTCAGACACGGGCCGACGAACCGACGGAGTCCCGAGCTATACCGCGTCAGCATGTGCAACAGGGCCTCCCGGATTCGGTTGGCCCCAAGGTAAGAAATGGGTATTGCCGACATGCTGCGCGAAATGACCGTCAAATCAACGGTTGCTCACGCATTCCGACCATCCGCCGTGAGCTTCCAGCACATGTTTCCGGCATGTGACACAACGATTTCCGGATGTCACACGCGGCCCGATCCCGAATTCACCGAGCGGTGAGGTGCGCCGGGCACAGCATGCTCCCGCACGTACCCGTGCGCAACTCGGAACGGACGATCATTCCGGCGCGCGGGGAATCACCAGGTGTCTTCGAGCATGCGCGGTTTGCACGCTTGCCAGGCACCGAACAGCAGAACCAGCACCGCACCACCGAGCAGCGCGAACGGAGCGAGCCAACCGCCGGTCGTCGTATGCAGCATGCCGAACAGCAGCGGACCCGCGCAGGCCACCGCGTAACCGACCCCCTGGGTGAAACCCGATAATGCGGCCGAACCGCCCGGAGTGCGGGTACGCAGATTGATCAGCGTCAACGCCATCGGGAAGGTACTCGGGCCGAGTCCGAGCAACACAACCCACACCAGTGGCGCGGCCATCGGTGCGATGATCAGCCCGGCGAACGCGATGTAGAACAGCACCGCGCAGCCGATCACCACAGCGAACGGATTGCGGAACCGGACGACCACCGTCGGCGCTGTGAGCGCGGCGACCAGTCCGATCAGGGCGAACAACCCGACCATGGCACCGCCGTACCCGGCGCTCGCTCCCGCGTCTGTCATGATCTTCGGCAACCAGGCGAACATCGAGTAGGTGATCAGCGAGGTCATGCCGAACATGCCTGCCATGCCCCAGGCGATCGGCGAACGCCACACCCGGCCCGTTCGCGGGGCATGGTCCGGCACCGCCGTCTGATCCACGCGGTCGTATCCGTGCCGATCCCGCACGATGGCCAGCCATGGCACCACGGCGGCGAAGCCGAGCAGACCCCACATCCCCAGCGAGATCCGCCAGCCTTGCGCATCGGCCACCGGGACCGCGATAAGGGCAGGCACGACGGTGCCGAGCTGCACCATGACGATATACAGCGAGCTGACCGTGGCGATGTGGTCCGGGAAATAGCGTTTCACCAGTGGCGGGATCACCACATTGCCCATGCCCATGCCCGTGAGTGCGAGCGCGGAGAACACCAGCAGTTCCACGGTGCCGGATACCAGCACCCGCAGCACCATGCCCGTGCCGGCCATCAGCATGGCCGTAAGCGCGGTGCGCTCCAGTCCGAGCCGGACCGCAAGGAGCGGGGTGAGCAGCCCGGCCAACGCGAACATGGCGGGCGGGGCCATACCGAAGACCCCGACCACGGCGGCCCCGTAACCGATCTCGGCACCGATGAATTCGGCCAGCGGACTGAACGCGGTGACGGCGACACGCAGCGTAAGCGCGGACATGACGATAGCGGTGAGAACCAGCAGCCTGCCCTCGAGCAGCGCGCGACGCCGCCGCTCGACCAGCACGGATTCGGGGAGAGCCGCAGATTCGGGAAGGGTCGCAGTCACCGCGAAATCATAGGATGACCGGATGATCAAGGGCAAATGCGGGGATGGGCGGTACGCTATCGGGGTGCAAACCGTCCGCCGCACCAGTCTCATAGCCCAGGTCACCGAGCAGCTGCGGGCGGAAATCCGTTCCGGCCGTTGGCCGATCGGCTCCCGCATTCCCACCGAACCCGAGCTCACCGAACTCACCGGTACCGGCCGCAATACCGTGCGCGAAGCCGTCCAGGCGCTGGTGCACGCGGGCATGCTGGAACGCCGCCAGGGCTCGGGCACCTATGTGATCGCCAGCTCCGATCTGGGCGGAACCTTGGCGAAGTACTTCGCCGATGCCGAGGAACGCGATGTGCTGGAACTGCGCCTCGCGCTGGACACCACCGCGGCCGCGCTGGCGGCACGCCGCCGTGACGACACCGATATCGAGACGCTGCTGCACCTGCTCGAAGAGCGGGACGAAGGATGGGATGAGGACCTGGACACCGCGATCGAAGCGGACGTCCAGCTACACCGCGCGATCGTCGTCGCAAGCCACAACGCGGTATACCTGGAATTCTACGATTCGCTGTTGCCTATCATCAAAGAGGTCATCCTCGCCAGAGCGTCGAAGTCCGACGATTCCTATCCGGCGCAGCACGCGGCCTTGGTACACGCGGTGATCGACGGCGATCCCGAACGAGCCGCCTCGACCACCAGATGCTTCCTCAACTCCCTGATCGCGGAATATCCGGACGTGCGCTGAGGCGCGCACTCGCGGCGCGTAACCAAGTGGTCACCATCGCGGCTCACGGATAGTGAGACCGATTTGCCCGGAACGTCATCAGCGGCCACAGAAACGCAATAACCGGCTTCTACCTTGGTCACGACCAGCATTTCAGGAACTCGACAGCCGCCGTCGGCAACGACGCCGCGATGAGGGTCGGTCGAGCCCCGATCGAGAGGATGTGCCGATGACCGCCGTCGCGACCACCGGCCCCGAGGTACAGACACCGACATTCCAACACCAGAAACGTGGGCGTTGGCTCGACCACTGGGAGCCGGACAATGAGCAGTTCTGGGAGTCCGGTGGCAAACTGACCGCGCGCAAGAACCTGTTCTTCTCCGTTTTCGCGGAGAACCTCGGCTTCAGCATCTGGGTGATCTGGGGAAGCGTGGTCACCGCGATGGGCGCGGCCGGATTCGGCTTCCTCGCCGGTCTCGGGCAGGGAAACCCGACCGCGGTGAGCAACGCCCTACTGCTCACCTCGACCCCGACCCTGGTCGGCGCCATGTTGCGGGTGCCGTACACCTTCGCGATCCCGAGGTTCGGTGGACGAGCGTTCACCGCGTTCAGCGCGGGCATGCTGCTGTTTCCGACACTCGGCTTGGCTTACTTCGTCAACCAGCCGGAAACACCCATGTGGGTGTTCATGATCCTCGCCGCGCTGGCCGGTGTCGGCGGCGGCAACTTCTCCTCCTCGATGGCCAACATCAACTTCTTCTACCCCGAGGGCAAGAAGGGCGCTGCGCTCGGCATCAATGCCGCGGGCGGGAACATGGGCGTCGCGCAGACTCAGCTGCTCCTGCCATTGGTGATCACGCTCGGCACGCACATCATGGCCAAGGACCCGGCAGGCTACCGGTTCGGCATCACGCTCGCGGTGCTGGTCTGGGTACCGTTCATCCTGGCCGCGATATTCGGCGCGCTGCGGTACATGGACAGCATCAGCCAGGCCCAGTCCGACGGGCAGTCCTACAAACTGGCCCTGACCAACCGGCACACCTGGATCATGGCCTTCCTCTACATCGGCACCTTCGGCTCGTTCATCGGCTTCTCCTTCGCGTTCCCGACACTGCTCAAGGCCAACTTCCCCGATCTGGTCGAGATCAGCTGGATGAGCACGCTCGGCAACCTGGCCTTCCTCGGCGCGTTCGTCGGTTCGTTCAGCCGCCCGCTCGGTGGGTGGATCGGTGACCGCGTCGGCGGCGCGAAGATCACCATGTCCGTCTTCGGCGGCATGGCGCTCGGTATCGCGCTCATCATGGCATCGCTGTCGGTGAAGAGCTTCCCGCTGTACCTGATCTCGTTCCTGCTGCTGTTCGTGCTGACCGGAATCGGCAATGGTTCCGCCTACCGGATGATCCCGATGATCTTCAGCGCGGAAAACAAACGACGCGCCATGGAAAGCGGGCAGGACCCAGCGGAGACAACCGCCTCGGCCAAACGTCAGGCAGGCGCCGCGATCGGCGTCATCGGCGCGGTGGGCGCGAGCGGCGGCTGGCTGCTGCAACAAGCGCTCCGGCTGTCCAACACCCACCTGGGCAGCATGGCGCCCGCCTTCTGGGCGTACGCGGTGGCCTTCCTGGTCATGGGCGGTGTCACCTGGTGGTTCTACCTGCGGTCCTCCTTCGCGGTCGACCGCGTCCCCTCACTGGCATACGCCAACGTCTGACCGCCACAACGCCGATGTCCCGCGGGTTCTCGAACCCGCGGGACATCGGCGTAACAGCCACCGCTACCGGTCGGATAGGCGTGACCTACGACGGCTTGGGAATGAAAATTTCCTCGATGAGGTGACCGACGCGCTCCGCTTGGGCCAGGATGTTCGTTTGCGACGCGATATAGTCGCCGATCCCCTCCTCCTGGGCGGCCTTCAGATAAGCAGGCAGCGGCTGCTGGATCTCGTTGCGGATGGCGTTCTCCAGCAGCGGTTCCATCTTGCCACGCAGCGGATTACCGGTCGCCGCCTGATTGTCGAGCTCGAGCCGGCCTTCGTCGGTGCTGTAGTCGTAGAGCTCGAACTCCTGCTGCTGCGCCGAGTCGACCCGGACTTGGCCTTCCACCCAATGCGAATACGAGGCGAACTTCGCCTCGGCGGTGCGCACCATCGCCACATGCCCTGGAGCGTTCTGGTTGAACAGGATCGCGGCTTCTTCGATGGTGGCCTCGTCGGTGGTGTGCGCGATCCACGGCCTGCCCGCGGCACCGGAATTACGGCACAGTTCCGTGAGATCGTAACGCCCGCTCAGGTGTTCATAGCGCCCGTCGCTGCGCCAGCCGTTACCGCCGGTGGCGATGGTGAGCAGCAAGGGGGTGAGATCGATGCTGGAGGTGAGCTGGTTGCGGATGCTTGTGCCCTCGACCGGGCTGAGATAGCCGCGCGGGTCGTGTACGTAGAGCGGCACCCGGATGGCCTCGTCGTAGGCGCCGCCACCCTTACCGTGCAGGCCGTGCGAGCCGGCGTAATCGCCGTGGTCGGCGGTGAAGATGATGACGGTGTTGGCCGCGACGTCGGGCCGCGAGTACAGCGTATCGAGCACCCGGCCGATCTGGATGTCGACCTGCTGCTGCAGCCACAGGTAGAGGTTGCGCACCTCGGCCCAGGCCTGCGCGGCTTCCGGGGTCCCCGCGGGCGCCAACCCGAATGCCACTTGCGAGACCTCGTACAGCGCCATCTGCAGCCGCGGCTTCTCGGCCAGCTGTTCGAGTGTTTCGAAGTTCGGCGGCATGCCGTTCATCCACTGCGGGATATCCATATTGAATTGGTCGCGGCGGGTCCAGCGCGGCCAGAACTGGATATCGTGCGGATTGACCAACGAGACGGTAGTGCACCACGGCGCGTTACCGGAGTCGTTGTGGAACCAATCGACGAACTGGTCGGCGATCTTCGGATCCGCTTGCAACCCTTGGCCCGGCGCACCGTTGGGTGAGGGGTAGGTGCCGCCGTAGAAGCCGTAGGCCTCGAGCGAACCCGGCGTCTTGTCGGGATAGTTGCCGATATGCCATTTGCCCCACCAGTTGGTGTCGTACCCCTGCTCGCGCAACATCGATCCCCAGGTGGGGAACTTCGGCGACAGCGTCGACCCGGACACCACCATGACCCCGGTCTGGTGAGCGTACAGGCCGGTCAGCATGCAGCCACGGGAGGCGGTGCAGTCATTGGCCGCGGTGTAATGATTCTCGAACGACACACCACCGTTGCGGATACGCGCCATATTCGGCAGCACACTGTCCAAAGTGGCCTGGTCGGGGAACCACATGGGCGCACGCATCTCATCGACCATGATCACCAGGATGTTCGGCTTGTCCGGATCGGTATCCGCACGGGCCTTACCGGGGGCCGCCCCCGCCGAGACCACGGCCGCGGCCGTTGCCGAGGTAGCCGCACTGGCCAGGAAACCCCTTCGGTTGAACGAGGGCAATGTTCCTCCACGAAAAGCGAGATCAAATTCCGTCGCCGAATGATAGGTGGCACATCTCGTTGTTGTCACCGACCGGATTCTCGAAAGTGACCACTCCACGCCGATAGGAACGGATTTCATGTCTGGGGTATAAATTCTGGATCCAATCCAATCCGCATTACACTGGATCGAAATATCAAGTGCATCAATACATTTCGCATACAAAAGGGACATACTGGACATATTGCGCTGCCACTCGGAGCTGTTTCTAAAAGTTTCGTGAGAATCGGATACGGCGCAATAGAATCCATCGGGTGAACTATTCGGATCAGGCATGATCCGGTTACCCGCACGGGCCGGATATCCGGTGCGATGGCACCGGATCCGGCTCATCGCATCATCCGCTGCCGGTGCTGAGTTCGGTAACGGCCGGATCGGCCCGCAACAGGTGCCGCGACAACCGTTCAGCACAACCGGTCCGGCTCGTATGCAGGTCTGCGGTGCATACTCGCTGACGCGAGATGCTTCGGGCCGGTGGTTTCCAACCTCAGATGGGGAAGCCGGTGGTCGAGCCAGCCCGGCAGCCACCAGGTAGTGCGACCGAGCAGCGCCATGGTGGCGGGCACCAACACCATCCGGACAAGCGTGGCGTCCAGCACGATCGCGGTCGCCAGCCCCAGCCCCATCATCTTGAGCAGGGGGGATGGGTCCGCGATGAAAGCAAGGAAGATCGCGGTCATGATCAGGGCAGCGGAGGTGATCACACGCCCCGTACCCGCGATACCGCGGGCCACCGACTCGGTGTTGTCGGCCGTGGTGTCGTATTCCTCGCGGATACGGGAGAGCAGGAACACCTCATAGTCCATGGACAGGCCGAACAGCACCGCGAAGAAGATCATCGGCATCGGAGAAGCGATGAGATAAGTCTGGTCCAGGCCGAAAAAGTCGGCGAACCAACCCCATTGGAACACCGCGACCACGGCGCCGTAGGCCGCGCCGATGGACAGCAGGTTCATCACGACAGCCTTCAAAGGCACCACGACCGACCGGAAAACCACCAGCAACAACAGGAATGAGGCGGCCAGGACGGCGGCTACGAAGATCGGCAGGGTATCGGCGAGCTGAGTAGCGAGGTCGTCGGTCATAGCGGTCAAGCCCGATATCGCGACATTGGCAGGCATGAGATCGCGGATACGCGCGAGTGTTTCGGAGGTCGCGGTATCCGCAGGTGCGGTAGTCGGCAAGGCTGGCAGCACCACCGTGTCACCGGCGGGTGCGATCTGGGGTACGCCGACCTGGGCGATACCGGGATCTGCGGCAATCCGCTCGGACAGCGCGGTGATACCGTCGGCGGTCACACCCGCGCTGCGCAGATCGACGACCAGCAGCAACGGCGCGTTGATGCCAGGCCCGAAACCTTCCGCCAGCAGGTCGTAGGCACGCCGGTGAGTGGTGCTGGTCGAATCGTCGCCCGCATCGGGAAAACCGGTCTCCATTGTCCACGCTGGCACGGCCAGCGCCACCATCGCCGCCACCGCGACCAGCAGATACGGCCACGGTCGGCCCGCGATGCGATGCGCGAAGCGCCACCACGCCGTCTCCTCGACCCGCGCCACCGAACGCCCGCGACCCACCAGCCGCCCCGCGTCGATACGATCGCCGAGCAATGCCAGCAGTGCGGGCAGCAGAGTCAGGGCGGTCGCAACAGCAACCAGCACAACGAAGGCCGTACTGAGCCCGATCGAAGCGAGGAAACCCAGGCCGGTCAGCGCGAGCGCACCCATGGCAACGACCACCGTGCCGCCTGCGAATACAACGGCGGCGCCCGACGATCCCATAGCGTTGGACAGAGCAGTTGCGTTGTCCTGGCCCATAGCCCGGTTCTCCCGGTATCGGGCCACGACGAACAGGGCATAGTCGATTCCGACGCCCAAGCCGATCATGACACCGATCGGCGGTGCCGAGGTGGAGATGTCCATCGCATTGGCCAGCAGTGCGACAGCGCCAACTCCCCCCGCGACCGCGACCACAGCGAGCACGATCGGCACCAGCGCGGCCACAAGGGTGCCGAACACCACGACCAGCACGATCAGCGCCACCAACAGGCCGGCCAACTCCGCAGTCGATGGCTCGGTCTCAGCGTTGATGAACGCCGCATCGCCGCCGAGTTCCGCGAGGAGACCGGCTTCCCGCGCAGGCGCTATAGCGGCGGTGAGCGCCACCAGCGACTCCGGGCCGAGCTCCGCCGAGGGCCGGTCGAAAACGATATCCGCGAAACCGATACGCCCGTCCGGCGACACGGTGCCCGCGGTGAACGGATCCGATACAGCCACAACATGTGGCACCTCGACGATCCGGGTGACCGCGGCGTCGACGGCGGCGCGCCCATCGTCGAGCTGTTGTCCCTCCTGCGCGGCGAACACCGCCATCGCACTACCTCCAGCCGCCTCGGGGAAGCGCTGTTCGAGCAGGTCCATCGCCTTCTCACTCTGGCTGCCCGGCGCGACGAAATCATCGAGGAACGAGCCACCCGCGGTACCGGCCAAGGCGACTACGAGGGCGACAACAAAGACCCAGGCGGAGATCGTGGCCCATGGTCTGCGGGCGCTCATATCGCCGATGCGGCGAGTGAAACGGTTCATGGTGATGTGCTCCTGTGTGTTGACCGTGGTCCCCAGCCCGGTTCGACAACCGGTGGGGCGGCTGTATCGCAGTGGTTCCACGGTGCTGGTCCACCCCCCGCCCTGTCGTCCGCCGGACAGCTGGTCCGCGTTCCGCCGCCGGGCGGGATTCGAGCGGACGCATCGGCCGGTGGTCTCCCCCATACGGCGGAGGCCCGAAGCCGTCTCGCGACGGGTGAATACGTTCATGACCGGGCGTACTGTGAGCCGATGCCCACCGACAAGGCGCTGTCCCCCGTGGACAGCACGACGCCGTCTGTCACTGGTGCGCGCAGGTTCCGGGGTCCGTTCGCCCGCTGGCCACGCACCGCGGATACCGCACTCGCCGTGGTGGCGTTCCTGCTGGCGCTGTTCGTGGTCGACGCACCTGGTGACGCCCTGACCATCCGTCCGCTCGCCGAGGTCGCGCATCCCGCCGTGGCAGCCCTCCTAGCGGGAAACGCCGTACTGTACTGGCGGCGACGCGCACCGCTGATCGTGCTCGGCTCGGTACTGCTCAGCTGGATGCCGCTGCTCCTGACCGGCTACTCGCATCTCGGCCCGGCCGCCCTCGTCGCCCTGTACAGCGTGGGCCGCTACGGGACCGTGAATCGTTGGTACCCCGCGGGTATCGCCGTGATCATCGTGCTGCTCATCGGCGACGGCCTGGACGATCCCACCCCGTGGTGGCAGGAGATTCTCGTCGGCGGCATCTTCATGTTCGGAGCGTGGAATATCGGGTACCTGCTCCGGTCACGCGCCGAGCGCGCCGCACGGCTGTTGCGCGAAGGCGCCGCCGAAGCCGATCGGATCCTCGCCGAGGAGCGGACCCGTATCGCGCGCGAGCTGCACGATGTAGTCGCCCACCGGGTGAGTCTGATGACCGTGCAGGCCGGAGCGGCGAAAGTCATCGCTACCCGGGACCTCGATGCCGCCGTGCGGGCCATGGGCGCGGTGGAGGAAGCCGGCCGCCAGGCGCTGGCCGAGATGCGGCATCTGCTCGATGTGCTGCGGCCCGAAACCGAACTCGGTCCACAGCCCGGCCTCGCCGATCTCCCACGGCTCGTCGAACAGATCCGCGGCGCGGGTGTGCACGTATCGCTGTCGGCGGACGGGCTGCCCGCCGCTGTGCCCGCCCGAGTGGACCTGTTCGCCTACCGCATCGTCCAAGAGGCACTCACCAACGTGCTCAAGCATGCCGGGCCAGGGACCCACGCACAGACACGACTCGATGTCGACCGCAACGCGATCGTCATCGAGGTGCTCGATGACGGTCGCGGCACTGCCGTCGTGCCAGGACCGCCGGTTGCGCCACCTGGATCCGGCGGACACGGCATCATCGGAATGCGTGAACGCGCACTACTGTTGGGCGGGAGCCTCGAGGCGGGGCCACGTACACAAGGAGGGTTCCTGGTGGTCGCCCAGCTGCCGATCGGAGACGATCGGGTATGAGTGTCCGCGTGCTCATCGCCGATGACCAGGCTTTGGTCCGTGGTGGTTTCGCCATGGTCCTTGGCATTCACGACGATATCGAGGTGGTCGCGGAGGCCGGGACCGGTGTAGCTGCTATCGATGCCGCCAGAGCGCATCGCCCGGATGTGATCCTGATGGACATCCGAATGCCGGAGCTGGACGGTTTGGAGGCGACCGCACGCATCCTGGCTTCCGCCGACTGGGAGGTGCGGGTATTGATTCTGACCACCTTCGACCCGGACGAATACGTCTACCGCGCCCTACGCGCAGGCGCCAGCGGCTTCGTACTCAAGGACATTCCCGCCGACCAGCTCGCCGGAGCTGTCCGCACCGTGGCCGACGGCGGTGCACTGCTGGCTCCGTCGATCACTCGCCGCCTCATCGGCCGGTTCACCGAACCCCGTACCGCCGATGCCACTGTCGTGCGCAGGCTGGACCGGCTCACCGAACGCGAACGCGAGGTGGTGGCCGCCGTCGCCCGAGGCGCCAGCAATTCGGAGATCGCCACTCAGCTGTTCATCGGTCCAGCGACCGTGAAATCACACGTATCGAGCATCCTCACCAAACTCGGTCTCCGTGACCGCACCCAGGTGGTGGCTTTCGCGTACGAGAGCGAACTCGTCCGGCCGGGCGACCACGATATCGGCCACTGAAAGCATGTGGCCTTCGGCCATCCGACCAGATGTCGGTCAGTGCGGCAGGTGAACGCCGTCACGCACTTCCGTGACCGTCCTGGCGATCATCTGCTGCAAGGTGGCGGTGATCCGTTCGCCGGTAGTGGGTTTGCACGTCAGCGTATGGGTTCCGAAGGTGACGTAGCGACCGTCATCGTCGACATCGTTGAGCTGGAAGTCCTTGCGGCCGTCGATATGCCGGTTGTCCACACTGCCCATAGCGTAGACGCCGATATGGCAGGTCATCGCCATCGTATGCGTGAAGAACTTCTCGAACTCCTCCCGTGGCGTCGGTCGCCAGCTGTCGCGAACCGGTGGCCGGGGCCGCTCCAGTTCTTCGGCCGGTACCTGCACTTGTTTTCCGCGTCCCTCGGTACGGCTGGGGAGCACATCGACCACCGCCCGCGCCACCGCACCGGCGGGCAGTAACGTGAGCAGCACATCACCGCCGTGTTCTGGGTCGGGTCCCGGTTCCTGCACTGCGAGCGCACCGTGCTCGTAGTACACCCCGGCATGCGCGCGCAGCGCGCGATCCCGGCAGATTCCGGCCAGCTCCACCCGGGCCTCCGGCTCCAGCAGCACCTCGACCGCACGCAGCAGATCGTCATCGATACGTGGATGCAACGCGTGGGCCGCCGCTCGGCGCAACCGCATACTGTCCGAACGAAATTCGGTGGTGTACTGGTGACGCAATGGATAGGGCAGCACGTCCCGGCCGGTCGACTCCCATAGCGTCCGGAATTCGAGCGCGGTGAAACGCCAGCTCTGCATGGCTGTCAACGGAGAAATCCTTATCGTATCCGGTTATTCACCGATGACCGGTGGCGTCGTCTTCGGTAGATCGCCCAATCCGGTGAGTTCATCGCTGTGTTCCTGCGTGATCAAATAGTCCGGAATGCCTTTGCTGGATTCGTCATCGGTTTTGCCGCCGCGCGCGCCGGGCGCCATACCGCCGGGCATACCGGCCATACCGGGACGGCCCGGCGCGGATCCCGCCCGCGCGGCAGCCGCGGCCGGTCCGAGAGGGTTTGGCACACCCGGAGTCGAACGCCCCTGGGGCGGCACCGATACGCCTGATGATCCACCGGGACCGCCGAATCCGCCGTAGTTTCCTTGGCCTCCCGGCCCACCGTAGTTTCCTTGGCCTCCGGTTCCGCCGTAACTTCCCGGGTTTCCGGAACCACCGAAACCGCCCGGCGTACGGAAATCCTGGCTACTGGAGGCACCGGGCGCTGAGGCGGATGTAGTGGAGGCCGGAGCCGTGGACGCGGGATCGGTGGCGGCCGATGGCTGCGTACCGCCGGGATCGGCCGTGGCCTGCTCGGCGTTCGTAGGGCTGGTCGAGTTGCCTTGGTCACCAGGAATATCCGAGCCAGGCGATTGGGCTCCCGATGAGCTCGTACCGCCGGTATCGATTCCCCCAGCGCCGAAGCCTCCGATACCCCCGCCACCGGTTCCGGTGCCACCAGTGCCGGGACCACCAGCACCGCCGGTCCCGCCATCAGGATGCGTGCTCGGTGCCGGCCGGGGAATCAGCGGGACATCGGTATCGGATTCCATGACAACCGGGGCGTATACAGTGCGCAGCACCCGCAATGCCTCGGCCTTCGCGTTGTACTCGGCGACATCGTCATTGCGCCATCCACGCCCGGCGAAGAAGCTGCGGAAGTTGTCCATCCCACTGCGATGCTCCGGGGCATACGGGACCAACTGTTTGGTCGGCGCCAAGCCGGTCTGTAATTCCTCCACCTTGTTACTGGTCAGCCGGGCCCCATTCGAGACTTGCGCGCCCTGGGCGGCATAGTCGTGGACGGCGCTCGCCGCCGCATCGCGTGCCGCACCCCGCCACACGCTCGCATCGGTGACCTTGTCCATGGCCTCGACGAATTCGTCCAGCGATTCCTGATGCCCGGTACCGACATTCCGCCACGCTGCCACCAGGTCACTGACCAAAGCCAGATCGATCCGATCGACCTTGCCGCGCAACGTGGCGACGTCGTACCCCTCGAACTCGTCGGCGTCGAGCACTTCCCTCGGCCAGAAGTCGCCCTGAAAACCGATATCCGCCAACCGGCTTCGCACACCATCGCGTTGCTCGTTGTATCTTCCCTGCACCGCGAACGGGTCGACCTCGGCCTGCAACTCTTCCCCGGAAATCCAGTCGGTGATGCTACGGAGCATCGCCGAACCCAGAGTTTTCGGAGTGTAGTTGTAGTAGGGATAAGTCATCGATCTACCTGCTCGATAACATACGCCATCCGGTCCGCGTTCTCGATATCCTGGCCGGTGATACGTTTGAACGAAATCGCCATGACCTCACGCATATTCTGCACGACCTCGATATGCTCACGAAGGACATTCTCGATCGAATTATCCTCACCAGTGGCCTGCTTCAGAAACTTCTTCGCCAGAGCATCCGCCATCTTGAAATCACCGAAACCGCCGACATTCTTGGTTCTTTGCGCAGCCTCGAGCAGGCGGAAAAGTTCAGTAATCCGCTTTTCACATGCCTCGGCACAGAGATAGGCGGCTCTCTCGTCATCGAGATAGAGTTCCCCCGCACGCGCCTGCCCCGCCAGCTGCTTCCATACCAGGACGTTATCCTCGCCCATGACAACCCCTCCCGTTACTCCGGAAAAACCGGCACGATGAAATCTCCCACACGATCCAGAACCACGCAAGGATCTTCCCGCTCACCGGTAATAGGCTTATTCGATATCCGCAGCTGAATCACCCCATGACGCGTCGGGAACACGACATCGCAGAGCAGATCCTTCGATGCTCCCTCGACTTTGAACCGCCGCCCCTGCCGACCCGCCATCGTGACGTCCTCGAACTCCACGTTCCCAGGCTTGCTCTCGAACTCCGCCACAGTGTGACTGGTCGAGAACACTACGAGGAAGTACTGCGAGTTATCCCAGCCACAGATCTTCCACCCGGATTCCATCGGTCTGCCGAGGATTCCAGGTACTTCGGTCGCCGGATCGACCCCCGCCGCCAGCAATGCCTCATCCGGGACCCCCGTACACGGGTCGAACAGATCCTCCTTCGCGACAGCGCTAGTGGTGGGCGAACCACTCACAGTGTCACCACCACACCCCACCACCCCAGGCACAAGCAGGAAAGCCAGCAGCGGCAACATAACTCGGCGAACCATCCCCACCCTCTCAACCCTTAACGACGCAGGCCGGGTCAACGGTAGCAGACAAGCATCAGGACCTCACCCGCACACGGCACTGCGGTCACAATACGCCGCACACGATGCGGCATTTCCTGTCGCGGGCCACGTGACGATGAGGCGCTATTTGCTGACCTGCGCGGATATTGTCGATAAACTTGTCGATACCGAAGTTGTCCTGGCCATGGACGAGACCGCCGATATGAAGAAAGGCGCCGGATGCCGAAATCGGTATTCTGCGCCTCGGGACGATCCCGCGGTAATACCGAAAACGTCTGGGCAGATTCTTTGCCTCGGTATCACACAACGAGATGAGCGCCGCTGCTCGACAGTCCCGAAGTCTCCGAAAGAGAGAAAGGTGACCCATGCCGGAACATACGCGGGAACCTGTTGCGTTCGTTCTGTCCGGCGGCGCGGCGCACAGCGTGATCCAGGTCGGTATGCTGGCCGCCTTGTACGAGCACGGTGTCGTACCTGACCTGATCACTGCCGCATCGGCAGGCGCGCTCAATGCGGCCTTCATCGCCTCTCGCCCCACTACCGCGGCGACGGTGGCGGATTTGACGAACGTGTGGACCACACTGCGCCGCCGCACTGTGTTCCCGACCAACCCGATCATGGGTGCACTCGGCTTCCTCGGCTGCAGCGACCATCTCGCATCACAACACGGACTACGCGAACTGATCATCGATTTCCTCGAGTTCGACCGTCTCGAGGACGCCAGGATCCGACTGGAGTTGGTGGCCACCGATCTGCTGACCGGAGCCGAACGCCGCCTGTCCGAAGGGCCCGCGGTCGACGCACTGCTTGCCAGCGCCGCCATACCCGTCGTCTACCCACCGGTATCGATCGGGGGCCGGTTACTCGTCGACGGCGGCATCGCCGCGAACACCCCGATCGCGAGCGCGGTCGCGATGGGCGCACGCACAATCTACGCGCTCACAACCGGCTATTCCTGCGCCCTGAACCGGCCACCACGCGGAGCACTGGCTATCGCCGCCCATACCCTGTCGGTGGTGATCCGCCATCAGATGGTCGCCGATATCGGCCGCGTACCCGACCATGTGCGGCTGATCGTTCTGGCACCCCCCCGCCCGCTGACAATATCGCCCACCGACTTCGGCCATGCCACAGAGCTGATCGACCGCGCACAGACCGGCACGGAAATACTCCTCGCGCAGGCCGGGGACCGCCATCGATTCGTCCCCGAGGACATGTGGCACCCCGACCACACGCACTGACCACCGGCGGCTTCACCACACCGACCAGGTCCGAATCCCCCATCTGATAGCTATTACGCCGCACCGCGTCACTGGAATTGCCTTCGATGATGGTCACCGTATTGCCACTGTTCGCGCCTGCGCATGCCGCGCGCCGAACCTCCTGGTTCAGAGCACCAGACGGACCATATCGGCGGTGCGCGCGAGCCCGGGGAAGGCATGCGGTGTCGAGCGCGGGTGCAGGGTATGCACGATGAGCCGGAAGATGATCGCCCGCAACAACATCTGCGGCCACTCCGGCAAATCGGCCCAGCGCTCCAGTAGCCCGTCGTCCGCGCCGCCCCAGGCCAGCGCGTCCACCACGATGACAGCCGCGGCCCACGGCGCGGGCCGCCAGTACGGGGTGATGTCGGAGAGTCCTGGGGTGCGGGCGCCTGCGAACAGCACTGTGCCGAACAGATCACCGTGCACCAGCTGCGAAGGGGTGCGCACCGGCTTACGGAGTGTGGCCAGCTGACCGATCAGTTCGAGACTGCGCCGACCGTCCGGCGAGGTCGACAGCTGCGCGCCACCCGCACGTAAACTCCGCAGCGGCACCGCATCCCAGGTAGCGCGGTCGGCTGCGACGAACACATCCACATCCACCCAGGGCACGACCGGCGCTTGGGCGAGAAACCGTGGCCGCTCCAGCTGTGCCGTTGCTTGGTGCAGCCGCACCGATACCGAGACCACCTCGTCGTGCCGGGGTTCCGCAGCGCCCTCGAGATAGGTGTCCGCACGCCAGCCGGACACCACATAGCGACCGTCGGTCGCCCGCACCGGACGAGCGAGCCGCAGCCCATCCACCGACAACGACTCGCGGACATTGGCCGACCACGCCGCACGCGCGTGATCGGCAACCGGGCTGAGCACCACATCGCCGAAGCGCCAGCCGCCTTCCCAGTTACCGAGCGCCACCGGGGTCACTTCACGCAGACCGAACGTGGCGCGCACATGCTCGGGAGGTTCCACAGAAGTCACGGCCGTACCGTATGTCGTGTCCGATTCGACCGGTCGACGGCACGCCGTACGGCGGTCATTTTTAACGGTTCCCCACAGCTGAAGCCGGGGCTTCTCCGGTGGCACCTGGTGATCCATTTCCCACCATCCGGTACCGTCGCCCGGCCCGCGTCCCCGCGCCGAGTTCGGTGCCGATACGGCCGGAGGTGCGGTTCAACACCCGGATACCGCACGGCCCGAACTCCACCAACGGGGTACCGGCAAGGCCGAGCGCCACCGGGCACTCGGCCGAATACCGATACCGGCGGCATCAATACACCGGCAGTGACCGGTCGATCTGGTTGGCCCAGGCGATCACGCCGCCCTGCAGGTGGGTGGCATCGGAGAAACCGGCGCGTTTGAGCGCGGCCAGTGCCTCGGCGGAGCGGATACCGGTCTTGCAGTGCAGCACGATCGAACGGTTCTGCGGCAGCTCGGCCAGCGCCTCACCGGACAGGATGCGGTCCTTCGGGATCAGCCTGGCACCCTCGATGTGCACGATGTCCCATTCCACCGGCTCGCGCACGTCGATCAGTTCGATCTCCTTACCCGCGTCGAGCAGTTCCTTGAGCTCGTACGCGGTGATGGTCGACCCGGCCGCGGCCTCCTGCCCTTCCTCGGACACCACACCGCAGAACGCCTCGTAGTCGATCAGCTCGGTGATCGGCTGCCGTTCCGGATCGCGGCGCAGCTTGATGGTCCGGTAGTTCATATCCAGTGCGTCGTACACCATCAACCGGCCCAGCAGCGGCTCACCGATCCCGGTGATCAATTTGATCGCCTCGGTGACCATCACCGAACCGATCGACGCGCACAGCACACCGAGCACGCCGCCCTCGGCGCAGGATGGCACCATACCGGGCGGCGGGGCCTCCGGGTACAGATCGCGATAGTTGATACCGCGGCCGTCCGGCGCGTCCTCCCAGAAAACCGAGACCTGCCCCTCGAAACGGTAGATCGAGCCCCATACATAGGGTTTGCCCGCCAGTACCGCGGCATCGTTGACCAGGTAGCGAGTGGCGAAGTTGTCGGTACCGTCGACGATCAGGTCGTACTCGCCGAACAGCTCGACCGCGTTCTCCGGTTCCAGCCGGATCTTGTGCAACCGCACGTCGATGCCGGAGTTGATCTCCAGGATGGAATCGCGCGCGCTGTCGGCCTTCGAGCGGCCGATATCGGATTCACCGTGGATGATCTGGCGTTGCAGATTGGAAGCATCCACCTCGTCGAACTCGACGATGCCGAGGGTGCCGACCCCCGCGGCGGCCAAGTACAGCAGCGCAGGCGATCCGAGCCCGCCCGCGCCGATGACCAGCACCTTGGCGTTCTTCAAACGTTTCTGCCCGGCCACCCCGAGATCGGGGATGATCAGGTGACGGCTGTAGCGGGCAACCTCATCCCTGGTCAGTTCCGCGGCCGGCTCGACAAGTGGCGGCAGGGACTTGGGTGATGACACGTCCAGGACTCCTCGAATCGCTTGGCCGATCGCTACCGGCGGTGTGGCGCCCTCCGCGGGCCGCTCTTATGCAACACCGGCGATCGGACCGTTCTTCCCGCACCATCGTCGCGTATCGGCCGCCGCCCTACCCGCGCGGGTAGGGCCATGGATTGAAACGGCAGCGCTTGCCATCCCTTGGAACCACACCGTGCGGGTCGAGCTCGGCGATATCGTCGTTCTTCGTACCGAAGGTCTGCTGCATCATCACCGGCGCGAGCCCGCCATCGGTCTCGCACGGCTGATGCTGGTAGTAGCCGATGGCATGGCCGACCTCATGGTTGATCAGGTACTGCCGATACGACCCGATATCTCCTTCGAAGGCCAGTGCGCCCCGCACCCAGCGGGCCTCGGAGAGCACCACACGGCGACCATTGGCGTTGTAGCAGGAAGTATCGATCGGAATATCGAAACCGCATACGGTGCGGCTGGAGCCCCGCGAGGTGAGCGAGATGCGCAGATCCGCCTCCCCTTGATCCACCCGGCGGAATGCGAACCTGTGGTCGTGCACCCAGCTCTTCGGATTGGCGAGGGTGGCATCGACCATGGCGGCCACGGCCTGATCGCCGCCGATACCCGCGGTATCGATACCGTCCTCGATCTCCACCGTATAGCGGAGTACACCGTCGGTTCCGACACCGACCTCGGCGGTGGTTCCCGGCACTACGTGCCAGGTGCCCTGGCCGGTCTCGGCGAAGGCCCCGCCCTCTGGCAGTGCCCCGGTCGGCAGATCCGCGGGGAAGTGTCCGTCTCCCGGTGGGGCACCGATGATGCCTACCGTAGCGGCAGGCCTGCTCGGCTGTCCTGGATCGGATACCGAGTCGGTGGCATCGCTGGTTCCGGTGCCGCCGATCGCTTCGACGACAGCGAGAACAGTGATCGCGACCAGTATCGGGAGCGCATAAGCGCGCCAGCCATAGGTCGAGACGAACCTGCCGAGCGCACTTTGTTTCTTGGCGTCCCGCTCCGGACGCTCCCTGGCTCTTCCCTCCTCCGGAGCGATGGGATCCCACCGGGCGCGCAACGGCTGGTGGGATCGGTCGGCTTTGTAGGAGTAACGGCCCGACGCGGCACCGATCGCACCTTCCGCCCGATCGCGCTGGATCGAGCGGGCATCGGAATAGCGCGCGGACTGCCCGGGAACCACGGCGCGCTCCAGCTCCGGCTCGGCAGCGCCGAACGATCCGGCACGAGCCACCGGCCATTCGACTGCGCCCGCACGGGCCGTCTTCCCTGATCCCGCCGCGGGCCCAGTTCTCGCCATACGGTCCGACCCCAGGGAAGCGGACACGCCCGGGCCCGTCGGACGGCTCATGCCGTTTCGCCCCCCACGCGGTCCTTCCGGTCGGTCGATCATGTGCACCAGCGTCTCATGGCTGCCGTTGTGCATCTATGAGCACACGGTCAGCGACTACTGCGCACGCTGCGATTCAGTCCAGGAAGGCACAGTTGCCCGGCCCCGCTCCGCAGATCGATGGCAACCGGGTATCGTGCATGAGATAGCCCGGTGCACACCCCTTTTGCCGGGGAATCGACTGGAAGAGCCGACATGACTGACCTGGTGGACCGGATGTTGTCCCGCAGATCGTCGTCCGAGGCCATGGCGCCCGCCAAACGCGGTACCCGGCTTCCGCGCGACGAGCGCCGCCAACAGCTACTCCTGGCGGCAAGTGAAGTCTTCGTGCAGCGCGGTTACCACGCCGCGGGCATGGACGAGATCTCGCAGTGCGCCGGAGTGAGCAAACCGGTGCTATACCAGCACTTCAGCAGCAAGCTGGAGCTCTATGTCGCGGTGCTGCAGAACTATGTGGACATGCTGGTCTCCAGCGTGCGCCAAGCACTGCGCTCGACTACCGACAACAGACAGCGCGTGCGCGCGGCGGTACAGGCGTATTTCGATTTCGTCGACAACGAGATGCAGGGCTTCCGCCTGGTATTCGAATCCGATCTGACCAGCGAGCCACAGGTACAGCGCCGGGTGGAGCAGGCTACCGAGGCGTGTGTGGACGCGGTCTTCGATGTGGTGGCGCACGACTCGGGTCTCGATCCCTACCGCGCCCGTATTCTGGCGGTCGGGTTGGTCGGCGCGAGCCAGTTCACGGCACGCTACTGGCTGGAAGCCGACCGGCCGATCCCGAAAGAGGACGCGGTCGACACCACCGTCTCGCTCGCGTGGGGCGGCCTGAAGCACGTGCCGCTGCATCCGATCGGCTGAGCGGACCCAACCGGCTGAGCGATACAACGGCAACACTGAGCGATACGACGACAACACAGACGAGCCCCTGCCCGGAGCGATCCGCGGGCAGGGGCTCGATGTCTGTGAACGGTGATCGAACTCGGTCAGACCGCGGCGAAACCGACCCGGCCGCCCGCGGAAGAACCGATCTCGACGTAGGCCACCTTCGAAGCCTGGATCAGGAACTTGCGCCCCTTCTCATCGGAGAGCGACAAGACTCCACCGTCACCGCCGAGCGCACCGGAAACCAGTGCCTCGACCTCGTCCTGGGTCTGCGGACTGGTGATGACCAGCTCGCGCGGGCTATCCGAAATACCGATCTTGACCTCCACGGTCAACCTCCGAAACCTGAGAGTCCTGTGCTGTCGGATCCAGGCTAATGCCAGAACACTTCAGCGCGTATTCAGGCCATACTCCGCGAGCGCCCCGGTAACGGCGACCGACCTCGCCCGACATACGGGACGAGGTCGGCTCATGCGACGACCACCACACTGACCTGCGCAATCAGCTGCCGCACCCGATCATCGGCGATCATGTCCGCGAAACGGCCCGATGATGTTCGCTTCCGTCAGATACCGAGTACCGCCATCCGTTCGGCGTGGCTGGCCTGCATCCGCTCGAACAGCGCGGCGATACCGTTGAGATCGCCGGTGGCGGTCAGCACCAGATCGGTGAGTTCGTCGCGCTGGGCCATGACGTACTGGGCCTGGGTGATCGCCTCGCCGAGCAGCCGCCTGCCCCACAGCCTGAGACGATCGCGTTCGGAGCGGCTGCGGGTGACCGCCCGGCGCACTTCCTCGACAACGAACTCCGAGTGCCTGGTCTCGGCGAGCACATCGCGGACCACCACGGCGACATCGGGAGACAGCGCTCCGGCGATCTCGGTATAGAAGTCCGCGGCGATACCGTCACCGACGTAGAACTTCACCATCGATTCCAGCCACGTCGAGGGATCGGTAGACGCGTGGAAATCGTCCAGCGCTCGTACGAACGGCGCCATCGCATCGAAGATATCGGCGCCTCGCTCGGCCAGCGCGGACCGGAGCATGGTGAAGTGTTCCATCTCGGCCGCGGCCATCGTCGCGACCGCCGCTTTGCCCCGAAGGGTCGGTGACAGCTTCGCCTCTTCGGCCAATCGGTAGAACGCGGAGATCTCGCCATAAGCGAGCACCGCGAACAGATCGGTCACGCCGGGATGATCCGCGGGGATGAAGAAGGCTGCTGGGTCGGTCGACGAAACACCTAACGTGGCAGGTGACTGTGCTCCCATACCTATCAGCCTAATACTCGGCACGGTACATCCGGTTTCAGCCGAGTTACTTCCCCTGGTATCCGCATGTCGTGTCATATGAGGCGGGCGGATTACGCCTCGGCACCCGGGAAACCTCAGGGGCAGCGTCTACTCCGGCCGCATACCGACCGGGGTGATCGGCGGAAGCACCGCCTCGTGTATCCGGTGCACCAGTGGCGCGAGTGATGTGGTCAGCTCGGTGATCGCGGCGGTGGACAACACCGCAAGCGCCCCGTGCCATGCGGCCTCATCGGTGGCGGCCTCTACCCGCGTCAACAGCTCGGCACCGCTGTCGGTGAGCTTCGGATCGGTCGGCTCGCCCTCGACCACACCACGTGTCCGCATCTCGTCGAAGGCCGTCGCCCATTCCGCTTCCGATACCCCGCGAGCTGCGCGCATCACCGACTCCGGCGCCTTACCCGCCGCTACCTGTACGACCAGGGCCTGACGCCCGGTGAGACCATGAGTGACCAGTGCGGCGACATGACCATCGCCACGATGCTCACGGAGCGAGGTGCTCAGCTGCCACAGCGCGGCCACCGGATCGGCGGGCAACGCCAAGGCCGCGTTGGCGGCGAACAGTGCCCGGCCGGTCGGGTCGGCCGCATGCGATACCGGAGCGAGCAGCTCGACCGCGCGAGCGCATACCGCCTCCTCCGCGCCTACCCCACGTAGCAGTCCCGCCGACAGGTCGAGCCGGGCGGCCACACAGCGTTGCGGAGTTGTCCGCTCCCATGCCTCCGGGAGCGCCCGGCAGACCATATCGGGATGGAATCCCGCGAATACCGCCTCGACCGCCGCGGGGGTGACTGCCCCGAGCGGGGCGGCGCGGAAGGCGAAATAGCTCTGCCAGTAACCGCGCAGCCCGATCCGCACGCCCGCTTCCTTGACGCCCGTTCCGAAGTAGACGACATCATGGATCGGTTCGAGCGTCGTCCAGATTTTCCGGGCCGGATGAATTGCCATGTGCCGCAGCGTACGTCGCCACCATGGGATAAGGAAAGGGCACTTCACGTTTCCACATCCGCACTGCCGATTTTCCACATCCGCGCTACCACACCGTGGCGGCAATTCGAAGGAGGAACAATATCACGCTACAATCACTGCGGACAGCGGAAGTTTCGCTCGACGGAGTTGCCGGAATGCCGCGCTCACGCACCACAGGGCGCCGCTAAGGCCGCTGACCGATTTCGGGTGCGAAGTTTCGCTGGACAGGAAAATGTGCGCGCACCAGATCCGCGTCACCACTGCGCCGCGCCGATGTCTTACGAGGTAGTCGCCGTTTTACGGCAGGCACCCGGCATCCGGAGCGTGGCCGGGTGAATATCGCTCGCGGAGTCGTGGTCGTCGTGGACCGCCCGGTCCGCCCCACCTCGTGCGCGCTGGACGTGATGACGAGGAAGGCACGAACCTGAGCAAGATCACAGTCGACCAGGAACCAGGACTGGCGGATACGCTGTTGACGGCCGAACTGGACGCAACACATACCGCCCCGACTTTCGCCGGATTGGGCGTGCGTAGCGAAATCGTGCGCGCGCTCGGCGAGATCGGCATCGAACGCACTTTCGCCATTCAAGAGCTGACCCTTCCACTAGCACTCACCGGGGAAGATCTCATTGGTCAGGCCCGCACCGGTATGGGCAAAACCTTCGGCTTCGGCGTACCACTGCTCCATCGGATCTCGACCGCCGAGTCCGGCACGACGCCGTTGGACGGCACACCACGCGCACTGGTCATCGTGCCGACACGGGAGCTGTGCATCCAGGTCACCCAGGACCTGCAGAACGCGAGCAAGTACCTGACCGGGCATCGGGGGCCGCTGCGCGTCGCCTCCATCTACGGTGGGCGCCCCTACGAAGCGCAGATCGAGGCGTTACGGGAGGGAGTCGACCTGGTGGTCGGCACCCCGGGACGGCTACTCGATCTCGCCGACCAGCAACATCTGATCCTCGGCAAGATCGGCGTGCTCGTGCTCGACGAGGCCGACGAGATGCTCGATCTGGGTTTCCTTCCTGATATCGAGCGCATTCTCGGGATGGTGCCGGACAAGCGCCAGACCATGCTGTTCTCCGCGACCATGCCCGGTCCGATCATCACACTGGCCCGGACCTTCTTGACTCGTCCGACGCATATCCGGGCCGAGGAGCCGCACGATTCCGCGGTGCACGACCGTACAGCCCAATTCGTCTACCGCGCGCACGCCCTGGACAAGAGCGAGCTGATCGCACGGATACTGCAGGCCGAGGGCCGTGGCGCCACCATGATCTTCACGCGCACCAAACGCACCGCGCAGAAGGTCTCCGACGATTTGGCCGAGCGGGGGTTCGCGGTCGGCGCGGTACACGGCGACCTCGGACAGATCGCCCGCGAGAAGGCGCTGACCAAATTCCGCAAAGGCACTATCGACGTGCTTGTCGCGACCGATGTCGCGGCGCGAGGCATCGACATCGACGATGTCACCCACGTGATCAACTACCAGTGCCCGGAAGACGAGAAGACCTACGTGCACCGGATCGGCCGGACCGGCAGGGCCGGACGCACCGGTGTAGCGGTGACCTTGATCGACTGGGACGAACTCAACCGCTGGTCGGCGATCGACAGCGCGCTCGCGCTCGGCATCCCCGAGCCGGTCGAGACCTATTCGCGCTCGCCGCATCTGTACTCGGATCTGACCATTCCGGAGAATGCGACCGGTATGGTGCGCAAGCCGAGGCCGCAACGCGATCCGGACGCGGTTGTCGTGGAACGCCCCGGGCGTACCCCACGTCAGCGCAGCCGCAGGCGGACCCGCAGCGGCAAGCCGGTCGACGGCGCCGCGACCATTACCGAGGCCCCCGGCGATGCGGACCTCGCCGATGAGACCGGTGCCACCACCGAGGCGGCCCGAACCACGGAACAGACACCTCCCGAAGCCGACCGGCCCGCACGGCGCAGGCGCAGGCGTCGCAAGCCCGCCGATACCACGACGGACCACACGGGCACCGATACGGTGACCGCCGCCGATTCCGGCAGCGCATCCGACAGCGAGGTGGACAGGACCGCAACAGCTGGGACCGAAACAGACGAGCGACCCGCACGGCGCAGGCGTAGACGCCGCAAACCCGCGTCCGGGGAAGCCGCTACCGAGGACACCGCGAGCACAAGCTCGACTGCGGCTGCCGCATCGGCCTGATCGCCCGGATCAGCTAGTCTCGCACCCGTGCTCGCACCCGAGCGGCGAACGCGCGCCGATATCATCTCCGCAGTAGCGATCGCGGTTCTCGTGCTGCTCGCGGGGGTCGTGGTGTGGCTGCGCTCCGATACGCGCGGCACCGAGTCGATCACCGCGGCGGCACCGGTACCAGCACCGATCGCCGCCGAGCAACTGCCGACGCAACTGCACGAATTGTGGTACGCACCGGACGCGGTGAGCGCGCGAGCGATCACCGCGGGCGGTGTCGTGGTGACCGGTGACAACGGCACTGTCACCGGTCGTGATCCACGGACCGGCGCCCAACTGTGGAAATATCAGCGCAACATGCCTCTGTGCGGTATCGAGAGTCAATACGGCACGGTGGTCGCGGTGTACCGCGACCGGCGCGGCTGCAGCCAGACCACTTTGCTGACCGCCGACAGCGGCACCCGGCGCACCGCGCGCAGCAGCTATATGGATTCGAGTGTGCGGCTGTCCGCCGACGGCACCTACTTCCTCGCACAGGGGCAACGGCGGCTGGAAATGTGGCGTTCGGATCTGGTCCGCACTGTGGAATACGGCTTCGTCGACGCACCGGTGAACGCGAAAACCCAACCACGTGCGGGTTGCACACTGCTGTCGGCGAGTTCCAGCCCGTCCCGGCTCGCGGTGCTCGAACGCTGCCCCGATGATCCGGCCAACCGGCTCACCGTGCTGAAGCCGGTTCCGAAGGACAGCACGACGCCGGAGGAGTACGGCTCGCACGTATTGACCGGTCCAGGTATGGCTTCTGCCGACGCCAAGGTGATCGCGGTATCCGACAGCCGAATCGTGTTGTACTCCCCCGGCGTGACCGGGCAGGCGCCACCACGGCTCACCGTCTACGACGGAAATGGCAACCCCATTGTGCTGCACGATCTTTCCGCACCATTGAGCCAGGACACCACAACCACCCAGGTCGGCTCGACCTATCTGGTCTTCACCGGTGACAGCGTGATCGCCTTGAACGGCAGCACATTCGACCCGTTGTGGACCTCGGGCGCGGCGCTCGGCGCACCCGCACTCATGGCGGGCAAACTGCTGCTGCCCACCGCGGGCGCTATGACTGTCCTCGATCCGGCGACCGGAGCCGAACTCGGGCGCATACCGGTGGATCGGCCCGGCTACACCGGCGGCGCCATCTCCCTCGCGGTCCTCGGCGACACCGTACTGGAATTACGCGACGGAGCGATGCACGCTCTCGGCTGACCGATCGAACTTGTCGACATCAGCCGACATAATGGGATCATGAGCGAAAACGATTCCACCGCATCGAAATTCAATTCCGGAGCCATGTCCTACGACGACCCGGATGCCCCATGGAACCAGGAATACACCGACGAAGAGGTCGCCGGCTGGAACAAGGACGTGATCCAGGAATTCCGCGCCAACGACGGTAAGGTCGGCGGCGCCTACGCCGGCAGTGAGCTGGTGCTGCTCACCACCACCGGGGCCAAGAGCGGTAAACAGCACGTGGTCCCGCTCGGCTTGCTCCGACGCGGCGAAACGCTATATGTGAGTTCGTTCATCGAGGACAAGTACCCGGCCTGGTATCACAACGCGAAAGCCGATTCTCGCGTCACCGTCGAGTTGGGTTCGACCACCTACCGAGGCGCGGCGCTGGTACTGGAGAGTGGCGCGTACGAGGAGTTCGCGAGCTGGGTACTGGCGAACAATCCACTGCTTGCCGAGTGTCAGGCCAAGACAACACGTCCGATACCGCTGGTGATACTCGAACTCGGAGACCCGATCCCCTCGTGACCGGACCCGGTGCACGCCGTACCGCACGTGCGTGACCATGATGGGAGCCATGTCCGCACACAATGGCCCCCGGCTGATTCTGCTCCGGCACGGCGAAACCGCGTGGTCCCGCGAACGCCGCCACACCAGTCACACCGATCTGCCGCTCACCGCGCTGGGTGAGCGGCAGGCCGTGGCCGCCGGACACCTGCTCACCACACTGGAACTGCGAAATCCACTGGTGCGCATCAGCCCTCGGCAACGCGCGGCCCGCACTGCCGAACTGGCCGGACTCACCGATAGCGTGGTCGACGACAACCTCGCCGAATGGGATTACGGTGCCTACGAGGGGCTGACCACACCACAGATTCGCGAGTCGCTTCCCGGCTGGACCGTCTGGACCGACGAGATCCCCGATGGCGAGAGCGCCGAGCACGTGCGCGAACGGGCAGATCGAGTGCTCGCCACCGTAACGCCCATACTTCCGGAACGGGATATCGTGCTGGTAGGACACGGCCACTTCTCCCGCGTACTGATCGCCCGATGGGCCGAGTTCGAGGTCAGGGAAGGTCGCCGCTTCGCCATGTCGACCGGTGCGCTGACCGTCCTCGGCTACGAACACGACACGCACACCGTCCACGCGCACAACCTGGTACCCAACGGAGCGTCACTGTGACCAAGATTCGTAGCACGCAGGCTCCGTCGTTCACGGCGGAGTCCACCACGACCGGTCCCGATGGTCCAGGCCCGACCGATCCCGGCGTCGCCGATCTCGGTACCGCGGTCCTACGGCGCGCTGTCCCGTCCGATGTGCCCGCCCTGGTCGACCTCATCTATGAGCTGGCCGACTACGAGAAGGCGCGCGACGAGTGCACGGTCACGGCCGAACAACTGCACGCCGCGCTGTTCGGGCCGCTACCGAAGGTTTTCGCGCATGTAGTGGCAGACGAAACAGGCCCGCTCGGCTGCGCTATCTGGTTTCTCAACTTCTCCACCTGGGACGGCGTGCACGGCATCTATCTGGAGGACCTGTACGTCAAACCGGAGACCAGGGGCAAGGGCTACGGTAAGGCGCTGCTGGCCGCGCTGGCGAAGGAGGCCGTGGACAACGGCTACAGCAGGGTCGCCTGGTCGGTGCTGACCTGGAACAAACCCTCCATCGACTTCTACGAATCGATCGGCGCCGTGGCACAGCACGACTGGATCGGCTACCGGCTGACCGGTACCGCGCTCGACGCACTGGCAGACGAGGCGCGCTGACGCCGAATCACGGCGCGCGGCGGCGACAGCGCGGTGACCGGATACCCGCCGCACGCTACTCCGGTTCGACGCCGTAGTCCTCGGCCAGCCAACGGGTCGAGGCCGGCGCGAACAACAGCACGAGCGCGGTAACCGCGACCAGCCCGAGCAGGGTGCCGTAGACCGGCTGATGCGAGTCCGTGAGCAGCGACCAGGCCACCGGCAGCAGCAGCAGTTGCGCGAGCACCGCGATAGCGCGACCCCAGCGTTTCCCGGACAGCAACCCGATACCAGCGGCGAGCACCGCGCCGCCGAGGATGCCGAACCAGGCGGCAGTGCCGTAGCCGCTGGTCGCGGTCTGGTCGTGACCGAGCAGCCCGCGCACGATCAGCACGACCGCGATCCCGACGCCGACCGTCCCTTCGAGCGTCACCAGACCTCCGGCCACCCGCACCGTCATCGGCACACCCGCCGAACCCGCACCCTTATCGCTCATCGGGGCATCATCCCTTCCGCAGTCCGACCACTCGAGCGGCAAGCCTACGACCCGGACAACTACGGCATAGTCCGGGGCGGCACCTCAGCACTCACAGCTTTTCCAGCTCGGCGCGGCGGCCAACTAGGCTGCGAACGTGCGGACCCTCTTGATCGTGAACCCCAACGCCACCTCGACCACGCCTGCGACCCGAGACCTGCTGGCACACGCGTTGGAGAGCCGCACCCAACTGACCGTCGCACATACTCAGCATCGCGGTCACGCGGCGGAACTGGCACAGTGGGCGGCCAGCAACCAAATGGACCTTATCGTCGTGCACGGTGGCGACGGGACGGTCAACGAGACCATCAACGGCTTCCTACCGCTGCCCGAGCTGGATGATAGCCAAGCCTGGCTACCGCGCCTCGGTGTGATCCCCGGCGGATCGGCGAATGTCTTCGCCAGGGCACTCGGCATCTCACCCGATCCGGTCACCGCCACCAACCAGCTCATCGATCTGCTCACCCTGGACACGGACCGGCGTATCGGCCTCGGTATCGCCGACGACCGCTGGTTCTGCTTCAGCGCGGGAGTCGGACTCGACGCCGACGTCTGCGCGGCGATCGATGCCGCGCGTGCCCGCGGCCGTAGTGCCACCCCGGCACGTTATGTACGGACAACTGTGCGGCAATTCTTCCGGGCCAAGCGAAACGAGCCGAAGGTGCGGGTTGAGATTCCAGGACACGAACCTGTTGATGGTGTTCATTACGCATTCGTTACGAACACCACACCATGGACTTATCTGAACGCCACGCCGGTACACACCAATCCGGGCACCCGGTTCGAAACCGGGCTCGGTGTGTTCGCCATGCGTTCCATGGCCGTAGTACCGACTCTACTACTCGCGCGCCAGCTCCTCACGACCAACGGAAATCCGAAGTACCGCAATTTATTTCGTGAAGACGACGTTCCCGCTGTACGAATCGAGTCCAAAGAGCCCATCGGCCTGCAAATCGATGGCGACTTCATCGGAAAACGATACGTAGTGGATTTCACGGCGATCCCCGATGTCCTCGCCGTCGTAGCGCCACAGCCACACTGAGCGTTGAATACCGTAAAAAACCTCGCGGTAGTGCTGCAAAATCGAGATGGAACGAGTACAAAGGACCGGGCAGGCCTAAGGGCCTTCAGAGCGTGAGCTTCCCCACGGTGCACCGTGTACCTATTGACATCTACGGTGTTCGTGAAAGCATTCACAAGCAACCGTGCGGAAACATTCGAGTCGCACAAGTGAACGAACCATAAACCATAGGCGCCCTTATGCGGCGCCCAGCAAAGGAGCAGAGGAATGGACTGGCGCCACAAGGCCATCTGTCGCGATGAGGATCCCGAGCTGTTTTTCCCGGTGGGTAACAGCGGTCCCGCGCTCGCGCAGATTGCCGATGCCAAGCTGGTCTGCGCTCGCTGCCCGGTAACTGCCGACTGCCTGTCCTGGGCCCTGAAGTCCGGACAAGACGCCGGAGTATGGGGTGGTATGAGCGAAGACGAGCGCCGGGCGCTCAAACGCCGGAACGCGCGCACCCGCACCCGCACCGTTGTCTGATCAGACGACCGGCCTCATCGAGCTATTCGATCCGGCTCGATGAACGCATTCAGCCCGGCACCATATGGTGCCGGGCTGTGTTGTTCGATGACGGTGGTCGGTCGGTGACTTCTCCGACAGACCTTCTCCGACAGCGCCTTCAGCGGGCCGAGCGACGTCCCAGCGGAACACGCAGTACCGCGTCGGTACCGATATCGGCGCCGGGGTGCAGACCGATGGAACCGCCCAATTCGGCGGTTACCAGGGTGCGGACGATCTGCAGACCGAGCCGGTCGGAGGATTCCAGACTGAATCCGGCGGGAAGGCCGCGACCATCATCACTGATGATGACATCCAACCAGCGCGCCGAACGTTCGGAACGGATTGTCACCGTGCCGTTTTCGCCGGGATCGAAGGCGTGCTCGATGGCGTTTTGCACCAATTCGGTCAGCACCATCACCAATGGGGTCGCGCGTTCGGCGGAGAACACGCCGAGCGAACCGGCACGACGCACTTTGATGCGCGTGGTGTGCACGGTAGCGACATCGGCCATGATCGGCAGCAGCCGGTCGACGACCTCGTCGAGATCCACCTCTTCGTCCACCGACATCGACAACATCTCGTGCACCGACGCGATCGAGGTGACCCTGCGTACGGACTCGGTGAGCGCGACCTGTGCCTCCTCGTTCTCGGTGCGACGGGCTTGCAGCCGGAGCAGTGCGGCGACGGTTTGCAGATTGTTCTTCACCCGGTGATGGATTTCCCGGATGGTGGCATCCTTGCTCAGCAACGCCCGATCGCGACGCTTGACCTCGGTGACATCACGAACGAGTACAGCGGCACCCGCCAATTCACCGTGCGGACGCAGCACGAGCGTGCGCAGCAGGACGGTGGCGCCACGCGCCTCGACCTCCATGCGCCGCCCGGTCCGTCCGGCCAGGGCTGCCTGGATATCGCCGACCACCTCCTGCGCGTCGAATGGATCGGTGATCAACGCACGTGTGGTAGCGGCGAGGTCCTGGCCGGCCAGATCGGCCTGCAAACCCATCCTGTGGTAGGCCGATAGCGCGTTCGGGCTGGCATAGACGACGGCGCCTTCGGTATCGAGCCGGATGAAACCGTCTCCCGCACGCGGGCTGGAATGCGTGGCCGCGCGGTCCTCGGTTGTGGGAAAGGTGCCATCGGCGATCATCCGGCACAGATCGTCCGCACATGCCACATAGGCGGTCTCCAGCGTGCCGCTTCCCCTGGAGCTGCGCAGCTCGGTATCGCGGCTGAGCACCGCGATCACATCATCACCGCAGCGCACCGGAATGGCCTCGCGAACCGCGTGTACCGGATACGGGTCGGAGCCGCCCGAGGTCTCCTCCGCGCTATCGGCTCGTACGACCTCACCACTCATCAGCGCATCGAATACCTGTGGATAGTCGGTATGCCGAGCGACCGTGCCGACCAAGTCCTCTTGATGCACGGTCGGGGCGGTGGTGGGACGGCACTGCGCTACGCACACAATGTCCGCACCCGAGTTCACCGGACCCGCACCGACCCAAAGCAACAGGTCGGCGAAAGACAAATCGGCCAGCAACTGCCAATCGCCCACCACACGTTGGAGGTGGTCCACGGCGACGCCGGGTAGATCGGTGTGCTCGGCAAGCAGCTCACTCAGAGTCGCCATGAGGGTTTATCACCGCAATCGTTCAGGAGATGACCGCGATCAGATGACCTGCTTTGATGGCGTCGCCTTCCTTGACACCGATCGAGGTCACCGTCCCGCTGGATTCCGCGACTACCGGGATCTCCATCTTCATCGACTCGAGGATCACCAGGGTGTCCCCCTCCTCGACCTTGTCACCCTCCTGAGCGACCACTTGATAGACGACCGAAACCAGCTCGGCGAGCACTTCCTCAGCCATGACACCCCATTCGTTCGTTGGCCTGTATCCGCTGCAGGTACAGCCAACCACACATGAAACAATGGCCTTCAACCAGAAGGGAGACTACTCATGGGTAAGCGCGGACGTAAGAAGCGGAGCCGCAAAGGGAACGCTGCCAACCACGGCAAGCGGCCCAACGCCTGAGCACCGGCTCGGACCGAGACACGAAGCGGCACGCCCTCCCACGGGAAGGCGTGCCGCTCGGTATTTCACGGACCGGCCACTTCAGTCCGTGGTCTCGACCGGGTTCTCCGTGGCGATGATCGTCCGGCGAATTTCGATGGTCAGCCGCTCACGCAGCGAATCCGGCGCGCGATCGCCACCACACTTACGGCTGAGCAAACCCTTGATCTTCGCCTCGACGCCATAGGCCTCGATACAGGGGCTGCAGTGCTCCATATGATGCCGCAGCCGGGCCCTGGTCGCCTCATCGCACTCGCCGTCCAGCATCAGCCATACATCGGCGAGTACCGCCGCGCAATCCAGTTCCATATCGGGATCCCGCTCGGTACTCACTGCTTGACCTCCTGGTTTTCCCCCGCTCGGTGGAATCCACGCTCGCGCGCCACATCGGCGAGCAAACCCTTCAGTTGTTTGCGGCCGCGATGCAGCCGAGACATCACAGTCCCGATCGGGGTGCCCATGATGTCGGCGATCTCTTTGTACGGGAAGCCCTCGACATCGGCGTAATACACCGCCATCCGGAATTCCTCCGGCAACTCCTGCAACGCGGCCTTGATGTCGTGGTCCGGCAACGCGTCCAATGCCTCGACCTCAGCGGAGCGCAGTCCCTGCGAGGTGTGCTCCGCGGTCGCCGCCAGCTGCCAATCGGTGATCTCGTCGGTCGGATACTGCGCGGGCTGCCGCTGTTTCTTGCGATAGGAATTGATGTAGGTGTTGGTCAGAATCCGGTACAGCCAGGCACGGAGGTTGGTGCCCTCCCGGAACGACTTGAACCCCTGGAACGCCTTGACGTACGTCTCCTGAACCAGATCCTCGGCATCCGCGGGGTTCCTGGTCATCCGCAACGCGGCGCCGTAGAGCTGATCGAGCAGCGGGAGCGCGTCCCGCTCGAACCGCTGCGCCAGCTCGTCGGCATCCTCGACGGCGGCGACATCGTCGGCCACCACGTCATCGTCGCTCGTCACACCTGTCCCTTCGATCGCCGTCCCCGCCAAATCTACCGGCAGCGGCAGAACGAGCGAGCAGCCACCTGCTGTCGGTGACCCGCCTGCCGTCGATGACAGTGTGGTCCATACCGAGCAATCGTCGAGCAGTACGGGCACCGGCGTCTCCTTCGTGGTCTTCGCAGGACGTGCGCACGCGATAGAAGCGTTCGAGCACTGTGTACCGCCTACAACATGTGCGCCCCGCACAGTGTTCCCGCACCGGGCCTGCTTCCGGCTAGGGTTTCGCCCATGGCAGCAGGCTCGACTCCAGCGATCCGCGCCGCGGCCGAGGCCGAGGTGCTCTACCGTGTGCACGCCTACCCGCACACACCGCGCGGTACCTCCTATGGCATCGAGGCGGTCGAGGCCCTCTGCGTCGAACTCGGCGTTGTCGCCGAGCAGATCTTCAAAACCTTGGTCATCGAACTGTCCACCGGCGCGTTGGCCGTTGCCGTGCTCCCGGTCCCGCGCACCTTGTCCCTCAAAGCCGCCGCCAAAGCGCTGAGTGCGTCGAAGGCCGTTATGGCGGACAAGACTCGGGCGGAGCGGACGACCGGATATGTGCTCGGCGGTATTTCCCCGCTGGGCCAGCGCACCTCGCTGCCCACTGTGATCGATGACTCGGCGTTGGCCTTGGACCGGATGTTCTGCAGCGCGGGACGACGTGGCCTGGAGATCGAACTGGCACCGGCCGATCTGATTCGGATGACCGCCGCGGTGACCGCGCCGGTGGCCTCCGCGTAGCTCAGCCGGATTCGCCACGATCTGTGCATTACTGAACAGAACAGAATCACTGAACACAGCGGATTCGCCCGACACGAGGAAGTGATGCACATGTTCGCATACCAGCGTTTACGCACCATGACCGTCGTATTACTCGGAGCTCTCCTCACTCTCGGTTCGGTGACACTGTTCGCCCCAACGGTCACCGCGGCACCGCGTACCCCACAGACCGACGGCTTCTCCTTCGACGATCGACACAGCCAGGACACTCCCGCCGATCCTGATGACCAGGAGCACGATCGGCGGGCCGAGAAAACCGAGGAACTGGGTGGCCGGTTGGCGACCGAGATCATCGATCTCGTCACCGGAGTGATCAAATGCGGGTTGAATATCGCCACCCCGAGCGTGCACTGCACGCTGTAGTCCACCGACTGTGCGGGACCGGGCAGTCAACGCTGCCCGGTCCCGCACAGTCCGAGGTCCGTCATCTACCGGGCCGCAGATCACAGCAGCGAGAGCCGCCTGCGGTTCACAGCAGCGGGAGCTGCTCGGCTTCCTCCCGCTCCTCTACCCTGGCGAGCAGTTCAGGGCCTTTATTGCGCACGCTGTTGACCAGCACGGGCACCGGCCGGGGCACGATTCCCGCGATTATCTCCGCCGCAGGGGCCGCCAGCAGGCTCGCCGGAGCAGGGTGATCCGGATCCAGCCAGGCATCCCAATGCTCACGTGGCAGCGGTAGCGGCATCCGGTTGTGGATCCGAGCAGGCTCGCCCAGTGCGTCGGTGGTCACGATGGTGCACGACAGCAACGACCCGCTCTCCGGCGCTGCACGGTCACGCCACACCGACCACAGCCCCGCCATGTAAAGCCGGGAACCATCGGCGGCGGCCATGTAATACGGCTGTTTGGTGACCTTGCCTTTCGTACCCGGCGCGAGAGCTGGTTCGACGACCCACTCGTACCACCCGTCCATCGGCACCAGGCAGCGCCGGTATTTCACCGCGTCCCGAAAGGCAGGCGCGGTGGCGGCCCGGTCGGCACGGGCGTTGAACAGTGGTTTGCCCTTGACCGGAACACCAGGCTCGGCGGCCTTGGTCCAGACCGGGATCAATCCCCAGCGCATAGCCCGGATACGGCGTTCGCGGTCGCCGCAGGCATCTGCGTGGTCGCGTCGATCGACCACAGTGAGGACCTGATTGGTCGGAGCTACGTTGTAGTTGACGAAAGCGTCCCGACTCGCGGCCCCGGTCTCATCGATCGCGTCCAGTTCTACCGCGAGCCTGCCAGGGTCGGCCGTGGTCGCATATCGTCCGCACATACTCCGATCGTTCCACCCACTACCGACAAGTGCCGCAGACGATCACATCGCCACAGCCACTCACGCCACAGCCGGGCACGCGTAGCCCGTTGATCCACCGTAATCCGGGACAACCGATTACGCTGATGAACTATTGAGAGTTTCGGCATAGCATTTTCTCATCGGCAGGCCGGTCTCGGCGTCGTCCATACCGGCTGGCGCGGCACCGGACACCGCAGCGGCAAGAGGAGACCAACTGTGACATCCACCGACATCGGACCGGCCGACCACAACACGGCTCTCCCGTCGATCAATCCGGCGACACAAGAGGTGATCGGCACCCATGTCATCGCCGACGACACCGCGGTGGCCGCCGCGGTGGCCAAGGCCCGTGCGGCGGCCACCACATGGGGCGCACTGAGTTTCGACGAGCGACGTACACATCTGCTGCGCTGGGCGAGCACCTTGGTGCGACATTCGGACACGTTCTGCGAACTGATCCATACCGAAAACGGCAAGCCGATCGACGACGCTTATCTGGAACTGTCGCTTGCCTTGGAACACATCGCCTGGGCTGCGAAGAACGCCAAGAAGGTCCTCGGTGCGCAGAAGATCGCCCCCGGTGTGCTGATGTCGAATTTCAGCGCCAGGCTCGAATACCGACCGCTCGGCGTCGTCGGTGTGATCGGCCCGTGGAATTATCCGGTCTACACGCCCAACGGCTCTATCGCCTACGCGCTGGCCGCGGGCAACACCGTGGTATTCAAACCGAGCGAATACGGCACCAGTGTCGGCAACTACCTCGCCGAAACATTCGCCGAAGCCAATCCGGAACTCCCGGAGGGCGTATTCAGCACGGTCAACGGCTACGGCGCCACCGGTGCGGCACTGGTGCGCGCCGATGTCGACAAAATCGCCTTCACCGGCTCCACCGCCACCGGTAAGCGGATCATGGCCGCGGCCGCGGAGAAACTCACTCCCGTGCTCCTCGAATGCGGCGGGAAGGATGCGGTGATCGTCGCCGCCGATGCCGACATCACCGCTGCCGCCGATGCGGTCGCCTGGGGAGCTACCGCCAATAGCGGTCAAACCTGCGCGGGTGTCGAACGCGTTTATGTGGAACGCGCGGTCAGTGATGCGTTCGTGGCCGAGGTCGAACGGATCCTCCGCGGTATCGAGCCCGGTTCCGGTGATAAGGCTGCTTACGGCCCGATGACCATGCCGAGCCAGATCGATATCGTGCGTCACCACATCGAGAACGCACTGAAGAACGGCGGCACCGCGGTATTCGGCGGACCGGAGTCGGTCAAGGCGCCGTTCATCGAACCGGTGGTCCTGGTCGACGTGGACGAGGATTCCGAAGCGGTACGCGAGGAGACCTTCGGCCCGACCATCACCATCCGCACGGTGGACAGCGTCGAGGAGGCGGTCCGACTGTCCAACAACTCGGCCTACGGCTTGTCCTCCGCGGTGTATTCGAAGAAGAACGGCCTCGACATCGCACGCGCATTGCGTGTCGGCGCGACCTCGGTGAACTCGGTACTCGCCTTCGCCGCGATTCCAGGTCTGCCTTTCGGCGGTGTCGGCGACTCCGGCATCGGCCGCATCCACGGTGCGCCCGGATTACTCGAGTTCGCCCGCCCGCATTCGATCGCCGTGCAGCGCTTCGCCATTCCCGGCATGGCTTTGCTGAGCTATACCCGCACCGATACCACCATGAAGCTGCTGCGCGGGATCGTCTCGTTCCTGCATGGACGGCACAAATAGGAAAACGGAAAGCCACGCAACGGTTTCAGATACCCGGCAGCGTGAACGCCCGGCCCCCTCGGCCGGGCGTTCGGCGCCGGAAGCACCAGCGGACATCACGGTGACAACTCGAACACCTGGCATCGGAGGGTGACGAACACCCGGTTACGCAGGCGCTGCGGAAGCGAACACAGCTATGGGCGATGATGGATAAGTGAACTTCTGGCCAGCGCCCCATGTCGATGTCCCCGTGCACGCGACCGTGACCCTGCCCGGATCGAAATCGATCACGAACCGGGCACTCGTCCTCGCCGCTCTGGCCGACGAGCCCTCGACGATCACCGGTGCGCTCCGCAGCCGGGACACGAATCTGATGATCGCGGCACTGCGCGCCCTCGGCGCTGACATTCACGCGGAGGGCGCCACGGTGACCGTCACCCCGGCGACACTCGGCGCGGGCGCCATCGACTGTGGACTGGCAGGCACCGTTATGCGCTTCCTGCCGCCGGTCGCGGCGCTGGCATCGGGCGATGTCGCGTTCGATGGCGATGAACAGGCCAGAATCCGTCCATTGCGCACCATCCTCGACGCGCTGCGCGCACTCGGCGCCGGTATCGACGGCGACACACTGCCGTTCACCGTGCGCGGCAAGGGCGCGCTGCGCGGCGGCACAGTGACCATCGATGCGTCCGGTTCGTCACAATTCGTCTCCGGCTTACTGCTGTCGGCCGCCCGTTTCGATGAAGGACTCGTGGTCAACCACGACGGTAAAGCGCTGCCATCGATGCCGCATATCGAGATGACCGTGGAGATGCTGCGCAGCGCCGACGTGCGGGTACAGGCGCCAGCGGACAGCTTCAGGGCGCAGACGTGGACCGTCGAACCCGGACCGATCCGGGCAGTGGATTGGCGGGTCGAACCGGACCTGTCCAATGCGACCCCGTTCCTCGCCGCGGCCGCGGTCACCGGCGGCACCGTCAACATCCCGCACTGGCCTCGGCTGACCACACAGCCTGGCGATGTGATCCGGGAGATCCTGGTCCGGATGGGCGCCGAGGCACGAGTCTTCGACGGAACGCTCACCGTCCATGGCCCCGACCGGCTCGCTGGCATCGATATCGATCTGCACGATGTGGGTGAGCTGACCCCGACGGTCACGGCACTCGCCGCGCTGGCCGACTCCCCTTCGGTGCTGCGCGGTATCGGCCATCTGCGCGGCCACGAGACCGACCGGCTGGCCGCATTGTCCACCGAGATCAATCGGCTCGGCGGCAAGGTCAACGAGACCGAAGACGGCCTGGAGATCGTCCCCGTGCCCCTGCACGGCGGTCAGTGGCATTCCTATGCCGACCACCGGATGGCCACCGCGGGCGCCATTCTCGGCCTCCGGGTGCCCGGTATCGAGATCGAAGACATCGGGACCACAGCCAAAACGCTGCCGAACTTCGTCGACCTGTGGGAACGGATGCTCGATCCCACGCAGGCCGAGGAAGGAGCGGCACGCTGAAGCGGGCGGGACGCTCCGCGGGCAGCTACGACGAATCCGATGTCCGGATTCGTCCCGGGCGTAGCTCCCGTCCGCGCACCAAGACCCGGCCGCAGCACAATAATGCCGAATCCGCCATGGTGGTCTCCGTCGACCGCGGCCGCTGGGGGTGCGTGCTCGACGGAGACCAGGATCGTCGGATCGTGGCCATGCGGGCCAGGGAGCTGGGCCGCACCCCGATCGTGGTCGGTGACCGGGTCGACGTGGTCGGTGACCTGTCCGGGCAACCGGATACCCTCGCCCGCATCGTCCGGGTCACCGAACGTCGAACCGTGCTGCGCCGCACCGCCGACGACACCGACCCGTACGAGCGGATCGTGGTCGGCAACGCCGAACAGCTGTTCATCGTGGTGGCGTTGGCCGATCCGCCGCCGCGTACCGGTTTCGTCGAACGCGCCATGGTCGCCGCCTACGCCGGCGGGCTACGACCGATTCTGTGCCTGACCAAACACGATCTGGCCGCTGATTCCGAATTCGCCACCGCATTCGAAGATCTCGATCTCACGATCATCCACGGTGGCATGGACGATCCGCTCGACCCGGTGCTCGATCTACTCACCGATCACCTCACCGCATTGATCGGACATTCCGGCGTCGGCAAGTCCACCTTGGTGAATCGGCTGGTTCCCGATGCGGATCGAGCTGTCGGCGAGGTTTCCGGCGTCGGTAAGGGCAAGCACACCTCCACTCAGTCAGTCGCGCTCCCCTTACCCAGCGGCGGATGGGTCATCGATACCCCTGGCGTCCGGTCGTTCGGCTTGGCCCATATCACCCCCGACGATGTCCTCGCCGCCTTCACCGACCTCGCCGAGGCCATCGAGGACTGTCCGCGCGGCTGTACCCATCTCGGTCCTCCCTCGGACCCGGAATGCGCTCTGGACCAGCTCACCGGCAAAGAGCACCGGGTACTCGCCATCCGCCGCCTGCTCACCGCGCTCACCGCCAACGACCCCTGGTAACCGACGCGGGCGGCTTCCCGGTCAGCACACACCGAGTCGTCGACAGCAAGACGTATGCGGGCGTCAAGGGATTTCCCGGACGCCCGCATACGTCGAAGCCTCAGTGACGACGCCGGGACTTCGGTCCGCGCTTACCCTTCGCCTCCGCACGGGCTGCCTCACGCCGCTCGCGCCGGGTGGGCTGGGCGCCACCGTCGGCACCGTACTCCTGGGCGTCACTGCGCACCGCGGCGCGACCGCCCTCGTCCGGACCCGAGTAGCTGAGGCCGCGGGTACCCGCATTGTCGATGCCCTTGGCGCGCAAGGCCGCCGGGGCATGACCATTGGTGCCGGGAGCCTCCTCGGTCGGCAGTGAGCGCGCGGCGGCCATCGCGCCGACCGGGGAACGCAGACCGGAATCCACCGAAATGCCTTCCTGCTGCGGCTGCTGCACCTCGACCTGGAGATTGAACAGGAAGCCGACCGACTCCTCTTTCAAGCCATCGAGCATCGCGGTGAACATATCGAAACCCTCGCGCTGGTATTCCACCAACGGATCGCGCTGGGCCATCGCCCGCAGGCCGATGCCCTCCTTGAGGTAATCCATCTCGTAGAGGTGCTCACGCCACTTGCGGTCGAGCACGGAAAGCAGCACCTGCCGTTCCAGATTGCGCATACCGCCCTCGCCCGCGAGTCCGTCGATCTCGGTCTCACGCCGCTCGTAGGCCCGGTGCGCGTCCTCGAGGATCGCCTCCAGCAGCTCCTCACGGGTGAGTTCGCCTGCCTCACCGACCTCGGTCTCCCCGGTCAATTCCCGGTAGTCCAGGCCAACCGGGTACAGCGTCTTCAACGCCGTCCACAGTTTGTCCAGATCCCAGTCCTCCACATAGCCCTCGGCGGTGGCGCCGTCCACGTAGGCGGTGATCACATCGGCGATCATGCCCTGGACCTGGCCCTCCATATCCTCACCACGCAGAATCCGGTTGCGCTCGCCGTAGATGATGGTGCGCTGTTGGTTCATCACCTCGTCGTACTTGAGCACATTCTTACGGATCTCGAAGTTCTGCTGCTCGACCTGCGTCTGCGCACTCTTGATGGCCTTGGAAACCATCTTTGCCTCGATCGGTACATCGTCGGGCAGATTCAGCCTGGTCATGATGGCTTCCAGAGCAGCGCCGTTGAACCGGCGCATCAGCTCGTCGCCGAGTGACAGATAGAAACGGGACTCACCGGGGTCGCCCTGCCTACCGGACCGGCCACGCAGCTGATTGTCGATCCGGCGGGACTCGTGCCGCTCGGTGCCGAGCACATAGAGGCCACCCGCCGCACGCACGGCCTCGGCATCCTCCGCGGTCTGGGTCTTGACCTGGTCCAGGGTGGGCAGCCAGGCGTGTTCGTACTCCTCAGGGGTTTCGACCGGATCGAGCCCCTGTTTACGAAGCAGGATGTCGGCGATGATGTCCGGGTTGCCGCCGAGCACCACGTCGGTGCCTCGGCCCGCCATATTGGTCGCGACCGTCACCGCACCCGGCCGTCCGGCCTCCGCGATGATCTCGGCTTCCTTCTCATGGAACTTCGCGTTCAGCACACTGTGCGGGATACCTCGCTTGGTGAACTGCTTGGACAGGTACTCCGAGCGCTCCACGCTGGTGGTACCGATCAGCACCGGCTGGCCCTTCTCGTGCCGTTCGGTGACATCGTCGACCACGGCGGCGAACTTGGCCTCTTCGGTCTTGTAGATGAGATCGGATTGGTCGGCGCGGATCATCGGCTTATTGGTGGGTATGGGGACCACGCCGAGGCTGTAGATCTGGTGCAACTCGGCGGCCTCGGTCTCCGCGGTGCCGGTCATACCGGAGAGCTTGTCGTAGAGGCGGAAGTAATTCTGCAGCGTGATCGTGGCCAGAGTCTGGTTCTCCGGCTGGATCTCTACCCGCTCCTTGGCCTCGATGGCCTGGTGCATACCCTCGTTGTAGCGACGTCCGACCAGGATGCGACCGGTGAACTCGTCGACGATGATCACCTCGCCGTCGCGGACGATGTAATCCTTGTCGCGGGTATACAGCTCCTTGGCCTTGATGGCGTTGTTCAGATAGCTCACCAGGGGCGAATTGGCGGACTCGTACAGATTGTCGATACCGAGCTGGTCCTCGACGAACTCGACACCGGCCTCGTGCACACCGATGGTGCGTTTCTTGATGTCGACCTCGTAGTGCAGGTCCTTCTTCAACAGTGGCGCGATACGCGCGAACTCGGCATACCACTTCGAGGAGGCGTCGGCGGGGCCGGAGATGATCAACGGGGTGCGCGCCTCATCGATCAGGATGGAGTCGACCTCGTCGACCACGGCGAAGTTGTGCCCGCGCTGCACCAGATCGTCCAGCGAATGAGTCATGTTGTCGCGCAGGTAATCGAAGCCGAACTCGTTGTTCGTGCCGTAGGTGATGTCGGCATGGTAGGCCGCCCGCCGCTGCGCTGGGCTCATGCCGGACAGGATGACACCGACCTCGAGACCGAGGAAACGATGCACGCGCCCCATCCACTCGGCATCGCGTTTGGCCAGATAATCGTTCACCGTGACGACGTGCACACCGTCACCGCTGATCGCGTTCAGGTACGCGGGCAGCACACAGGTAAGGGTCTTGCCCTCACCGGTCTTCATCTCGGCGATATTGCCGGTGTGCAATGCGGCGCCACCCATCAGCTGCACCTTGTAGTGCTTCTGGCTGAGCACCCGCCAGGACGCCTCGCGCACGACCGCGAACGCCTCGGCCATCAACTGGCCGAGCGGATCACTCTCACCCGCTTCGACCATCTCGGCGTAACGTTCCCGGAACTCGTCGGTCTTGGCCTGCAGCTCGGCATCGGTGAGGTCCGCGTAGTCCGGCTCGAGAGCGAGAACCTGATCGGCGAAATGTGAGAGCCGCTTGACCATGCGACCCTCACCAATCCGAAGCAACCTCGACAGTGTCAGCGCAGGCACGGGTCTCGTCAGTCCTCTGGTCGGTGTGGCAAATCGTGTCATCGGCCCCTGGCCGGTGGAGCCCGTGCGATCGCGCGGAATCCACTGCACGCTTCATGGTAGTTCGGCACCCATGGTATGCGCCGATGAGCGGTAACCCACCCCGGCATGTCGGCATAGTCACCTGTTCCTCGGCCTGCCCGGGACAACCGTGCGCCACCGGCTCGACACGTCCGGCCCTGGTACGCGGCGACCGTGCATCCCGGTGCGCACTGTGATCGAATCGATGTACCGCACCCGAATGGAGAGCGGCGTGCCGTGCACACCGTCGGCACAAGGCCACGACACGAGGCTCTTCGACACACGATGACAAGAAGACAAATGCACCGAATCACCAGACACACCACAGCTGCCTCGGTAACAGTTGTTTCGGCAGCACAGTAACGGGGGACAGCGTCGGGAAAAGGAGTACCGGGCAGCGTGATCACGAGATTGACGCCACAGGACACGGCGTTCTACCGGCTCGAGTCGAGCAGCAATCCGATCCACATAGGCTCCCTCGCGATCGTCCGGAATACCGATCCCGACGACAGTGCCGGCGTGCCGATACTCGATTACGACCGGTTGGTCGATCTAGTGGAGAGCCGGCTTGCGCTGGTACCTCGATATCGCCGCAAAGTGCGCGAGATCCCACTGTCACTCGGGCGTCCGGTCTGGGTCGAAGACAGCCGCTTCGATATCACCTACCACATCCGGCGTTCGGCGCTGCCCGGACCAGGCACCGAGGAACAACTACACGATCTGATCGCCCGGCTCGCCTCCCACCCACTGGATCCGACCCGGCCGCTGTGGGAGATGTATCTGATCGAAAGGCTCTCCGACGGCCGCTGCGCGATCTTCACCAAATCGCATTCGGCGCTGGTGGATGGGGATGCCGCATTGGAGATCGGCCATGTGATCCTCGACGCGGGGCCTGCGCCACGTGAGCTGGCCGCCGATTCCTGGATCGCACCGCGCGAACCCGGCGATATCGAACTGCTGCTCGGAGCGCTGGCCCATATCGCGGCACAACCACGTAAGGCGCTGGAGGTGGCCCGCGACGCGAGCGCGGACGCGTTCGCGGTACTGGAGACGGCGAGTAAAGCGGTGGAGTCGGCGGTCTCGGCGGCGCTCGCCGTGGTGACCGGAGCGCCGCACTCCCCGCTGAACACCCCGACATCCAGGAATCGGCGCTTCACCGTTGTGCGCACCGAACTGGAGAACTACCGCACGATCCGCAAGCGCTTCGGCTGCTCGATCAATGACGCGATCCTCGCCGTGGTCACCGGTGCACTACGCAGCTGGCTGTTATCACGCGGCGAGGCACTCACCGAATCCGCGACACTCCGGGCAGTGGTGCCGATGTCGGTGTACGTCGAGGGGACCAACGGAAATCGTGCTCAGTCCGGGAGCGAGGTATCGTCGTTCCTGATCGATCTGCCGGTCGGCGAACCGAATCCGGTGATCCGGCTGTCGCATATCGCGCACGCCACCGAGTTCCACGGCCGCCAGTGGCGCGGCGTGCGCGCTCGCACCCTCGTGCACCTGGCCGGATTCGCTCCGGCGAGCCTGCATGCGATGAGCGTACGCGCGGCGAGTACGTTCGCAGAACACACATTCAACTTGGTGATCACCAACGCACCGGGTCCGCAAACGCCGATGTACATCGGCGGCGCGCGGATGCTGGAGATGTACCCGGTATCACCATTGCTGCGCAATCAGGCGTCGAGCATCGGAATCACGTCCTATGACGGACGTGTTTTCTATGGCCTCAACGCCGACCGCGACGCGATGGCAGATATCGGCGTGCTCGCCGCGGCGGTGCGCGATTCCATGGAGGAGATGCTCGGTGCCTGTGTCTGAGCAAAAGAAGTCCGATCAGAAGAAGTTACGGGTCTACATTCCGGCGACGGTGCCGATGCTGCGTGAGCTGGTCACCCACCGGGAGCTGACCGCCATCGGCGGGACCGCGTTCGCGGTGACGCCCGCATTGCGCGAGGCCTATGCCTCCGGTGACGACGAGGAACTCGGCGAAGTGGCCATGAGCGAGGCCGCCCGCGCCTCGCTACGGCTGCTCGCCGCCGAACGGGAGACGATGAGCGGATCGGAGTCCGACCCCGAACCGGAGAATCCCGACGAGGCCGCACCCGGCGCCGGTGGCGGCCCGGTCTACCGCCGTGCCGTCATCGCCGCCGATGTGACCGGTGCGACACTGCGACCCGACCTCGATGACGCGGTGGTCCGGCTGGCGGGCTCGATCAGCTACCAGCAGATCGCCTCGGTGCATGTCGATCTGGCCGATGCCGAACCGCAGGTCGCGAAGGCCGTCGATGTGGTCGATGCCGCCGATCTCGGCGACCCCGACGCCGAGTTCGTGCTCGGCGACGCCGAAGACCACCAGCTGGCCTGGTACGCGGCCCAAGAGTTGCCATTTCTGCTCGAACTGCTCTGAATCGTGAAGCACCGTTCGACGACTCGACGAACGCAGTAACTCTGGTATTGCGCGCAGAAACCGGACGAAATACGTTTTTTCGCCGCCGCTACCGAGAGGTAGGGATCACCGGTGCGGCATCGAGATGGCAATAGTATCGAGAAACAAATCTCCACCATAAAAATAATGTTAGGAAATATATCTCTACCACAAATTCCTAACTGCGGTTCTGCAATCCACAGTTAGCGTAGGATGCATGGCCATCTCGGATGTCAAGGAATACGCGCATCTCACCGAAGCCGATGTAGAGGCGCTCGGCGCGGAATTCGACGCGATACGACGAGAAACCGAGGCCTCGCGCGGCGAACGCGACGCGAAGTACATCTACAGGACCATCCGGCTACAGCGGATCCTCGAGGTCAGTGGTCGAGCGGCGCTCTTCGCAAGCCCCGTGCGTATTGCCTGGCTGATAGGCGCAGTACTGCTTGCCGCTGCCAAGATCATCGAGAACATGGAGATCGGGCACAACGTCATGCACGGGCAGTGGGACTGGATGAATGATCCGGAAATCCACTCCAGCTCCTGGGAATGGGACATCGCAGGCCTGTCCGCACACTGGAAGCGCACACACAACTACCTGCACCACAAGTACACCAATGTGCTCGGCATGGACAACGACATCGGCTACGCCGTGCTTCGGGTAACGCGCGATCAGCCCTGGAAGCCGTCCCACCTGGGCAACCCTGTCTATACCCTGCTGATACAAGTGTTCTTCGAATACGGCATAGCGATCCAGCACCTGGAACTGGAAAAAGTGCTGGAGGGCAAGTACAAGCGGGGCACACCCGAACGCGCCGAGTTGAAGCGCAAAAGTCGCGAAGCGCTCGCCAAGATATTCAAGCAAGCCCTCAAGGACTACGTGCTCTTCCCCGCGCTCACCGGTCCGGCGTTCTTCTACACGCTGACCGCCAACATCACCGCCAACCTGGTGCGCAATGTGTGGGGGAACACGGTGATCTTCTGTGGCCACTTCACCGACGGTGCGGAGAAGTTCACCGCGGACGATCTCGACGGTGAGACGCAGGGCCAGTGGTACCTACGCCAGATGCTCGGCAGTGCCAACCTCTCCGGCGGACCGATCCTGCACTTCATGACCGGCAACCTGAGTCACCATATCGAGCACCACATGTTCCCCGATCTGCCGAGCAACCGGTATGCCGAGATCTCGGTGCGGGTGCGTGAGCTGTGCGACAAGTACGATCTGCCCTACACCATCGGCAGTCTTCCCGTGCAGTACTTCAAGTCGTGGCGAACCATCCTCAAGCTGTCGCTGCCGAACAAGTGTCTACACGCCACCAGCGATGACGCGCCGGAGACCGCCTCGGAACGCAAGTTCGGCGGCAACACCAGCACCACCGTCGATCCGGTGACCGGCAGGCGCCGTGGTCTGCGTACCGCGCTTACCAAAGAGCGGCGGTGGCGGCGCGCGTGGCGCAGCGCAGCCTAAGCGTGATGGCCGATATCGATGTGGCCGCCGCGGCGATGCGCGAGTCCTATACCGTCGGTGAAGCCGAAGACCACCAACTGGCCTGGTACGCGGCACAGGAGCTGCCATTTCTGCTCGAACTGCTCTGAATCGCCCAGAACTGTGGCGCAGCCTCCATCTATACGCGTAACCTACGATGCCGTAACCTAGCTGTTCAGGCAGTATCCGCTCGGACGGACAGCTGCCCGCGTATTCGACGACCAGGGAGACCGACGGCAGCGATGAGTTTCTCCAGGCAAGGCATCCGCGCGCGGCTGGCCGCGTCCGACACGAGTACCACCGAGCGCGGCGGCGCACTGCAGCGGCTGCGCGACGCAGTGACGTGGGTGACCACACCGTTGCTGCCCGACGACTACTTACACCTGGCCAACCCGCTGTGGTCGGCGCGCGAACTGCGCGGGCGCATCGTGGAGGTACGCAAAGAGACCGCCGACTCCGCGACTCTGGTGATCCAGCCGGGCTGGGGCTTCGACTTCGAATACCAGCCCGGTCAGTACATCGGCATCGGCGTCCTGGTCAACGGCCGCTGGCACTGGCGCTCGTACTCGCTGACCTGTCCGCCGGACTGGTCGACGCCGGAGCACGGCGGCAAGCGGCTGATCTCCATCGCGGTGAAAGCCATGCCGGAAGGCTTCCTGTCCAGCCATCTGGTCAGCGGCATCCCGGTCGGCACCATCATCCGGCTCGCCGCACCGCGGGGCGGATTCGTACTGCCGAACCCACTGCCGGAGAAAGTGCTCTTCCTCACCGCGGGTAGCGGTATCACCCCGGTGATGTCGATGCTGCGCGCGCTGGATCGCCGTGACCTGTTCACCGATGTGGTGCACCTGCACTCGGCCAGGACCGCCGATGACGTGATGTTCGGCACAGAGCTACGCGCACTGCACGATCGCCATCCAGGGTTTCGCACGCGACTGCATCTCACTGCGGAACGCGGCAAATTCGCCCTCACCGATCTCGACACCGAGATACCCGATTGGCGTATGCGGCACACCTGGGCCTGTGGTCCCGCGGCGTTGCTCGATGAGGTCGAGAGCCACTGGCATTCGGCAGGCTCCGCGGACGAACTGCACGTCGAGCGTTTCGAGATCGAGCGCTCCGCACCAGGTCAGGGCGGTACAGTAACCTTCGCCAAGACTGGACGTACCGCCGCCGTCGATGGCGCGACCAGCCTCTTGGAGGCGGGCGAGTCCGTCGGCGTGCAGATGCCGTTCGGCTGCCGCATGGGCATCTGTCAGACCTGTGTCGTCACTGTGCGTTCCGGCCAGGTGCGAGATCTGCGCAATGGCGACGAACATCGCGAAGGCGACAAAGCACAGACCTGCATCTCGGCGGCCGCGGGAGACTGCACGCTGGACGTTTGATCCACCAGGTACCCTCGATCCGGATCACGATCGAGCAGGGAAAGGATCCCGGTGGCCATCACCGATATCAAGACGTTCGCCCATCTGACGGCGGCCGACATCGAAACACTGGGGCAAGAGCTCGATTCCATCCGACGCTCGGTGGAATCGTCTCGCGGCGAACACGACGCGAAGTACATCCGGCGCACGATCGCGGCACAACGTGGCCTGGAGGCAGCGGGCCGCGCCGTGCTGTTCGGTAGTCGCAACCGATGGGCCTGGCTGACCGGCACCGCACTGCTGTCGGTCGCCAAGATCATCGAGAACATGGAACTCGGGCACAACATCAGCCACGGGCAGTGGGACTGGATGAACGATCCGGAGATCCACTCCAGCTCCTGGGAATGGGATATGACGGGTTCCTCGTTGCAGTGGCGCCGCGCGCACAACTACTCCCACCACACCTATACCAATGTCTTGGGCAAGGACGAGGACCTCGGCTTCGGCATCCTGCGGATGACCAGGGACGAACAGTGGCAGCCGATCCACCTGATACAGCCGCTGGCGAATCTGCTCCTGGCCGCCACTTTCGAGTGGGGTATCGCACTGCACGACTGGGGCATCGATAAACAACTGTCGAATACGCCGCGCTGGCAGCTCGGCTCGGCGCCGAACAAAGAGTTCGGGCGCAAGATCTTCCGCCAGGTGGTCAAGGACTACCTGGTCCATCCCGCACTCACCGGACCGGCGTTCAAGCAGACACTGAAGGCGAACGCCACGGCCAATCTGATACGCAACCTGTGGGCGTACGCGGTGATCTTCTGCGGTCACTTCCCCGATGGTGCGGAAAAGTTCACCATCGAACAACTGGACGACGAGACCCCCGGCGAGTGGTACCTGCGCCAGATGCTCGGCAGCGCCAACTTCGAGGCAGGCCCCGCCATGGCGTTCATGAGCGGCAATCTCTGCTACCAGATAGAACATCATCTGTTCCCCGATCTGCCCAGCAACCGGTACCCGGAGATCGCGGCGCAGGTGCGCGCCCTATGCGATAAGTACGATCTGCCCTATACCACCGGCTCCTTGGGCAAGCAGTATCTGCTCGCCTTCCGCACTATTCACAAGCTGGCGCTTCCGGACCGCTTCCTTACCGCGACCGCCGACAACGCACCGGAGACCTCTTCGGAACACAAGTTCGCGGGCATCACGCTGCCGTCGTTGAGCGGTGTAACGCTTCCCGGTGTGGAGTCGACGCACTGGTTGCGCGTCGATCCGGAGACCGGCGAGCGGCGCGGTCTGCGTTGGGCGCTGCACGAGGCCAAAGTCGTACTCAAGGAGAAAGCGCGACAGGAGAAGGAAGCCCTGCGCGAGGCGAAGGCGGCGCTGAAGGAGAAAGCGAAGCACGAACGACAGCTGCTGCGCTCGGCCAAGCGCACACTGCAGGAAAAAGCCCGCCAGGAACAGGCGATCTTGCGGGAAAAGGCCAAGCGGGACAAACCACACCGCCTCCGCCGAGGTGGTGGGATTTTATCGAATAGATACCCGAATAACAATACGGCGATCGACACATATCCGCACCCGAGTTCTTAACCTACGGTTGCGTAACCTACGCTAATGTAACCGGCATGGCGATCTCGGATGTCAAGGAATACGCGCATCTCACCGAAGCCGATGTAGAGGCACTCGGCGCGGAATTCGACGCGATACGACGAGAAATCGAAGCCTCGCGCGGCGAGCGCGACGCGAAGTACATCCGCAATGTCATCCGGCTACAACGCGTCCTCGAGATCAGTGGCAGAGCGGTGCTCTTCGCCAGTCCGGTGCGTGCCGCCTGGCTAGCAGGTGTCGCCCTGCTCGGCACCTCCAAGATCATCGAGAATATGGAGATCGGGCACAACGTCATGCACGGGCAGTGGGACTGGATGAACGATCCGGAGATCCACTCCAGCTCCTGGGAATGGGACAACACCGGCACGGCCAAACACTGGAAGCACACACACAACTACCTGCACCACAAGTACACCAATGTGCTCGGCATGGACGACGATATCGGCTACGGCCTGCTGCGGGTGACCCGCGACCAGCGCTGGCGGCCGTTCAACCTGGGCAACCCGGTCTACAACCTGCTGCTGCAGCTGTTCTTCGAGTACGGTGTGGCGATCCAGCATCTGGAACTGGGCAAATTAGCGGCGGGCAGATATAAGCCCGGCACTGCCGAACGCGCCGAGTTCGAGCGTAAGCGTGACGAGGCCCTGGCCAAGATGCGCAAGCAGATTCTCAAGGATTACGTGCTCTACCCCGCGCTCACCGGTCCGGCGTTCAAGCACACACTGACCGCCGATCTGGCCGCCAATATGCTCCGCAACGTGTGGTCGAATATGGTCATCTTCTGCGGCCACTTCCCCGACGGCGCGGAGAAATTCACCAAAGCCGATATCGACAACGAGACGCGAAGCCAGTGGTACCTGCGCCAGATGCTCGGCAGCGCCAATATCTCCGGTGGCCCGGTCACCCACTTCATGACCGGCAACCTGAGCCATCAGATCGAGCACCATCTGTTCCCCGATCTGCCGAGTAACCGGTACGCCGATATCGCGGTACGGGTGCGCGAACTGTCCGATAAGTACGACCTGCCCTATACCACCGGCTCGCTCCCGGTGCAGTACTTCAAGGCATGGCGGACCATCCTCAAGCTGGCGCTTCCGAACAAGTACTTGCGCGACACCACCGATGACGCTCCGGAAACTGCCTCCGAACGCAAATTCGGCGGCCGGACCGGCACCATCATCGATCCGACGACCGGCAAGCGCCGTGGTTTGCGTACTGCGCTCGCACAAGGGCGTCGACGCTTCACCAGGCTCGGGGCCGCCACCAGGCGCTGAACATCGTCGGCCGTAGCGCACACCACCCTCGGTTCGGATGCCCGTGTCCGAACCGAGGGTGGATGCGCGACGGCCGCGGTTCTGCTTGACTCGAGCGGTGCATGCTGAAGTTCTGAGCGTCTATGAGGCCATCCGGCAGCGCCGTGACGTGCGCGCGGAATTCACCGGCGAGATCGTGGACGATGCCACGCTGTGGCGGATACTGGAGGCCGCACACCATGCGCCGAGCGTCGGGAACTCGCAGCCGTGGGACTTCGTGGTCGTCCGCGAACCGACGACACTGCGCGCTTTCGCCGACCATGTAGCGCATAAGCGCACTGCGTTCCGAGAGACCCTGCCGCCGGAGCGCGCCGCGATGTTCGAGCCGATCAAGATCGAGGGAATCCGCGAGAGCGGCACCGGCATCGTGGTCTGCTATGACCACAGCCGCGGCGGACCGCACGTGCTCGGCCGGGCAACCGTGCCCGAGACAGGTATCTATTCGGCGGTTCTCGCGATTCAAAATCTGTGGCTGGCCGCCACGGCGGAGGGGATCGGCGTCGGCTGGGTATCGTTCTACGATCCCGGATACCTGGCCGAGCTGATCGGGCTCCCAGCGCGGATCCGCACCGTCGCCTGGCTCTGTATCGGCCCGGTCCACGAGTTCCAGCACCTCCCCGACCTCGAGCGCTTCGGCTGGCGCACGGGAAGACCACTGGCGGAGGCGATCCACCACGAAACGTATCGCGGCTGACACCGAGCACCGGGCAGCTCGTTCATGGTTCAACCAGGTACCGACTGGGTACGACAAGAACCAGACCGCTTCGAATGCGGTTCGGTTGTTCTTCAGGAGGTTTGTGCCATGGCCGATGTCGATGCTGTTCGATTGTCCAGCGAGCTGGGCATCGACTTGGCACAGGCCACGTTACGCCTGCGCAGGGAAGGCATCCCCGGCGAAACCAAGCACCAGACCTGTCTGCGGATCATCGCCCGCGAAGCGCACCAGCGACGACAGCCGCCGCGACCGAGCCATGAGCCGATACGCCGCTACCGGTAGCCCCTGACGCGGCGGCTTCTCGTAATTCTCCGGGCACCCAGCCGATATGCCGGGTGCCCGGAACGGTGGGAGCGGTAATTCGCTACCGTCAGGCGAGGTGGATGAGTCCGTAGTCGAAGGCGTGACGGCGGTAGACCACCGAGGGGCGCTCGGTCTCCTTATCTTGGAACAGGAAGAAATCGTGGCCGACGAGTTCCATCTGATAAAGGGCGTCGTCGACGGTCATCGGAGTCGCCGAGTGCACCTTCGTGCGCACGATATGGCCTGGGCCCGCGGCATGATCCAGCTCTTGCGTCTCGTCAGGAAGATCCTGTCCGGATACCGGCGAGGTGGGCCGTTCGAACAGGGAATCGTCCACCAGCGCGGCTGTGGCCTGGGCGACGGATACCGGCGTCTTCTCCCCGTAGTGCACCCTGCGCCTGTCCTTTGTGCGGCGCAATCGGCTCTCCAGCTTCGCGGTCACCGACTCGAATGCGGCGTAGAAACTGTCCGCACGAGCCTCGGCCCGCACGATGGGACCCTTTCCACGCGCGGTGATTTCGACACGTTGACAACTCTTGCGCTGACGGCGATTGCGTTCGTGGAACAGCTCCACATCGAAGAGGAAGATCGAGGGGTCGAAGCGTTCCAAACGGGAGATTTTCTCCGCGACGTAAATTCGGAAATGATCAGGCACCTCGACGTTGCGGCCCTTCACCACGATGTCGGCACGCGGCACCCGTGGTCGTTCCGCAACAGGTTGGTCCGGCATTTCCACGGTGCCGGTCTCCAGCACCGAAGTAGCGGAATCTTGCACTGAAGGACGTGAAGAATTCGTCACGCATACCTCCCGGATCTGGCCGCACGAACAGATTCGCATGCGGCGGGATTGAGCCGTGCCGAACGACAATCGCTCGGCACATGGTGTCCGAGGTGCCACCTCCAAACTCCCGGTTCGGGTGTGTGTTCGCGACGCTAGTACGCCGACGGTCCGACCGCCAGTCTTCACGCAAATTTCCTGGAGTCAAGCAGCACACGTAACCAGAACGCCATGTGTCGGCAACCCCGACCGGTACAGCGCGTGTACCGATTCGCGGACCGTGGCACCGGTGGTCAGCACATCATCGACCACCACGATCTCGGCATCCGCCCATGCTGCCCAGGCAGCGGCACGACCAGGTGTGGTGGTCACTCGTCCACCCAGATTGCGAACTCGCTCAGCGGATGTCAGCCCCACCGAGTCACGCACTCCCCGGCCCACCCGCAAGACCGGTAATACGGAGCTATCCGACAGCGACCGCGCCGCAACGCGTGCCGCGCGCAGCACCGGGTCACCACCTCTGCGCCGGGCCGCCAAGGCTCTGCTCGGCGCCGGCACCAGTATCAGTGGCCGTCGTGGCGACCTCAGCTCGGCGAGTCCGCCTGCCAGCGCCACTCCCAACGGCTCAGCCAGATCCCGCCGCCCTCGTTCCTTTGCCGCCAGCACCGCGCGACGCACGGGTCCGGTATAAGATCCAAGCGCCCAACAGGGCACACCGGGATCGATACGTGGCCGTATCCGCACCGGTGGACCGGCCAGCGCCGGAGCGCAGCAGGCACACCAACCGACACCAGGACGTCCGCACCCCGCGCAGTCGACGGGCAACAGCAGATCGAGCAAGGATCGCATCGCCCGAGTGTGCACCCCACCGCTGACAACTTCGCACAGTCGCCGCGAGTACCGCACTCCTCCCGCGCGCCTTCCCGCGACGGCGACGGCATTCGATCGACTCGCCGCCGACACCAGCGGCGACGGCCCGCTCAGCCGGGAAGCACCGGAACAGCGTTCGCCCCGAGGCCGGGCACCTCACGCCAGTAGGGTTGCCCATAGTCCGGGGCCGGGGCCAGCTCGAGTACCGCGCGTGAGTCGGCGACGTACTGACGCTCCGGACTCGCGCTCACCGCACGCACAGGTGGCGTCAGGTTCTGCGAGGTCAGCGGGGTCGGCTCCGATCCGTCGACCGATACCGTGCTCACCGGATCGACAGTGCCCTCCCGCACGATGATGATCGTGTCGGCGTCCAGCCAGTCCACCGACACCGCGGCCGTGCTGAGGCCGATGACTACCGGAAGCGCGGAAGTGAGCGCCAATCCCCCGTCCGGTTTCGGTACCACGACCGCGACATACACCTTGCCATCGGCGATCAGTGCCGCCCGCACCCCCGACCGGGAGATCCGGAGTTCGGTGATCGGTAACCGTGGTGCCGTTGCCGAGGAAGGCAGCGCCAGATCCGAGATATCGACGCCCTGCACCGAGACTGTCCCGGTAGCTCGGTCGGTGAACGCGCGAACGACACGTTCACCGTCGATCACCGCCCAGGCCGCGCTACCGTCAGCGGTCCAGGACGGCCGGGTGATGGCGAAACCCTCGGCCACCGGAAAAGCATCGCCACCATATGTGCCGACCATCAAGGTGTGCGATGGTTCCGGCGCGGGCCTTCCGGTCTCGGCGACCCCGGCGACCAATTTGCCATCCAGCGACAGTGCCACGGACTGCAGGTTGTTCACCCCACCGAAGTATCCGAGCGTCGGCATACTACCGCCGGATTCGCTGACCTGCACCAATCCGCCGCCACGCAGCGCGTGTAGTCCGGTCTGATTACGGACGAAGGTGGCCGGATTGAACTGCTGCACATCCCCGACAGTCCATCCGTTCACGGCGAACCGCTCGTCCAGCGGCTTGCCGTCGGCAAGCAGCAGGTAGGGCCCGAGAATATCGGCTCCGGACAGCGTGAGCACTATTTGCGCGGCCAGCAATTCCCGATCGCGCGGATTCAGCCCCGACGCGCCGGCGAGATCGATCCGGACACCGCCGAGACCGATACCGACATCATCCGGATCACCATTGGTCTTTGTGATGGTGCCACGCAGCGAGATCTGGGACAGTTCGTTGCCGAGCACCGATGCGAGCACGGGCTGCGGGCCTTTGATCAGCGCGCCGAGCAATCGCCGCGGCAGCTCATTCTTCGCCACCGACATCCAGCGCAGGTCGGGGACCAGAGTATCGCCGGTCGGGTCGACGAAATACAGTACATATCGCCGATAGGACTTGAAGAACGCGGCGGAGTCCATCACAACGCCGTCGGGGAGGTCGTCGATGCGCCATTCGCCGTCGACCTTGGTCAACTCGATCTTGTTCTCGATCATGACGATATCGTCGCTGGGCCGATACGCGCCGTCCCCGGCCAGCTCGCCGACCTTACGCGCCCGGATTCGATAGGTGGCTTTGTCGCCGGAACGTGATTCCCGCAGCGTATCCGGTTTTTCGACGATCACGGTCCCCTCCGCGTCGTCCCACTTGACAGAGGCTGCCGGCGTCATGTACTGACGGGCGGCCAGATGCCGGTTGGCCGGATCGGCGGTGGCTTGGAGGAAGTCACGCACCAAAAGGTCGGGATCCCGGTTCTCCAGCGGCTGCGGTGGCCCCTCCGGAGTGGGTTCGGGTTCGATGGTGCCCAGCGCCTCCGGCGCAGAGGACTCGGGCAAGCTGGCACATGCGGTGAGCGCCAGTAAAATCACCATAACCGCGGCGCCGAGCGCGGCTAGTCGCCGCGCCCGCGCGGATCTGACACGTATTCTCATGATTGTCTGTCACCGGACTCGAGTGCCCCGCCGCCATCGGCCTGTGCCGAATCGGCCACCTGTGATCCGTTCGAGCCGGACACAGGCGCATCCGCGGGCGGAGCTTCATCAGAAAGGCCGATCGTATCATCGGTCGGGGGATGCGTGGGGGCAGGACGATGATCCGCCGCCTCGGCCGCGTCCGGCTCGATGGCGTCCTTCGCCAGAACGCCCCGATCAGCGGATGACTCCTGCTCGACCGTACGCATCGACCTGCGCGGAGGTTCCAGCGACAACGGGCTCGGGCCGAGTTTCTTGCCACGCACCAACGGGAGCGTCAGACGGAAGCAGGCGCCGACCCCGATCTCACCCCACGCCTCGAGTTTGCCCTCGTGCAGATTGGTGTCCTCCACACTGATCGACAGGCCGAGGCCGGTACCACCGGAACGACGCATCCGGGACGGATCCGAGCGCCAGAACCGGTTGAAGACCAGTTTCTCCTCGCCAGGTCGCAAACCGACACCTTGATCACGCACCACGACGGCGACCGCATTGGCGGCGGCATCGCCACGCATCCGGATCAGCACCGGTTTGCCTTCGCTGTGATCGATCGCGTTGGCGAGCAGATTCCGCAGCACCCTTTCCACCCGGCGCGGATCGACCTCGGCGACCAGGGGCTCCTCCGGCAAATCCGTGATCATCTCGATGCCGGCGTCTTTGGCCAGATGCCGCACGGTGGAGATCGCCGCCCGCGCGCACATCCGCACGTCGAGTGATTCGACCTGGAGTTCGGCGACACCCGCATCGTGGCGACTGATCTCCAGCAGGTCGTTGAGCAGACTCTCGAACCGGTCCAGCTCGTTGACCAGCAGCTCGGCACTGCGAGCCAAGGTGGGGTCGAGGTCGTCGCTACTACTGTGGATCAGATCGGCGGCCATCCGCACTGTGGTGAGCGGGGTACGCAGCTCATGACTGACATCTGAGGTGAACCGGCGTTGTAGATTGCCGAACTCCTCCAGCTGGGTGATCTGGTTGGACAAACTCTCGGCCATCTCATTGAACGCCTGAGCCAGCCGCGCCATATCGTCCTCGCCCCGCACCAGCATGCGTTCTTTGAGCCTGCCATCGGCGAACCGACCGGCGATTCGCGCCGCGGAACGGATCGGCAGGACCACCTGTCTGGTGACCAGCGCGGTGATCGCGGCGAGTAACACCAGTAGCACGATGCCGCCAGCCAACATGGTGCCGCGCATCAGCGCCAGGCTGCGCTCCTCATTGGCCAGCGGGAAGATCAGGTAGATCTCCAGAGTCGGGATCTCGGTGCTCGGACTACCGATCAGCAGCGCCCGGCCACTGTAGCCATCCGCGTCGACAACCGTGGCGAACTGATAACTGACCTGGTTGCGCTGGACGAATCGGCGCAACTGATCGGGGATCTCCTGGATCGGGCCGATAGAGATCTGCTGGGGCGGCATACCGCCGATAACGCTCAGTGCCGCATCGAAACTATCCGCGGCACCCAGAGCTTGACCGGTAGCGCTGCGATTGGACAGCGCATTGCGGGCATCCTCCATCCGCTGCGGCTGGGTACCGATGTCGTGTACGCCGACGAGCTGGCCTTCCACCGTATTGCGGGCCTGGTCCATCTCCTCGACCGCCGCGTTGATCTTGGCGTCGAGTAACCGGTCGGTGATCTGCCCGATCAATACCACACCGAGAAATGTGATGACGATCAGCGACAGAGTCAGCGTCGACACGATGACACGTAACTGCAGCGACCGGCGCCAGAGATGCCCCAAGGCAGTGCCGACCGCTTGGAACCAGGCCGCCGCCGATGCCAGTGATCGGCGAGAACGCGCGATCACACCACCGGAACCTGATCTCCGGCCGATACGAGGGCCGTCGTGGTCACCCAAGCTACCGCCTCCGGGCCCTCGGCTCAGAGCGGATCACGGTGGTCCGGCCTTGTAGCCGACACCGCGGACGGTCAGCACGATCTCCGGATTCTCCGGATCCTTCTCGACCTTCGCCCGCAGCCGCTGCACATGGACATTCACCAGCCGGGTATCGGCGGCATGCCGATACCCCCAGACCTGCTCGAGCAGGACCTCACGGGTGAACACCTGACGCGGCTTACGAGCCAATGCGACGAGCAGATCGAACTCCAGCGGCGTCAGCGAGATCTGCGCGCCGCCGCGGCTGACTTTGTGCGCGGGCACATCGATCACGATATCCGCGATCGAAAGCAGCTCGGCGGGCTCCTCCTCGGTACGCCGCAGGCGAGCCCGGACACGGGCGACGAGTTCCTTCGGCTTGAAGGGTTTGACGATGTAATCGTCGGCGCCCGATTCCAGACCGAGCACAACGTCGACCGTATCGGTCTTGGCTGTGAGCATCACGATCGGAACCCCGGAGTCGGCCCGCAGCACCCGGCATACATCGATACCGTTCATACCGGGCAGCATCAGGTCCAGCAACACCAGGTCCGGGCGGATCTCGCGCACTGCGGCCAGGGCCTGTGTGCCGTCGCCGACCACATGCGGGTCGAACCCTTCCCCGCGTAAGACGATCGTCAGCATCTCAGCGAGTGCCATATCGTCGTCGACGACCAGAATCTTCGGCTTCATAATTACTATGTTGTCATCTCCCAGGCCAAGATCGGGCCGCCACGCCAACACTCGTGCCGAACCCAGGACACAGCCAACCTCACCGGCCACCGATTTCGGCGATCCGCGCGGCCAACGCGGCGGGATCGTCACTGGATCGGTATATCAGCCAGGGTCCGTACCAGCCGCGTTCGGCCAGCTCACGGTACACCGCGCCGGTTCGGTGCTGCAGACCGCCGTCGCGCTCGTAGGCATCGAGCGCACGGGCCGCGTCGAGTTGGCCTCGCTTGCGGGCACGCTCGGTCGCAAGCTCGGTGGGGACATCCAGCAGCACCTGCAGCGCGGGTTCGGGCATGGCGAATCTGCCGAATTCCAATTCACCGACCCAGGCCACGATTTCACCGTCCGCCGACTGTCCGAGCCGGGCGGCCGAGTAGGCGGCATTGGAGGCGACATAGCGGTCGAGCAGCACAATATCGTTGTCGGCCAACAGCTTCGCCAACTCGTCACGGGCACCCGCCCGGTCGAGCGCGAAGAGTACCGCCATACCGCTGACCGAATCGGCGAGATCACCGTGTGCGCCGCGCAACGCCTCTGCGGCGAGGTCGGCATGCACCGAGACCCGGTAGCGCGGGAAAGCCAGCGTAGCGACACGCACCCCGTGCCCACGCAGCTCGGCGTGGACTCGGTCGATCAATGTCCGCTTGCCCGCGCCGTCGAGGCCTTCGACCGCAATCAGCACTCCCATAGCCAGGCAGGGTACCCCGCGTCCCGTTCCCCGCCGACGGGGACTGATCAGTGCGGATTCCCGCCTCCACTCGGCCACGGACACGACTCGGGAGAGTGGCGACCGCGGTCCCGCCCGCCGTCGGCGGGCGGGACGCTCGGTCCGGCTCAGTAGCGGTAGTGCTCCGGCTTGTACGGGCCCTCCACGTCCACGCCGATGTACTCGGCCTGGTCCTTGGTGAGCTTGGTCAGCTCACCACCGAGCGCCTCGACATGGATCCGCGCGACCTTCTCGTCCAGATGCTTCGGCAGGCGGTAGACCTCATTGTCGTACTGTTCGGGCTTTGTCCACAGCTCGATCTGCGCGATCACCTGATTGGAGAAGCTGTTCGACATCACGAACGAGGGGTGCCCGGTCGCATTACCGAGATTGAGCAGGCGCCCTTCCGACAGCACCAGGATCGAGCGGCCGGTATCCCCGAAACTCCACAGGTCGACCTGCGGCTTGATCGCCAATTTCGTTGCGCCGGAACGCTCCAGCGCCGCCATATCGATCTCGTTGTCGAAGTGGCCGATATTGCCGAGAATGGCCTGGTCCTTCATCGCCTTCATATGGTCGAGGGTGATGATGTCCTTGTTCCCGGTCGCGGTGATGACGATATCGGCCTCGCCGATCGCCTTCTCCACGGTCACCACGTCGTAGCCGTCCATAAGCGCCTGCAGTGCGTTGATCGGATCGATCTCGGTGATCTGCACCCGGGCACCCTGCCCGGCCAGCGATTCCGCGCAGCCCTTACCCACATCCCCATAGCCACAGATCAATATCTTCTTACCACCGATGAGCACATCGGTACCGCGGTTGATGCCGTCGATCAGCGAGTGGCGGGTGCCGTACTTGTTGTCGAATTTGCTCTTGGTCACCGAGTCGTTGACGTTGATCGCCGGGAACACCAGCTCGCCCGACGTCGCGAACTGATAGAGCCGCAGCACACCGGTAGTGGTCTCTTCGGTGACACCGCGGACCGACTGAGCGATCGTGTTCCACTTACCTTTGTCGGTCTCGAACCGCTCCCGCAGCAATGCGAGGAACACCTTGTATTCGGCCGAGTGCTCCTCGTCCTCCGGCGGCACCACACCGGCCTTCTCGAACTGCGCGCCGCGCAGCACGAGCATGGTGGCATCGCCACCATCGTCGAGGATCATATTGGCCGGCTCCCCCGGCCAGGTGAGCATCTGCTCGGCAGCCCACCAGTATTCCTCCAGGGTCTCGCCCTTCCAGGCGAATACCGGAACACCCTCGGGCTCCTCGACGGTGCCGTGCGGGCCGACCACCACCGCGGCCGCCGCGTGGTCCTGGGTGGAGAAGATATTGCACGAGGCCCAGCGCACCTGAGCGCCCAACGCCGTCAGCGTCTCGATCAGCACGGCGGTCTGCACGGTCATATGCAACGAGCCGGAGATACGCGCCCCCTGCAACGGGCGTACCTCGGCATACTCACGGCGCAGTGCCATCAAACCGGGCATCTCGTGTTCGGCGAGACGGATCTCCTTGCGGCCGAATTCGGCCAGTGACAGATCTGCCACCTTGTAATCGATGCCGTTGCGGACATCGGTGGTCAACGACGTGCGTGCGGGAATTTCTGAGGTGGTCATCAGCCTCTCCTGGTTCGGCAAAGTACCAAGGCAAGGCTAGTCCTCACGGGACGGATATGGGCTACGCGGCCGCTCCGTGCGCCGCGCGGATCCGGTGCCGCTTACGCGGCTGAGTATTCGCCTGCGGCACAACACCACCGCGATGGGCGAGAACGCACGCATCCATCACTCACCCCATAACAGCGGGATAGCGGCGCGCACGAGCATCGCGGCGTATCCTGCGGGCAGCCATGGCGCCTACGGCGACAGTCCGTTTCCGGTGGGTGTGGGTATCGCGCACCCCGACCGGTGACCACGAACAGTTCAGCGCTGCGCCCGCGCGGCACGGACCGCTTCGACATAAGGACTCAACAACACACTCAACTCCGTAGGTGCGTCCCGCTCCGGACTCGGCGGCGTCGGGATATAACTCAGCGCGATACGCACCAACGCATGCGCGATCACATCCGACTCAGCAGCCGTCATCGCCATCCAACTGTGCTGAAAAGCCCGCGACAACCGCCCCGTCGCCTGCTCGAGCAACGGACCCGCATCAAGCGTGATCAACCGCAACAAATCCAGCTTCGCCTCACCGGCGACCAACGACCGCACCAAAGGATCCACAGCCGCGTCCACGAAGAAATTCGCCACACCATCACGCAACGCCACATGAACGTCATCGACATTCCCCACGATCCCCGCCTCCACATGATCAACCAGATCATCAGCCAACCGCAACGCATACGCCTGCGCCAGACCACTACGCGAACCGAACTCGTTATACAGCGTCTGCCTGCTCACCCCAGCCCCCGCCGCGATATCACCCAAAGTGATCTTCGACCAATCCCGCTCGGTGAGCAACTCACGCATCACATCCAGAACCGACGACCGCAGCAACCCCCGCGCAGCCTCCTGATAACGAACCCTCACTCCATTACGCGGCATACCCGCGACACTGTCACGAGCACCCCACACCGTCAAAACCTCACGACCGCTCGATTTCGACCATATAGAAATCCGACTTGGTCGCACCACAATCCGGACACGTCCAGTCATCAGGAACATCTTCCCACCGAGTACCCGGCCCGATACCATCCTCCGGCCAACCCACAGCCTCGTCATACTCGAAACCACACTGAATACACTGATAAAGCTTGTACTCGTTCACAGCCCAACCCCTACCCGCTCGAAATCGACCTTCTCCCGCACCCCCTCCCACCGGATACCCGGCAGAAAACCCTCATGCGGAGAATTTTTCACCTCATCAAAACATAATCACACATCGGACAGCGATACGCACTCATAACGAACCCCTTTCCAGGCCCTAGGGGATCGACTCGACACCGACTGCACCGTAGCGAGCGAGCACTTTATCCCGTTCGGCTGGATCCATATCGGCGCGGGTGATATCGCCGTCGTAGTGCGCGAGCACCCGCTTGTCCATGATGCGAAACCACAGCGGCGGTATCTGGACGAGCAACATCATGGTTGAGTAGCCTGCCGGATCGGTGCATCATCCCTGTTCTTCCCGAGCTGATAGCGCAGGGTCGGATAAGCGTGATGGTCACTGCGCCGTGGCAGGTGGTAGAGGAGGATCCTGCCGAGGATACGGTCGCTGTTCCAGCTGTGTCGCCGGCCGGGCCGCTCATAGCGCCCGCTCGGTGTGCGCTGCCGTGCCAGCCCGCCCAGCCACAGATAGCGCTTGGGATCACGCCGAACAGCCCCGCCGACCAGCTGCACGGATCGGTTCGCTCTCCGCGGCTCCGTATCAACCGCCTGGTTGAATACCATTGCCTACCACCATCCGAGCAGCGTTAAATACGAGATTCGCATCACCCCAAGCGAACTTTAATCCGATACCTGATCTTCCGGCTATACAAATCATTCAGTTCGCAAAGGCAAGTTAAATGATTTGCAAGCGCGAAAATGCTGGACGAACGGATCCGGGCGAGCCTGGAGGACTACCTGACCAACGCGCGGCGAGATATGAGCTACGCGGCCACTCCATGCGCCGCGAGGATCCGGTGCCGCTTACGCGGATGGATATTCGCCAGTGTCACATCACCGCCGTAATGGGCGAGAACACGCGTGTCCATCACCCGCCGCCATAATGGCGGGATAGCGGCGAGCACGATCATGGCGGCGTACCCCGCAGGCAGTTGTGGCGCCTGCTCCGAGGTGCGCAACGTCTGATAGCGACGGCCTGGGTTGGCGTGATGATCGCTGTGGCGCTGCAAGTGGAACAAGAAGATATTGGTCACCAGGTGGTCGCTGTTCCAGCTGTCGCGCGGCGAGCAACGCAGGTATCTGCCGTCCGGGCGGCGCGCCCGCAGCAGGCCGTAGTGCTCGATATAGTTCACCGTCTCCAGCACGCTGAAGCCGACCACCGCCTGCAGCACCAGCCACGGCAGTACCTGGTAACCGAATGCTACGACCAGGGCGCCGTACAGCACCACAGTCATCGACCACGCCTGCAGAATATGGTTGTCGACACTCCACCAGCCCTTACCCTTACGCGCGAGCCGCTCGCGCTCCAGGACGATCGCCGAACGGAAACCTCCGGACACACTCCGCGGCAGGAACTCCCACAGCGACTCCCCCAGCCTGGCGCTGGCCGGGTCCTCCGGGGTCGCCACTCGCATATGGTGGCCGCGATTGTGTTCGACGAAAAAGTGCCCATAGCCGGACTGGGCGAGGGCGATCTTGGACAACCAGCGCTCCAACTGCTCGGATCGATGACCCAGTTCGTGGGCGGCGTTGATACCGATGCCACCGGCGAATCCAAGAGTGACCGCCAGACCGAGCTTGTCGATCACGCTCAGCTCGTCACCGGCCAACATGGAACCTGCGATCACCAGCGCGAGCAGCAGAACCGGGATCATCAGATAGGTACACCACCGGTAGTAGCGATCATTGGACAGCAGCTCGTAGTCCTCATCCCTCGGGTTGTTGCCGTCCACTCCTATGGCCAGGTCCAGCAGCGGAATAAGGATCAGCACGACGATCGGGCCGCTCCACCAGAAGATCTCGGCACCCGTCCGGTACACCAGCTGCGAGGGTAGCAATGCTGACATGGGTGCGATCAGCCCCAGAGGCCACAGATAACGTTTGGGATCGGGCGTGCCCGTTGATCTGGCAACCGTTCGCACTGTGCCCCACTAGATAAAGATCTGATTCCGACGACTGAGCATACTGGCAGACTTTTAGTCCGCTATGCCCCTGATTGTCACCAGATTGCGATATCGATCACAGATCGTGAGTCACAGTTTCCGGTGGGTGTGGGTATCGCGCACCCCGACCGGTGACCACGAACAGTTCAGCGCTGCGCCCGCGCGGCACGGACCGCTTCGACATAAGGACTCAACAACACACTCAACTCCGTAGGTGCGTCCCGCTCCGGACTCGGCGGCGTCGGGATATAACTCAGCGCGATACGCACCAACGCATGCGCGATCACATCCGACTCAGCAGCCGTCATCGCCATCCAACTGTGCTGAAAAGCCCGCGACAACCGCCCCGTCGCCTGCTCGAGCAACGGACCCGCATCAAGCGTGATCAACCGCAACAAATCCAGCTTCGCCTCACCGGCGACCAACGACCGCACCAAAGGATCCACAGCCGCGTCCACGAAGAAATTCGCCACACCATCACGCAACGCCACATGAACGTCATCGACATTCCCCACGATCCCCGCCTCCACATGATCAACCAGATCATCAGCCAACCGCAACGCATACGCCTGCGCCAGACCACTACGCGAACCGAACTCGTTATACAGCGTCTGCCTGCTCACCCCAGCCCCCGCCGCGATATCACCCAAAGTGATCTTCGACCAATCCCGCTCGGTGAGCAACTCACGCATCACATCCAGAACCGACGACCGCAGCAACCCCCGCGCAGCCTCCTGATAACGAACCCTCACTCCATTACGCGGCATACCCGCGACACTGTCACGAGCACCCCACACCGTCAAAACCTCACGACCGCTCGATTTCGACCATATAGAAATCCGACTTGGTCGCACCACAATCCGGACACGTCCAGTCATCAGGAACATCTTCCCACCGAGTACCCGGCCCGATACCATCCTCCGGCCAACCCACGGCCTCGTCATACTCGAAACCACACTGAATACACTGATAAAGCTTGTACTCGTTCACAGCCCAACCCCTACCCGCTCGAAATCGACCTTCTCCCGCACCCCGCAATCAGGACAACACCAATCATTCGGCACCCCCTCCCACCGAGTGCCCGGCGGAAAACCCTCGTGCGGAGCACCTTTCACCTCATCGAAAACATAATCACACACCGGACAGCGATACGCACTCATAACGAACCCCTTTCCATATGAACACCCCACGCCATGAGAACAGCGACTCTGTGTGACCATTCTTCACCACCGCATCCAAGGCCTGCCCGCTCATGCTGTGCTCCATTCAGCATGAGCGGGGCCCCGCGTGACCACGCTTCACTGCCGCATCCAGGCCTGATCGTTCATACTGCGCTCCATTCAGCATGAACGAGACCTCGCGTGACCACACTCCGCCGCCTGCTCCAGATCCGATTCTCATACTGTGTCTCTTCCAGCATGAGCGGAACCCTCCTGGGTGGCAGCGGTGCCATAGTGCGCGAGCACCTTGTCCCGTTTGGCGGGAGCTATGTTCGCGCGGGTGATATCACCGTCATAGTGAGCCAGCACCCGCTTGTCCATGACCCGACGCCACAGGGGCGGGACATAGGCGAGCAGCACCATGCTGGCGTAACCGCTCGGCAAGTTGGGCGCACCATCCCAGCTACGCAGCGTCTGATAACGCCGGGTCGGATAGGCGTGGTGGTCACTGTGCCGTTGCAAGTGATACAGGAAGATATTGGTGACGATATGGTCGCTGTTCCAGCTGTGCACCGGGGCGGGCCGCTCATAACGTCCACTCGGCGTGCGCTGCCGCGCCAGACCATAGTGCTCCAAATAGTTGACCGCCTCCAACAAGCTGAACGCGAACACGGCTTGTAGCACCAGATAGGGCAGCAAACCGAGGCCGAATACCGCGAGCAACGCCGCGTACAGCACTGCCGACATCGACCAGGCAACGAGTACCTCGTTCCGCAGACTCCACGGCCGTATGCCGAGCCGCTGCAGACGGGTCTTCTCCAGCCGCCAGGCCGATTTCAGGCTGCCCCATACGGTGCGCGGCAAGAAGGCCCAGAATGTCTCACCCACTCGGGAACTGGCCGGATCCTCCGGCGTCGCGACCCGGACATGGTGGCCGCGGTTGTGCTCGATGTAGAAGTGCCCGTAGAACGACTGCGCCAAGGCGATGCGCGAAAGCCAGCGTTCCAGGTTCACCTTCTTGTGGCCGAGTTCATGCGCGGTATTGATACCGACGCCACCGATGAGACCGACCGTGAGCGCCAAGCCGATCTTGTCCACCAGGTGCAGACCACCGTCTATACCGAGCCAGCTCAGGTTATCGGCGGTGAGCAGATAGGCGGCCATGATCAACGTCGCGTACTGGAACGGCAGGTACAGATAGGTGAGGTAGCGGTAGTACTTGTCGTTCTCCAAGTACTCCATCACCTCATCGGGTGGATTGGAGCCGTCCGGACCGAAGAAGAGGTCGGCCAGCGGGATCAGCAGGTAGATCAGGATCGGCCCGAGCCAGAACGGCACCTGAGCCAGGCCGTACCAACCGAGTTCATTGAATGCCCAGATCAGCGGGAGGGTGATCGTGAAAAGACCGGCAGGCGCGAACAGCCCCCATAGCCACAGATAGCGCTTGCCGTCCCGCCATGCGGGTACCTCGACCCGTCCCGTGGTTCTGTCCGCCTTCTCCGCGGCTACCGAGGTAACCATCTCTATCGGGCGCACCGCTTCCGTCGACATCGACGCCTCCCATCTACAGCACCACAACTGTGATGTGCATTACTTCTAAAGTGGACAGTAGGCGCATATTTGTCGTTTGTCTAGACAAATTTATGAATTTGTAAATCTGCACGATGGCAGAGCTCGGCACGGGCCTCAGGGGCACCACACGGTGTGGTACCCCTGAGGCCCGTTATTCGATTCGGTCATAGCTCAGCGCAGCAGAACGTCGGCGTCCTCGGGTAGCGCGTCGACCGGCCACCAGCGCAGATCGGTGGACTCGCTGCTGCGCACCGGCACCGCCCCTTCCGGGGCGACGATCCGGAACAACAGATCCAGGTGCCTGGTAGGCACACCGAGCGAGCAGGTGATCGGATGCGCCTGGGCACCATACAATCCCGGCACCAACCGCAGCTCCGTGATACCGGATTCCTCTATCGCTTCGCGCAGGGCGGCATCGGCGACCGTGTCATCGCGTTCCTCGCAATGCCCGCCGAGCTGGATCCACCGGCCTACCCGCGGATGCAAGGTCAACAGCACCTCGCGCCCATCATGCGAGAAGACCACCGCGGAGGCGGTGATATGCCCTGGCGCGTGCGCACGTAAACACCCGCCTGGTGCCGAGCCGAGGAATGCCAGCATGGCTTCGCGTAATGATCGATCCGCATCGGTGTCCGGACGCCAGGTTTCGAGCAAGCTCGTCGCCGAGGCATGCAACGATGCCGCACTCACCGGCCACCTCCCCCCACCCCGAATGCCCTCATAGTTCGATCAGCCCGGAACCGGCGTCCGGCGCGGGCCGCGGGGCCGGCTCTTCCAGCGGATGCCCGATCGCGATAGCACCCAAGGGATTCCAGTCGCCTGCCAAACCGAGGATGTCGCGGGTGAGTTCCGGTGCGAAAATGGTCGACCCGATCCAGCAGCTGCCGAGCCCTTCTGTGGCCAGAGCGACGAGCAAACCCTGCACAGCCGCGCCGACCGCGACAGTGAACATGGTGCGCTCGCAGGCCCGCCGACGCTCATCCGGATAATCGTGCGCGCCGTCCGGCACACAAAACGGGATGATCACTTCGGGAGCATCGAAAAGGATGCGGCCACGGGATACCCGGCGCTCTATCCGCTCCGGCGTAAGCCCGTCGGCGGCGAGATCGGCACGCCACTGCTGCGCCATTTCCGCCAACAGCCTGTCCCGCAGGCCGGGCGCACGGAGCCAGACGAACCGCACCGGCCGGGTGTGATGCGGTGCGGGCGCGGTCAACGCGACGGACACCGCGGCCCGGATACGCGCCGGATCCACCGGTTCATCGGCGAACTGCCGGATCGAGCGACGCAACAGGACCGCCTCGCGCCGCCCTTGTTCGATGGCCTCCGCGGTACCGAGCCAGAACAGGTCCTCGGCACCGCGGCGCAGCAGATCAGTGGCGGTGGACCCGTCGTCGTCGATCGACAGTCCACGCACCACCGCGACCGGCACGCCACTGAGCTTGCCCTTCACCAGGTCCGCGGCGGCAGCCAGTTCGTCGGCCACAGCGACCTGGGTTACCTGTAGCTCATTGCCCTGACCGTCGACCGCGCCCGCGTAATCGTGCAATACCCGCAACCCCGCCGCACCGACGGCCGCGTCGGTCTGTCCATGGCGCCATGCGCGGCCCATGGTGTCGGTGATGACCACCGCGACCGTCACCCCCAACCGTTCTGCCAGCGCGGCACGCAGCGCTTCGGCACTGGCGTCCGGGTCGGCAGGCAGCAGAACCAATTCCCCCTGCTCGACATTCGAACCGTCGACCCCGGAAGCCGCCTGCACGATGCCGAGCTTGTTCTCGGTGATCAAGGTACGGCCCTTACGTGCGAGCACCCGCACCGCCTCCTGGTCGACGAGCCCGCGCCGCGCGATATCGCGTTCCTCCGGATCCAGCGGCGCGGACACGATACGCCCTTCGACCTTCGCGACGATCTTGCTGGTGACCACGAGCACGTCACCATCGGCCAGCCAGGGGGCACACCGCGCGATATGTTCGGCGAGATCCGCACCGGGCCGGAATTCCGGAAGTCCGGTGATGGGCAGGATACGCAATTCCCGCGCCGCGTGGTCGCTCGGTATGGTCACAGCTCGACTCCAGCGAGATCCAGTGCCTGACGCACCATTTCGGCGGTGGTCGGCGGGTCGGTCATCAATAGGGGCACACTGCGCACCTCGACACCTGGCACCTGGGCGGTATCGGTGCTGTGGATCAGCCAGCCGTCCAGAATGCCGGTCGCCGAGCGGGCGCCATAGTATCGGCCGATCGCCTCGGCCGTGGTCTCCACCCCGAGTACCGACAAGCACTCATCGGCCATGCCACGCAGTGGCTTTCCATCGATGACACCGGATACGCCGATCACCTTGGCCGCGGTGGTGCGCAGAGCGCCGCGAATACCGGGCACCGCGAGGATGGCGCCGATGCTCACGACAGGGTTCGAGGGCGCGAGCAAGACCACATCGGCGGATTCTATGATCTCTATCACATTTGGCGCTGGTTTCGCTTCATCAGCACCAATTGTGACGAATCCATGGGTATCGATGTTCGCACGGTACCGAACCCACCACTCCTCGAAATGGATCGCGCGCCGTTCGCCAGGGTTGTCCGGATCCGAGACAATGACGTGGGTTTCACACCGATCGTCAGTTGCCGGGATCAGTTTCACACCGGGTTGCCACCGATTACACAGCGCCTCGGTGACCGCGGACAGCCGGTACCCGGCGCGTAACATTTCGGTCCGAACCAGATGCGTGGCGATATCGCGGTCCCCCAAGCCGAACCAGTCCGGCTGAGCGCGATACTTCGCGAGTTCTTCCTTGACGTGCCAGGTCTCACCGGCCCGACCCCAGCCCCGCTCGACATCGATACCGCCACCCAAGGTATACATGCAGGTGTCGAGGTCAGGACAGATCCGAAGACCGTGCATCCAGACGTCGTCACCGACGTTGACGATCGCGGAGACGTCCGCCTCGGGCAGTAGTTCCCTGACGCCACGAAGAAAACGCGCACCACCGACACCACCGACAAGGACGGCGACCCGGGGTCCACGCGCAGTCGTGGTGTCCGCTTGTTGTCCAGTCACATCCACACAGCCTATGCGTTGACACGACAGGTTCGATTCACAGTCAATTTGCCATCCATTTGCTACTACACTGAACAAGATCGGTTCGGAATGCGGCTGCGGATAGTAACGGAATAGCGTCGGCGGCTTGACCATCGACACTTCCGGCGTGTCTAATCACAGTCATGTCATTCCGGGCTCGCGCGGAAGGTCAAGGCGCGAGCAGTTTTTCGAACAGATGTTCGCATCGGATGATGAGTATCGGCGAGATGGCGAGCATCGGGATGACAAGCTCGGAGGCGTCCGCGGGACAACGTCGCGGGGTATGGCCGTCGGCGCACACGTTGGTCCGACGGAAAGAATCATTCTGCGCTAACACACAGTGAGGAGGCGGAGCGATGGCCAACGAGATGGTCTCGCCGACCGATTCCACAGCAGGCGCAGCACGTGGCGTCTGCGCAGACAACGGCCGGAAGGACTTGGAGGGGGGTGACGGAGTCGCGGCCCCTCAGCTCAATCTGGTGGCGGTCGGCTTCGACGAAATGTTCGACTCCATCGAAGAACAATGGCAGGAGCGTGCCCTGTGCGCGCAGACCGATCCGGAGGCGTTCTTCCCGGAGAAGGGCGGCTCGACCCGCGAGGCGAAACGGATCTGCATGGGCTGCGAGGTACGCGACGAATGCCTGGAGTACGCGCTCGCGCACGATGAGCGTTTCGGTATCTGGGGTGGACTCTCCGAACGGGAGCGCCGCAGACTCAAGCGCGGTATCGGCTGACGGACATCCGCGTGCGCTCGGAGTCGCCCTGGCGGGGCGAGCGGCTCCGAGCGCACGCGATATGACTCCGGCGGATCTCCCGACTCGATACCGGCTGATCGAGGGACCTGGCCTAGATTCTGTGTCATGGCACGTTCCCGTAAGCGCCGACCACCGACCGCACGGTCCGTGACCCGTCGCGGCCGTGGGGTACGCGGTCCGATGCTGCCGCCGACCGTGCCGGCGTGGCGGACCCGCGGCCAGAAATTCGACCGACTGGTGCTGGAGGCGTTCGCTCCGTTGGACACCCGCTGGCACGACCGCCTCACCAAACTCGATATCGCCGTCGATGATGTGCCGAAGATTCGTCCGCTGCACCCGGATTCGGTCACCTGGCCGGATGAGGTCGTCGCCGACGGTCCGGTACCGCTGTCTCGGCTCATCCCGGCAGGCGTCGACCGGCACGGCACGGCTACCCGCGCACGGATAGTGCTGTTCCGCAAACCACTCGAACTCCGTGCCGACGATCCGGAAGATCTCCTCGACCTGCTGCGCGAGGTACTGGTCCAACAGGTCGCGACCTACCTCGGCGTCGACCCGGATGTGATCGATCCGGACGCCGGATGAGCGCGGACCGAGATTCTTCGAGCGTGTCTGTCCCCATCGACAGGCCGGGGCGGTTACTCTCATCGGCGTGCTTCCCATGCGTCGTTGCTGCCGACCTGGCTGTAAGAATCCGGCTGTCGCGACGCTCACCTATGTGTACTCGGATTCGACGGCGGTGGTCGGACCACTCGCGACAGTCGCCGAACCACACTCCTGGGATCTCTGCGCGACACACGGCTCACGGATTACCGCGCCGAAGGGCTGGGAGATGGTTCGCCATGAGGGCGGATTCTCCTCCAGCACACCGGATGACGACGATCTGACCGCGCTCGCCGAAGCTGTGCGGGAGGCCGGGCTGCGGCGCAGGCCACCCGAACGCGAGCAGCGCGGCTACCAGGACTACGCGCCCCAACCCCGCACCACCCGTACCGGCCGCACCGGTCGCCGCGGCCATCTGCGCGTTCTTCCGGACCCACCGTCCTGATCGGACCGGGACGGTGTCGGACCGGCCCAGCGCAACCACTAGGGTGTTGGGCATGACAGTCGCTCGCTCCGCCGAGTTCGTAAACGCGGTGATCAAGGCTTACGACGTTCGCGGTGTGGTCGGTGATCAGATCGACGCGGAATTCGTCGAGGATGTCGGTGCGTCCTTCGCCCGGCTGATGCGCGCGGAGGGCGCGGGCCGAATCGTCATCGGACACGATATGCGGGACTCCTCGCCCGGGCTCTCGGCCGCCTTCGCCGACGGCGTGCTCGGTCAGGGGCTCGATGTGGTGCACATCGGCCTCGCCTCGACCGACCAGTTGTATTTCGCCTCCGGGCATCTGGACTGTCCAGGTGCCATGTTCACCGCGAGCCACAACCCGGCCCGCTACAACGGCATCAAGATGTGCCGGGCCAAGGCGCTTCCGGTCGGCCAGGACACCGGCTTGGCCGACATCAAGAACGAATTGATCGCGGGCGTACCCGAGTACCCCGGCGCCCGCGGTACCTCGACAGAACTCGATCTGCTGGCCGACTACGCGGCCTTCCTGCGCAGTCTGGTGGATCTCGGCGATATCCGCCCGCTCACCATCGCCGTGGACGCGGGCAACGGCATGGGTGGCCACACCGTTCCCGCGGTACTCGGCGCACTGCCGCAGGTGACCATCGCGCCACTGTATTTCGAACTGGACGGTAGTTTCCCGAACCACGAGGCCAACCCGCTGGACCCGGCGAACCTGGTGGATCTGCAGAAGCTGGTCCAGGACGCGGGCGCGGATATCGGCCTCGCCTTCGACGGCGACGCCGACCGCTGCTTCGTCGTCGACCAGAACGGCGATCCGGTGTCACCATCGGCGATCACCGCCCTCGTCGCCGAACGGGAACTCGCCGAAGAGCCGGGCGCGGTGATCATCCACAACCTGATCACCTCGCGCGCGGTGCCCGAGCTGGTACACGAACTCGGCGGAACCCCGGTACGTACCAGGGTCGGCCACTCGTTCATCAAACAGGAGATGGCTGCCACCGGGGCCGTCTTCGGCGGCGAGCATTCCGCGCACTACTACTTCCGGGACTTCTGGGGCGCTGATTCCGGTATGCTCGCCGCGCTGCACGTACTGGCCGCGCTCGGCGAGAAGGACCGGACGATATCGGAACTGATGTCGTCGTACACCAACTACGCGGCCTCCGGCGAGATCAACTCCACCGTGTCCGATGCCGACGAGCGGACGCTGGCCGTGATCGAGGCATTCACCGACCGGGCGCATTCGGTGGACCGACTGGACGGGGTGACGGTACAACTGGCCGACAACGCCTGGTTCAACCTGCGTGCGTCGAATACCGAGCCACTGCTCAGGTTGAACGTCGAGGCCCGCTCGGCGGGGGAAGTAGACGCACTCGTGACCGAGATCCTCAACATCGTGCGCTCCTGACTGGAATAGTGGAATCACAGGCCGTGGATTCGCCCCGCTCTCGTACGATGCGGCAACCGAGCTGGACGAACACGGGGGCGGAAAAGATACAGCGCGATGAGGGGAGGTGGGACGCCCGATGATCGCTGGAACACCGGTGCTCGACCTCGACGATGCCGCTTCACTCGAAGCAGCGGATACCGGCGGCGCCCTACGCTCGGCCGCCTCCGGTGGCGCCCAGGTGCGCGCCACCGCGGCGGCTGTCAGTGAGGACACGTTGGCTCATCTGACCGATCTTCGGCCACGCAGCGTGGTGCTGGTCTCCGGTGCCGGACGTGCCACTCGTGCCGCCGGGCTCCTGGTCGCCACCCTCGGTGACCACGCAAGTCTGCCCATCGTCCCGGTCACCGCGCTACCGCCATGGGTCGGCCCGCTGGATGTGGTGCTTGTCTCCGGCGACGACTCGGGTGACCCTCGATTGATCGACGCTGTGGACCGGGCGCTGCGCCGTGGCGCCGAGGTGGTGGTCGCGGCACCGCATGAAGGACCGCTGCGTACTGTCATGGCAGGCCGCGCTGCCCTGCTCGAACCAAGGGTGCAGGTACTCGGGCACAACCGCCTCCTCCGTTTCCTTGCCGCCGGAATCGCGGTATTACGCGCGGTCGACCCCATACGTACCGGCGGTGCGGTTCCCGAGCTCACCGAACTGGCCGACCGCTTGGACGCGGAAGCACTGCGCGACGGTCCACGTAATGAGGTCTTCCACAACCCCGCCAAGACATTGGCCGCGCGCATGCAGCAACGCAGCGTGGTGCTCGCGGGTGACTCGCCCGCCGCTACCGTGCTGGCCGGGCACAGCGCCGAGGTGCTGTGCCAGTCCTCCGGCAAGCTGGCCACCGCGGTGGACCTGGCCGAGGCCATCGCGGCGAAGGACCGGCTGGTAGAAGCGGCCGGCGGCGCCGCACCCGATTTCGATCCACTGTTCCACGACGAGGAGCTCGACGGCCCCGCTCCAGTGGAGCGTGTTCAGATATTCGTGCTCAGTGCCGATCGAGATCGGGCTGCCGCCCGCCGCCGCATCGCGGTTTTCGGCGGGAACCGGACCGGCCTGGTCGACGCCGATCTGGTCGATACCGATACGGACGCAGATGTGGCCGACGCCGATATGAATCTGCTGGACACCCAGATCACCGATTCCGCGCCGGCCCGAGGAACAGCAACCGCGCCCGAGTACAACACCGAGCTCGAACAGCTCGCCGTGCTCGCGCTGCGTCTGGAGATGGCCGCCGCCTATCTGCAGCTGATCGGCTTCGGCGCTACCACGACCGATGACCAGGGGCAGTACGGGGGAAACTACTAGTGCACGAACTCGTTGGTGCGCTGCGCTCATATGCCTGGGGCTCGCGCACCGCGCTCGCTCAGTTATGTGGCAAGCCGGTACCCTCCGCTCATCCGGAAGCCGAACTGTGGTTCGGCGCCCACCCCGCCGACCCAGCACATGTACGCATCGGTGACCACGCTATCTCCCTCGCCGAGTTGATCGCCGCCGATCCAGAACGGGAACTGGGCACCACGGCAACGGAATTCGGTGGCAAACTGCCCTTCCTGCTCAAGATCCTGGCCGCCGAGGAACCGTTGTCGCTGCAGGCGCACCCGAGCATGACGCAGGCCGAAGCCGGGTTCGAGCGGGAAGATCAGGCCAAGGTGTCCTTGGCATCGCCGCTGCGCAACTATCGCGACAAGAACCACAAGCCCGAACTGATCGTCGCGCTGGACCGCTTCGAGGCACTGGCCGGTTTCCGCGACCCACACCGCACAGTCGAATTACTCCGCGTATTGGCCGTTGACGGATTGCGTTCCTACGCTGACCTGCTTGCCGCACAGCCCGATTCGGCTGGACTACGCACCCTGTTCACCACCTGGATCACCCTGCCGCAGCATGTGCTGGCCACACTGTTGCCCGCGGTGCTCGACGGCTGTGTGCGGTATCTGTCCAGGACGGGTCCGCGGGAATTCGCCGCCGAAGCCCGCACCACGCTAGAACTCGCCGAAGCCTATCCGGGCGACGCGGGTGTGATCGCCTCGCTACTGCTGAACCGGATAACACTGGAACCGGGACAAGGGCTGTTCCTCTCGGCCGGAAACCTGCACGCCTATCTGCGCGGGCTCGGCGTGGAGATCATGGCCAACTCCGATAATGTGCTGCGCGGCGGTCTCACCCCGAAACATGTCGATGTGCCGGAACTGTTACGAGTGCTGGACTTCGAACCGATCGACCTGCCCGTGGTGCTACCGGAGCCCGCGGGTGACGGCTCGGTGCGCTACCGCGCCCCGGCACCGGAGTTCGCGCTGCGTCGCTTCGACCTCGTCGCAGGCTCCGCCCAGGTACCACTGACCACGGCAGGACCAGGCATCGTCTTGTGCACCGCGGGAACGGTGCGCCTGCTGCGGAACGACTCCGCACTTGTGCTCTCCCGTGGTGGCGCCGCCTGGCTTTCCGCCGCCGACACCGACATTCGCGCTCAGGCAGTGGATGGGGAGGTTCAGCTGTTCTACGCGTGTGTCGGCACCGGCTCCTGACCGGACCGAGACAGCGGGCGGCCTTCCCGGGCCGGGCAGCACTGCCATACTCTGTTCGCGGTAACCCGAGCAGAGAGGACATGCTGCCATGTCGGCTGGCGGTAGCAGGAGGGCGATTATCGCGGCGCTGACCGCGAACGCGGGAATCGCTGTGGCGAAATTCATCGGCGCGGCGATCACCGGCTCGGCGTCGATGCTCGCCGAAGCGGTGCACTCGGTAGCCGATACCAGTAATCAGGGATTGCTGCTGTTCGGGCAGCGACGTGCCGAAAAAGAGGCGGATGAGCTACATCCATTCGGATACGCGCGCAGTCGCTACTTCTATTCGTTCATCGTGGCCTTGGTGTTGTTCACGCTCGGCTCCTGTTACGCCCTCTACGAAGGCATCCACAAGATCCAGCATCCGGAGGAATTGAATTCCCCTATGGTGGCGATCGTCATCCTGGTGATCGCGATCGGGCTGGAGACCTACAGCTTCAGGACCGCGGTACACGAGTCCGTGGCGGTGAAGGGTGACGCGAGCTGGTGGCGGTTCATCCGCAATTCGCGCAGCCCGGAACTTCCGGTGGTGTTACTGGAGGACGCCGGCGCGCTGATCGGTCTGATTTTCGCGCTCGCGGGTGTCGGGCTGACCATGCTCACCGGCGACCCGGTCTGGGACGGTATCGGCACCCTGGCCATCGGCGGGCTGCTCGGCGTCATCGCCGTCGTGCTGATCGTGGAGATGCAGAGCCTGTTGATCGGCGAGGGCGCCACTCCGGAAGAGAACCGGCTGATCCAGCTGAATCTGGTCGACGACGATCGCATCGATCGGGTGATCCACCTCAAAACGCAATACCTCGGCCCGGAGGAGCTGCTCGTGGCAGCGAAGGTCGGCGTGGTCCCCGGCCTGGATATCGCCGCGATCGCGCGCGCCATCGATGACGCCGAGTCCCGCGTCCGCACCGCTGTCCCCACCGCGCGGGTCATCTATCTCGAACCCGATCTCTATCGCGCCGCGTCCGCCACGGGGTAGACCGTGGCGGACGGCGTTCGGTAGTGCGATGCCGGAAAAGGACACACCGCGGAACGCTTCAGCGCAGCCGAGCGGCCGGCGCACGCAGCAGATCGAGAGGATCGACACCGATGGCGAAGCGGTCACGCAGGGCGTGGCGAGCGGCGTGTAAGCCGTTCATACCGTGCACACCCGGACCGGGCGGGGTAGCCGACGAGCACAGATAGACTCCGGGAATCGGAGTGGCGTAGGGGTTCCAGCGTGCGGTAGGCCGGAAGGCGAACTGGCGCAGGGTCATCGCACCCGCGGCGATATCGCCACCGATGTAGTTGGCGTTGTGCGTGGGCAGTTCGGCCGCCGTGCGGACATTCATGGCAACGATCACATCGCGGAAACCCGGTGCGAAGCGTTCCACTTGGGCAATCACCTCTGCGCTGACATCGCGTGGGGAGCCGTTGGGCACGTGGGCGTAGGTATAGAAGGTATGACCGCCTGCGGGCGCGCGGGTGGAGTCGACCACGCCGGGCTGGATGGCCAGCACATAGGGCCGTTCGGGATGCAGGCCGAGGGCGATGGCATGCTCGGCCGCCACGGCTTCGGCACGGGTGCCGATCACGTGCACTGTTCCTGCCAGCGCACAACCCTCGGCCTGCCACGGCACCGGTTCGGAGAGCGCGAAGTCGATCTTGCAGGCCGCGCCGCCGTAGCGGAAACCTCGCAGTCGCCGCGCATAACGCGCGGGCAACCGATGCTCCGCGATGCGCAGCAGTTCGGCAGGGGCGAGGTCGAGCAGGATCGCGCGAGCGGTAGCGAACTCGTCCAGCGAGTCGACCCGGTGCCCGGTGTATATCCGGCCACCGAGCCGCTCGAGTTCGGCGATCAGCGCATCGGGAATCGCCTGGCTCCCACCCCGCGGTATGGCCCAGCCACCGGTATGGGCGAGGGTACCGAGCAACAACCCGGCGCCCGCGGCCGGGAGCGTGCGCGGCGGGACGATCGCGTGGGCGGCGACACCGGTCAGCAAGGCAGGTGCGCGCTGTTCCCGAAACCTGGCGCCCCACAGCGGCGAACCCTGCTCACAGGTACGTAGCCCGAAGCGAAGCGCGGTCACCAACCCGGAGGGCGGGCGGCGCAGATCCGACATGGCGACCTCGACCACATCCGGCCAGTGCCGTACCAGCGGCTCGAACAGCGCACGCCATGCCGGGCCGTCCCGGCCGAGATCGTCGACCGTGCGGTTCAGATCCCGCCAGGCCAGCCCCGCCACACCGCCATCGAGCGGATGTGCGTAGGACACCTCCGGCGCCAACAGCTCGACACCGTGCGCAGTCAGGTCGAACGCGCGAAAAAAAGGTGATGCCGATGCCATCGGGTGCGCACCCGCGCATACATCATGCCGATACCCTGGCAAAGTCAGTTCGGCGGTGCGTGATCCGCCCCCGGCCGTCGGCTCGGCCTCATAGACCTCCACGTCCAACCCCGCCCTGGCCAGGATCACCGCGGCGGCGAGCCCGTTCGGCCCGGAACCGACCACAACCACATCAGCCATACCCCTAAGCTACCGACCCGATCGACACACCGATGGTCTCTAGCCACCGACCACCGGTGCGCTGGACCGAGCCCGGCCATCGCACCGACTGATCAGACCGCCGCCTGTCGCGGCGCGGGCACCGCGGGGCCCAACCGAACCGGCATCCGTTGGTAACCGTGCACGGTGAACAGCATGCGTCGCTGCAGCGGGCCGTCCAGGCGTAAGTCGGGGAATCGCTCGAACAGTGCCCGCAGCGCGTAAGTTCCCTCCATCCTGGCCAGGCTGGCGCCGAGACACGCGTGCACACCACTGCTGAAGGACAGGTGATCTTTGGCATTGTCGCGCCCGACGTCGAACCGCAACGGGTCGGTGAAGAACGCTGGATCGCGATTGGCGCCTGCCAGCGACAGCACTACTGTGCTGCCCTTGCGTACCACAGTGCCGCCGATCTCCACATCGGTCAACGCGGTCCGCGCGGTGGCCTGCACCGGAGGATCGAAGCGCAGAATCTCCTCGATCGCATTGGGCCACAGTTGCGGTTCGGTGCGCAACCGCGCCAATTGATCGGGGTGAGCCAGCAACTGCCCGACACCATTGCCGATCAAGTTGACCGTCGTCTCGAAACCCGCGCCCATCAGCAGGCTGGCGGTGGCCTTGAGCGCATGGGAGTCCAGCTCACCCGCGGTGACCAGACTACTGAGAATGTCCTCACCCGGTGCGCGACGGAGCTGTTCGATATGCCGGTCGAGATAGGCGTTCATCATCTCCATCGCCAGCAGTGCTTCCCGGTAAGCACGCCACGGAACGCCGATATCCAGTAACCGCGTCACCCGATCACCCCACGCGAGGAACATCGGGGTGTCCTCGTCGGGAAATCCGAGCATCCGCGAGATGATCGCGATCGGCATCTGGGCGGCGAACGATTTGATCAGCTCGGTCGAACCGCCCGCGGGTAACGCACTCAGCAGTTCCTCGGTGACCGTCTCGACACGATCGCGCAGCCTGCGGATAGCGCGTGGAGTGAACGCCGAGGCGACCGGTTTACGCATCGACGTGTGTTCCGGCGGATCGATCACCAGCATCGACGGCGGCTCGACCGGATTCGGCGGGAGCGGGAACCGCTCGCCGAGCCGCTGGAGCGGCCGCGGAGTGTTGAAACTCTCGACGGTGCGCACCCCGAAGCGGTTGTCGCGCAGGATGGATCGGCACAGTTCGTAGTCGAAGGTCGCCCACGCGATCGGGGTGCGTAACAGGCCGCCCTGCCCGCGTAACTGCTCGATCAACGGGTAGGGCGCGGCACAACCGAGGGGTCCGCCCATCAATTCGGCGAACGGATCGCCGCGACGAGCATGGATACGTAAGAGAAAGCCGGGCGTACCCTGCGTCGACAACCAGTGGAACCAGTAGCGTGTCTTCATCGTTCACCCTGTCGTAGCGCGATGATTCCACGGTACGGAACTTCGCCGGTCCGCGGGGTACGTTCCGGTACGGATTCATTCCCCGGTTCCGGATGAGACGCGCTCCCGGACCCGGCTCACTCGCGGTGCACGGTCACCCGTTCGGAAGCGATGCGCCGGTCACGGAGCGTCGGATCGGGATTGACCACCTGTACCAGGGAAGCACCTGCGGCGAGCACTGCCAGGTATCCGTCGATCAACTCACCCGGAGTGTCCCACGGCATACTGGACAGCACCCGATCGCCCGCACTGATTCCTTGGCGCACAGCCGATTTCCTCGCCTCGGCGAGCACAGCGGCAACCGGCATACCTGCCAGCGCCGCACCGGCGCCGCGCGGCAGGAAGTGGTCGCCGTGCACCCGCACCGACGTGGCGAAATCCGTGATGCCCACCGGCAGATCCGGTACCGGGGCTCCCATGGCGTCCAGCGACAATGCCGCGATTTCGCCACCATCGTCGACCTCGTCCAGCCGGTCGACCGTAATCAGGTGCACCTCGGCGTCCTGATCGGGATGCAGGACCACCTCGGCCCCCGCCCACCAACAGCCGAGCAACACCGCGGCGGTCTGCCAGTGTGCGGGCAACAGCACCGCGACCCGCGCCCCCGGACTCAGGCCGAACTCGTCCCGGAGCAAATTGGCGGTCTTTGCCGCCCAGTTCGCCAACGTCAGACCGGACAGTTCGATCCTGGCTCCGGTGGCGTCGTCGTAATACGTGACGCGCGGACCCGAGGGATCCCCGGCGAGGATCGGATCGAGTACCGCTTCGGTGAGCGTATGTTCCTGGTCGAAGTTACGCATAGTTCAGTTCACGCATTTCGGTCCGTTCTGGCCTGCATCGATCGGTGGGGCGGGCGGAACAGGTGTCGCTGTGCCCGCCGTCGCGGAAAGATCGAACACCCGGTCTGCCGCCGAGCCCGGACCAGAATAGTCGCTCGCCAGCACGACGCTCACCGCATCCGGCGACAACCCCGAATCCGCCAGGATCGGCAAGCCGCCGAGCGTCTCGGCCACCGCCTTGGCCCCAGGGCCGGAGGTATCCGCGGCGCGCACCCGGCTGCTGGTAACACGCGGCCCGGTGTAGTTGGCCACCTCGCCACGAAGAAAACCCGCCGCACTGAGCGTTCGGGCCACTTCTGCCGCCAGTCCGCCGACACTACCCGCGTTGTAGACGCTTACGGTCACCTTCGAGGGATCGGCGGCGGACTCAGGGCTCCGCGCGGACTTTTCATCGCCGACCAATGCGGCGACGAAGGTCTCCACCGCGGTGGCGTCGACCTCGACCACTGATTCTCCGCCACTGGTCGAGCCGTTGAGATCGGCGATCGGGATGGTCTCGAATGTCACCCGCCCACCGGAGAGGTCCTTCAGCTGCTGTAGGAACGCCAACACATCCCAACCTTGGTCGAGTACGACCGTCCGTCCCACCGCCTCGCTGAGCTGCCGTAGCCTGGCCGGATTGCTCAGCGTCTTGGTGCTGAGCATCTGCTGCACCAGCTGTGCCATGAACACCTGCTGACGCACGATGCGATCGATATCACCACGCGGCAGGCCGTGACGCTGGCGGACGAAACTCAATGCCCGCGGCCCATCCAGCCGCTGACGGCCCGCGGGAAAATCGGCCCCGGACATCGGCTCCTCGACAGGCTGGTTCAAACAGACCTCGACCCCACCGACCGCCTCGGTGAGCAGCACGAAACCGAGCAGACTCACCTCGGCGTAATGGTCGACGGTGACACCGGTGAGATCGGCGACGGTCTTGATCAGCGCCTGCCTGCCCGCCTGGGTGGACTGTCGCTCCGCGTCGGCAGGCGCGACACCCTGGTCGATCAACGTCGACCGCCGGGTCTCCTTGGTCGCGCCATAGGCGGAATTGATCTTGCCCATGCCGATACCAGGAATCCTGACGTAGGAATCGCGCGGAATCGAGACCGCGGTGGCGGAGCGCCCGTCGTTCGGCACCCGCAACAGCACGATGGTGTCGGTGTTGGTACCGATCTCGTCGCCCGCGTGCAGCATGGCTCGCTCGCCGTCCGACAGTGAGTTGCCGTGCGCGTCGGCCCGGCTGTCCACCCCGACCAGCAGGATATCGACCGCGCCGTCATGCGCGCCACCGAGACCGAGGTCACCGATGCGCTCGATACTGGAGACCAACGAGTCGACACTACGCCAGGCCAAACCGGTGAACACGAGCACCAGAATCGCCGCGACCGCGACGAACGAGCGCAACGGCCCGATCGTCTGCGCACTGTGCCGTGCGGACTGCATACTACGCTGAGTAGACTGCGAAATATGCCGTGCAGACTGTTTACTATTCCGTACGGACTGTGCGCTATGCCTGGTCCGCGGCGCGGGCCCGGCCTGCTGCGAAGACATCGACATGCCTCTCCGCTGCGGCAATTCTGCATCCTCTCACCGAAATCGATGTCCTGACGATGTCCTGACAACACCTGCGGCACTGCTCAACCACCTGGGTTACCGCACGCTGGAGTTCCCGCACGTCCGATCGCACGGATCCACCCGGCGCGCCGAGGCGGCGAACAGGTACTGCGAACAACCTCAATCAAGAGAACGGCGGCATGCCACACTTGCGCCGTGACCGACCGCACCGCGCCCGAACCCACCGTATCCGCCCGTCTCGTCGTTACCGGGGCGTACGGACAAGTAGGCCGGGAACTGCTGCGTCTGGTTCCGGCTGCCAACGGCTACGGGCATACCGAACTCGACATCACCGACCCCGCCGCGGTGCGCTCGGTCCTCGCACCCGGCGATGTGGTGCTGAATTGCGCCGCGTACACCGCCGTCGACCAGGCCGAAACCGAGATCGAGGCAGCCTACGCGGGTAACGCGACCGGACCGGCCGTGCTCGCCGAGGCCTGCGCCGACCTCGGTGCCAGACTGATCCATCTGTCCACAGATTATGTCTTTCCCGGCACTCCCGGTACACACGATCGACCGTATGATACGGCCGATCCGACCGGACCGGCCTCCATCTACGGAAAGTCCAAGCTGGCAGGCGAACAAGAAGTGCTAGCCCGCTGCCCTGATGCTCATGTGGTCCGCACCGCGTGGGTATACACCGGGCACGGTAGCGATTTCGTCGCGACAATGCTGCGCCTGGAGCGAGAGCGCGACACCATCGATGTGGTCGACGACGAGATCGGCTCACCAACATACGCCGCCGACCTGGCTGCCGCGCTGGTGGAATTGACCAGGCGACCGGACGCACCGCGACTGCTTCATGCCACCAACGCCGGACAGGCCAGCCGGTTCGAGCTCGCACGTGCGGCTTTCACCGAGGTCGGTGCCGATCCGGACCGGATCCGCCCATGCCGCTCTGCCGCGTTCCCCAGACCCGCACCGCGCCCGGGGTATTCGGTTCTGTCGCCACGTACCTGGGACAACGCCGAACTGACCCCCCTGCGCAATTGGCGTACGGCACTGGGGGACGCGCTGGCACGACGGTCCGGCTAGGGTGGGCAAACGTGAGTGAGCGCAGCGAGCGAACCCTTGATACAGCAGCTTTCGCCCAGGGTGCGGCCGAAGGTGAGCAAGGCCGCACTGTGAGTGATTCCGATTCCGCTGCGTCCGCGGACCTGGCCGTCGTCACGGTGACCTATTCACCGGGTGCGCACCTGGAGCACTTCGTGACCACCCTCGCCACGGCGACCGCGGCGAAACCCCAGGTGATCCTGGCCGACAACGGGTCGGTGGACGGTGTGCCCGAACTGGTCGCCGAGGCCAACGCGCACGTACGACTGCTGCGCACCGGCGGCAATATCGGCTACGGCGGTGCGATCAACCGAGCGGTCGCGGAACTCGATCCAGGTATCGAGTTCATCGTGATCGCCAATCCGGATATCCGCTGGGGTGCGGGTTCCATCGATACGCTGCTCGCCGCCGCGCAGCGCTGGCCGCGGGCCGGAGCGCTCGGGCCACTGGTGCTGGAGCCGGACGGCAGCGTGTACCCGTCGGCCCGCCGTGTGCCAGGACTGCTCGACGGCGCAGGCCATGCGCTGCTCGGCACGGTATGGAAGTCCAATCCGTGGACCCGCAGGTACCGACAGGAGAACGAGGAGATCTCGGAACGAGCTGTCGGCTGGTTGTCCGGGTCGTGCCTGCTGGTACGCCGCACAGCGTTCGACTCGATCGACGGCTTCGATTCGCGGTACTTCATGTACATGGAGGATGTCGACTTCGGCGACCGCATGGGCAAAGCGGGCTGGCACAATGTGTTCGTTCCGGACGCCGAGGTCACCCATGCCAAAGGGCACGCGGCAGGCCGCCATCCCGAGACGATGCTGCCCGCCCACCATGCCAGCGCCTACCGCTTCCAGGCCGATCGGCATCCGCACTGGTGGCAGGCACCGTTGCGGCTGGCGTTGCGGGCCGGACTTGCGGTGCGCTCGCGGATTGCGGTTCGATCTGCCCTGCGCCAACAGGCGCGCGACGCCGGATAGCCGGCGGTCGCGAGCGAGAGACGACATTGTGAACAGGGGAAGCTTGATGGCAGGAAATGCAGGCACCGACGCCGTGATCCTGGTCGGTGGCCAGGGCACCCGACTGCGTCCGCTGACCCTTTCGGCACCGAAGCCCATGCTGCCGACGGCGGGGTTACCGTTCCTGACCCATCTACTCGCCCGCATCGCGGAAGCCGGGATCACCCACGTGGTGCTCGGCACCTCGTTCAAGGCCGAGGTGTTCGAGGAGCATTTCGGGGACGGCTCCGAACTCGGGCTCGAACTCGAGTACGTCACCGAAACCGAACCGCTCGGCACCGGCGGCGGTATCCGCAATGTGCTGCCCAAACTACGGGCGGACACCGTACTGGTCTTCAACGGAGACGTACTCGGCGGCGCCGATCTCGGCGCGGTACTCGACACCCACGAGTCGACCCGCGCCGATGTGACCCTGCATCTGGTACGAGTCGGCGACCCACGTGCGTTCGGCTGTGTACCGACCGATGAGAACGGCCGGGTCACCGCGTTCCTGGAAAAGACCCAGGACCCGCCGACCGATCAGATCAACGCCGGATGCTATGTCTTCCGGCGCGAGTACATCGAGAAGATCCCGTCCGGGCGTCCGGTCTCGGTGGAACGGGAAGTGTTCCCCGCACTGCTGGCCGAAGGCGCCCACATCCAAGGACATGTCGACACTTCCTACTGGCGTGATATGGGCACTCCGGAAGACTTCGTCCGTGGCTCCGCCGATCTGGTCCGTGGTATCGCTCCCTCCCCCGCGCTACCTGGCCAACGGGGCGAATCGCTGGTGCACCCCGGCGCGGGCGTAGCCCCTGGCGCGGTGCTCATCGGCGGCACTGTGGTCGGCCGTGGTGCCGAAATCGGCGCGGGGGCCCGCCTCGACGGCGCGGTGGTCTTCGACGGCGCGGTGATCGAGGCAGGCGCTACCGTCGAGCGCACCATCATCGGGTTCGGCGCGCGCATCGGCCCGCGCGCACTCGTCCGCGACGGTGTCATCGGTGACGGCGCGGTCATCGGCGCGCGGTGCGAACTCCTCCGCGGCGCCAGAGTCTGGCCCGGCGTGGAGATTCCCGATGGCGGTATCCGCTTCTCCACCGACGTCTGAGGCCGGCGGAAGCCGACGGCTTGCCCGCGCGAGCAGCCCAGCCACCGGAGCCTGCGATACCATGCCCCCTCCGGGGGACCGAGACCGTACACTGACGGAATGCCGAGTTACAGCTATCGGTGCCGCAGCTGCGGCGACACATTCGAGTCGATCCGCCCGATGGCGGAAGCATCGGCACCTGCGACCTGTCCGAGCGGACACGACGATACGGTCAAGCTACTGACCACCTTCGCCGCTGTCACCAGGGGTGGCGGTACGCCCGCACCGAGCCAGGCAGCTCCTCCAGCCGGTGGCGGTGGCTGCTGCGGTGGTGGCTGCTGCGGCTGACCGCGCCGCGACCGGCGCCGGCGTCAGTCCTGCCGATCGGTATGGCCGAGGGAGCGTTCGGGGGCTACCCGATCGCGCACTCGTTGCTTGAGCACCGTGATATCGGGGAAGCCGCCGTCGGCCTTGCGTTCCCAGATCTGTTCGCCGTCGACGGTGATCCGGAATACCCCGCCCGAACCGGGGACGAGTGCGACCTCACCGAGATCGGTGGCGAAAGTGCTGAGCAATTCCTGCGCCATCCAGCTCGCGCGCAACAACCAGCGACATTGGGTGCAGTACTCGATCGCGACACGTGCCATGCCCGCTGACGCTACCGGTCAGGCGGGGTCGGTGCCGTCCAGGTAGACCCACGCACCCTCGGAGCGGGCGAATCTGCTGATCTCGTGCAGTGCGCCACGGCCTTGTGCATCCCGGTAATGCGCGATGAACTCCACAGTGCCGGTATCGTCGAACAATCCGCCACGTTCGACGCGGTTGATCTCCAGCGACAACCAGTGGTTTCCTGGATCCAGCGCCAGCGTGCGCGGACGAGTCCGCGGATGCCAGGAGCGCAACAGGTAGTCGGCATCACCCACCGCGAACGCGGTATAGCGTGAGCGCATCAACGCCGCGGCGGTGGCAGCGGCGCGCGCACCGCGCAATACCGGAGCGCAACAATCCTCGAATGCCTCACCGTGACCACACGGGCACCTGTGCGATGTGTCCATACCGTCGTATCTTGCCGCCGGGCCGCCCGGCGCGGCCGCCGGGGTCACCCACGATGCGCGGCGACAGCCTCCAGCTCCGTGGCGAGCGCGAGAGTCTGCTCGCACCAGCGCCGCAGCTCGGTGACGCTCGGCGCGAGTTCGTAATCGTGGTGGTGCGCGGCGCGCGACAGGGCCGCCCACAGCACCGCTACCCGTGCCGCGATATCCGGGCCTGCGAAAGCCCGCAGCGCGATCAGCTGAGCCCGCATCGGACAGCGGACCAACGCTGGCGCCACCCGCAGCCACAGTTCGTCGACAGACTGTTCCAGGGCGATGCGCAGAATCCACGCCGTCGCCCGCGACCACAATCCGCCCGCATCGCTCACCGATCCGCTGAGTAACAGCTCCACCGTTTCCAGCCGCTCGGCCACCGCAGGCCTCGGCACCCGCGGCCCGTGCGCGCCGTTCTTCGGTCCACGCCGCCGATACCGGGCGGAGTGACCGCCGGAAGCGGGCCCGCGCCGCCCGCTCATCGGCACGTCACCGGGCCAGCCATGCGACGAATTTCTCGGTCGCCCTGATCAACTCACGCATATCGCGCTTGATCGGTACATGCGCACCCGCCGTGGTGTCACGCAGTGCCTCCACCACCCATCGCCCTTCCCGCGCGAGGAGGTTCTTGTGCAGATCGTCGACCTTGCTGCCGACACCGAACACAGCGAGCGCCACCTTCGCCCTGGTCGAGTGCGCGGCGTCGACATGTCGTTCCACTTCGCTGTGGTCCATGCCCGCGGCAAGCAGCGTACGTCTGGCCCTTGCCGCGCTGGCCGCCTCCACCGCGGAACGGCAGCAGGTGGCCACCAACTCGTCGGCGATCGCCGCGGGCAGCTGCGGAGTACGCACCAAGGCCCTGGCATCGTCGAGGTAGCGGCGGATCGGATCGCCGGACACCCGCACCTCCACCACCGAGCGGTCACGGCGTTGCACTTCCAGTATCGTCGCGTCGAGCTGCATACGCCGCACGGCCTCGGCGAGCCGCTCGTCATGCGTGAAGACGATGACCTGCCTTGTCAGGGCGACCGTAGCCAGTACCTGCGCCAAGCCATCCACCTTGGCCGGGTCCATCGCCTGTACCGGATCATCGATCATGACGAAACGAAAGGGGCTTTCCGGCACAGTAGCCCGCGGCAGGAACAGCGAAAGCCCCAGCGCGTGCAACTCACCCTGGCTCATCACCCCCAATGCGGCGCCGTCCACCTCGTCCACGGTCACATCGAGCAGCACCCGGCGCGCAGTACCGGCATTGCCCTGCAAGCGGATCGCGCCGAGCTCGACATTGCTCTGCTGCCTCAAGGTGCGCCATACCCAGCGGGCAGTCGTCTCCAGTGGGGTCATGCGCTCCCCACGCAGGCCGGCGGTCGCCGACTTCAGCCAGTCCTCGGCCTTCTTCACCGTGCGCAGTTCGGCCGCATACGCGGCGACTTCGCGCGCGCCCTCCAGCCATCGCACAATCCGCGCGACCAACGGTGTCCATACCTCGTCCAGGCGGTCGAGTTCCTTATGGGTGCTCTGTTGCAACAGAGCGAGCTCACCGGCCAACCGCGCGTGCGCACCGCGCAGCCGGTCCGGCAGGTCCTCGGTGTAGTCGGCGGTAGTCAACGCGGCCCAGTCGGCCCAGGCGGCCCGCACCGCGGTGGTGTCGATCGACGGTGGATTACCCGGATCGACATCCAGTTCCCTTGGTAAGAGATCCGCGAGCGCCCGCGCATCCCGCACCGCATCGTCGAGTTCCCCGTGCGCGGCGGTGAGCGTGGCGATACGGGCGGCGAGCTGCTCGATGACCGCATCGGTGTCATGAACCCATACCTCGTCGAGTACGCCACAGCCACAGACCGGACACCGGCAGCTACCGCTCGCCAGCTGGTGGGCCCGCGCACCACGCAATAATTCGAGCACACGCAGATCGGCCGCTGCCTCGGCGGTGGAACCGCGGGCGATCGCCACTCCACCGGCCTCCAGCCGGGCCGCGACCGCCGCCACCTCTGTATCCGCGGGCAGCGTCAGCCGCATGATCGCCCGCAGACCAGCCGCTCCGGCCGGGTCGTCCACCACGCCGAGCACCGCACGACTCACCGCGGTGAGATCCGGTTGAGCCGGACGCAGCAGACCGGCCATACGCACCGCCCGCTCATCGGCTACCGCGGCGAGCAGCTCGAGGAGTTCCAGACGTTCCTGACGTGAATCACGGACGGCGCGTTCCAACTCCAATCGGCGCACCCGGATTCGTTCCTGTGCCATGGTCAGTTCATCGAGTCCGAGCAGCTGGTGCAGTGCGTCGAAGAGGTCACTCGGCTTGCCGTCGACCAGCGCACCGAGTTCGCTGTAGGACAGGAAAGGACGGTAGAGCTCCAGTTCGGCCGCCCACCGTCGCGTATCGAATTCCGTTGGCGGAGCGGGTGGATGCCGCTGGGTCCACTGCGCATCGGAGAGATCCGCAGCGGCGGCCCACTCTTTACCGATACTCAGCTCAGGGGTATCGCCTGAGGTGAGTAGCTCGAGTTCGATGCGCGCCGCTGTGCCGGCGTGCAGATTACGCCAGCCTTCCCGCCAGGCCGCCGAACGACCATCCCAGCGGCGGTTCCCACCGGTCAACGCTAATTCGGCGGCCTCGGCGAAGCTGGATTTACCACTGCCGTTGCGCCCGGTTACCAGAGTGAGGCCCGGCCCAGGCGACAACGGTAACGTCGCCTCCGGCCCGATACCACGGAACCCGCGCACTCGAATGGCCCGCAGGAAAATCCCCGAATAGCCGAACGGCTCTGCCGCGACACCGGATTCGTTGGCGCCGAGCGCATGCCGCACCATACGCACGACCGTAGGCGGCACCGCGGGATCCTCGGCGAGACGCCGGAGCACCACCTCCGACAGCCTAGGCCCCGACTCGGCGGGAGCACCGGCTTCGACAGCATCGGGATCCGGGCGCATGCGAGAAATCCTCCACCATCAAGCCGCTACACACACTCCGACCTGGCACGCAGCACCTATGCCGAAGCTGTGCGAAACGCTACCCGATCACGCGGGAAGCCGCGCATCGCATCGGTGCGAATCTGCCCGCGGGGATGGAAATGGCCATCGAACACATGCGCCTCGTTCGATGTCCACCCCTCGCACCACCCCGGCGGGCAGTTCGATGATGTCAACACCCGTCCTAGGTGGCTCGGTCGAGCCGAACAGGACAGGATGCCAGAGCATTTCGAATTATGCAAGGCTTACCTCCGTGAATAGGTAAGTCCTCGGCACACGTTCCGCCGATCGCGACGCGTTATCCGGTTACGGCATATGTCGGTGTGCTGCGATACAAATCCTGGCGACCGAGAAACCGAGGAAAATGATGCGATACAACCGCGTTGGAGCAGGCTGATGACAACACCGTGGACCGAAGACCAGGTCACGGGATCGGCGCCGGATACGAGTTCGCTCCCGGCCACTGCCGAACGACGCAGCGCACGGGTGCGCGCAGGCCTGGCGGAACTCGACGTCTGGCTCACCGATCAGGTGCGCACCGGTCTCGCCGAGAGCGCGCGCTCCTATCACGCCTTCGAGACCATTGCCGCCAGAATGATCGATGCGCAGGCCCCCGGACCGGCCGCGGTGCTGCGCAGGCTGCCGGCCATCGTGGCCACCCGGACCGACTGGCCGGATATCCTGCTGCGCGAGTACGCCCGATTACACCTGCTGATCGCCGCGCACCGACAGCTCGACGCGGTATCACCCGCGCTGCGCGCCAGCATTCGTAGCCATATCGGGTACCCCTATCCCATCGAAGCGGTCCGCACCGAACCTCCGGTTCGGGACCAATGGATGGTGGTCGGTCTTCGGATCACCGAGGAAGCGCGCCTCCATACTCGGCGCAGCTGGCTGTACGGGCGCACCAGCAGGCGCTGGGCGCTGCTCGTCGAGCATTCCTTCGGCTCCCCCAGCTTCGCTACGGATCTTCCCGCGCTCGGGCGGCTAGTCGACGCACAGCTACATTTCTATCCGGGTTCCGTACCACTGCGGGCGGTCTGGGGCGAACGGTACGGAGCGGACGAGCCGGGTACCGCGCTGCCGCACTCGGACAACCGGCCGGCAACCATCGCCACCGAGCTGGCCGAACACGCCGCGGCGCTCGGTGCCGATCCATGGCTACGCTCCTGGCCGATGCTGCTGGCCGATGTGGTGCCGACCCGCACCGAACAGGGCTGGTACATCACCGAATCCGATGGCAAAGCACTGCCCATCCGGGATACCGAGCAACCGTGGACGCTGCTCGCCGTCTCCGGTGGCCACCCGGTGACAGTAGTCGGTGAGTGGAACGCCGACGGGCTGACGCCCCTATCGGTATACGCCGAAGGTGAGGTACTCGACCTGGTCCGAGTGGCTACCGCGAGAGAAACGCCGAGGCACGTCCCCGCCGAACAGGCGATCAGCGCGGAGCTGACCGCCGCGGCACTCCTCGGCACCGCGCGCCGGGCACCGGAGCTCACCGCGGTAGCGCCACCGATCCCCGACGCAGCGCACCGATTACCTACCGATCCAGCACTGTTACTTCTGGAAACCACGGCACTCCAAGACCTTTTCGTCCGCGGTGGGATGATGCCTGCCACCGCACCCGTCCCCGAACAAGCGGCACCGGACACCCGCCGGTTACTGCCGCGGCCCTCGGCCGCACGTCTGACGCGCATGCTGCGGGAACGCTCACCATTCCTGCTCGAATGGTTCGCCACGGCGGCGCCGCACGACTATCGGGCCCCGGCCGAGCTGTGCGAACAGCTGCTCGAGTACGCACAGCACGACACGAACCTGCGCGATCCCGCACTCCGCTTGGCAGGCGTCCGGGGCGACTGGCTGGCGGCGCGGCATCCGATATGGCGCGATTCGGCGCGGCAGCCCTCTCCCCTATCCGAGCACAGCACGGATACCTGGCACTTCGGCAAGCCACATGAGCGAAGCGATTGGCTCGCCGAACTACGACGCCGCGATGCCGCCGCGGCCAGGCAACAGCTGGCCGCGGCGTGGCCGAAGGAATCCGGCCCGCTGAAAGCCGAGCTGCTCACCGTGCTCGCCGAAGGCCTCGCGCCCGAAGACGAATCGCTGCTGGAACCCGCGCTCGACGATCGCCGCGCGGACGTCCGCCGTACCGCGGCCCGCCTGCTCGCGCTGCTGCCAGGGTCGGCGTTCGCACAGCGGATGCGGGCCAGGGCAGCTGAATGGATCCGCGCCGAACAGCGGCTCCGGCGCACACATCTGCTGCCCGTATTACCCGATACGCTCGACGCCGCCGCCCAACGCGACGGAATCACCGACCGTACCGCGGAATTCAGCTACCGCTGGGACGGGATTCCCGATATCACCGCGATTCGGCTGCGGCACCTGGTCGCGGCGACACCGCCGCCCTACTGGACGGAACTGCTCGGCTCACCCACACAGGCGGTACGTACCACGATCGAGGATCGATACCGGCAACCGATCTTCGACGGCTGGATGGACGCCGCCTTACAGCACCGGGATCCCACCTGGGCACGAGCATTGTTCGAATCGGGCGTACCGACCGATCTCGCCATACTCCGCAGACGGGAACTGTTCGCGCTGCTGCCACTGCCGGACCGGACCGCGCATCTGGTGCGACTGGACGGATCCTGGCTCTCCGAACTGGAGGCGCTACTGCCGGCGGTCGACCATCCGTGGCCGGAGGCGCTGGCCCGGCATGTGCTCGTGCTGTTGTCCGAGCGGGCACGGGTAGCAGCAGGCCGCCCGAATACCTACGGCACCGGTCCGGACGCACACCGCTCGCTGATCGCCGCAGCAGCCGCCCATTTCCCGGTCGCCATGGCGGGCGCACTGACCGCAGTGGCGCACCACTGCGCAGATCCCGGCTGGGAGCGTGCTTTCGACCGGCTCGCCCACGATCTCGATTACCGCTCGAAGATGCTAGAGGAGTTGCAGTGACACCAACCACCCCACCGCCGGAGCTGCTGCGCCCGCACGCCGAACAGGCCTACGCCGATGAACTGCGCGCACTGACCGCCGCCGACAACCGGCCCCGCCCGCCCTCCTGGAAGTTGTCCCCATGGGCGGTAGTCACCTATCTGCTCGGCGGCACGCTCACGGACGGCACCGTGATCACCCCGAAGTACATCGGTCCGCGCAGGCTCGTTGAGGTAGCTGTCGCGACCTTGGCAACAGATCGGGCGCTGCTGCTGCTCGGTGTCCCCGGCACCGCCAAAACCTGGGTATCGGAACATCTCTCCGCAGCCATCAGCGGTGCGTCGACGCTGCTCGTGCAGGGCACCTCCGGCACTGCCGATGAAGCGATCCGCTATGGCTGGAACTACGCGCGGCTGCTCGCCGAAGGACCGAGCGAGGGCGCGCTGGTGCCGTCGCCGGTGCTGACCGCCATGCGCACCGGAGCCATCGCCAGGATCGAGGAACTCACCCGTATCCCCTCGGATGTGCAGGACGCGCTGATCACCATGCTGTCGGAGAAAACCTTGCCGGTACCCGAACTCGGCACAGAGGTGCAGGCAGCCAAGGGCTTCAACGTCATCGCCACCGCCAATGACCGCGACCGCGGGGTGAACGAGCTGTCTTCCGCGCTGCGGCGCAGATTCAATACGGTGGTGCTGCCGCTGCCCGCGAGCGAGGAGGAGGAAGTCGCCATCGTCAGCAGGCGTGTCGAACAACTCGGCTCCGCCCTGGAACTGCCCGCCGTGCCCGCTGCCGCCGAGGAGGTACGACGGGTGGTGCGGGTCTTCCGGGAGCTGCGTTCCGGTAGCACCGCCGACGGGCGGACCAAACTCAAGTCACCGTCGGGCACCATGTCCACCGCCGAGGCGATCTCGGTGATCACCAACGGCATAGCACTGTCGGCACATTTCGGCGATGGTGTGCTGCGTGCCTCCGATATCGCTGGTGCGGTACTCGGCTCGGTGATCAAGGATCCGGTGACCGATGCGGTGGTGTGGACCGAGTATCTGGAGGCCGTGGTGCGCCAGCGACCGGACTGGTCGGATTTCTACCGGGCCTGTCGTGAGGTCAGCGGGTGAGTTCCGGCACCGAATCCGGGCCGATGACCAAGATTTTCGGCATTCGGCACCATGGACCAGGATCGGCCCGCTCGGTGCGGATGGCCCTGCAGGCGTATCGGCCCGACTGCATTCTGATCGAGGGACCCGCCGATGCCGATCCGCTGGTCGGCTATATCACTGCCGAGGGGATGATCCCCCCGGTAGCACTGCTGGCCTATGTACCGGACGCTCCTGACACCGCCGCGTTCTGGCCGTACGCGGTGTTCTCCCCGGAGTGGCAAGCACTGCGGTACGCCGTGGACAACGGGGTACCGGCACAGTTCTGCGATCTGCCCGCGACCATCGCACTCGCGGCCGAGGACGAACCGGGTGACCGGTTCGATCCGCTCGCGGCACTGGCCGAGGCAGGCGGTTACGACGATGCCGAACGCTGGTGGGACGCGGTCGTGGAATCCGTTCCCGATGCCGACGCGTTCGATCCGATCCTCGAGGCGATGCGCACGCTCAGGGAGTCCGAGACACCAGCGACGCTCGCCGAGAGCGACCAGCTCAGCCACCCGCGAACGACCGGCCAGAACACAATCGACAGCCACACGCTGCGCCGCGAAGCGTATATGCGCCAGACCATGCGTAAAGCGCTCGTGAACGGAGCCGAGCGCCTGGCGGTGGTCTGCGGAGCATGGCACGCGCCCGCGCTCGCGGGCCCGCTCGGCCCAGCCGCACCGGATGCCCGGCTGCTCAGGGGACTTCCGAAGACCAAAGCCCGGCTCACCTGGATACCGTGGACGCATTCCCGGCTGTCCACGGCCTCCGGCTATGGAGCAGGTGTCCCCGCACCTGGCTGGTACCACCATCTGTTCCTCGAGACCGAACAACCGATCGCGCACTGGTTGACCAAGGTCGCAGGCGTGTTGCGCACTCACGATCTGCCGGTCTCCAGCGCGCATATCATCGAAGCCGTCCGGCTCGCCGATACCCTCGCCGCGTTGCGCGGACGCCCGCTGGCCGGGTTGTCCGAGGTCACCGAGGCAACCGGGGCGGTGCTGTGCGACGGCGATGAGACGATGCTGCGGCTGGTGATGCGCGAACTCGTCGTCGGTGAGGCGCTCGGCACCGTCCCTGAGCACACGCCGACCGTGCCGCTGGCCGCGGACCTGCGCACGACGATCCGGTCGCTGCGGATGAAGCAGGAGCCCTCGGCCCGCACTATCGATCTCGACCTGCGCACCGACCGCGCGGTCGCGCGGTCACGCCTGTTGCACCGGCTGCGTGTGCTCGAGATCGACTGGGGCACCCTGACCACGAGCCAGGTGCGCGGCACCGGCACCTTCCGGGAGACCTGGACACTACAGTGGCGGCCCGAGTACGCGATCGCGGTCATCGAAGCATCCCGCTGGGGCACCACCCTCCGTACCGCCGCGGAGGCGAAGATCCTCGACTCCGCGCACCGGACCGACCGCACCGTCGGTGAGCTGACCGACGCGCTGGAAGTGGCGCTGCTCGCCGATCTCGGCGGCGCCACCGATGGATTGATCGCCCGGCTGGCATCCGCCGCCGCACTCGACCACGATGTCACCCAGCTGCTCGCCGCGCTGCCCGGGCTGATCCGGACACTGCGCTACGGCGATGTGCGCGGTACCGACACCATCGCGCTGGCCGACGTCACCGACGGGCTGCTGATACGGATATGCGCAGGCCTACCCGCCGCGGTGACGGGAATGGACACCGATGCGGCCACCGAGCTGCGCGAGCTGCTCGATGTGGCGCATACCGCCATCCACACCAGGAACGACGACTGGGCGATCACCGAATGGCTGACTACCCTGCATCGCATCGCCGACCGTACCGATGTGCACGGCGCCCTGGCCGGGCGAGTGGTCCGGTTACTCACCGATGCCGACCGCATCGACGACGCGGAATCCGCACGCAGGCTCGCCGCGGCATTGTCGGTGGGCAATACCGCCACAGCCAAAGCGGCATGGATCGACGGATTCCTCGCAGGCCGCGGATTACTGCTCGTTCATGATCGAGCACTGCTGCGGCTCATCGACGACTGGCTGCGCGCGCTCGACGAGGACACCTTCGTCGAAACGCTCCCGTTGCTGCGCAGAACCTTCAGCGCGTTCGAATCCGGCGAGCGCCGCGCGATCGGACACGCGGTGCGCCGCGGTGTTTCCGTCACCGATACGGCAGCCACCATCGCGGAGACCGACCTCGACCGCGCGACAATCGCGCTACGCACCGCCGCGGAGATCTTGGGGGTGGCCCCGGCATGAAAAGGACTCTTGGATGACCGACGAAACCCATTCCCGGCGTTGGCGCTTGATACTCGGCACGGCGGCGGAACAGGAACTCGGCGCACTGGGCTCAGGGGCGGACACCAATATCGACCGGGCGTTGTCAGCGCTGTACGACGTCGATGACGAAGGCGCGGCGGGGAACCGCTCCGGTGGGCTGCGGAGTTCGGCGCCGCGGGTGGCCCGCTGGCTGGGAGATATTCGCAGCTACTTTCCAGCTACCACCGTTGAGGTGATGCAGCGCGACGCCGTACAACGGCTGAATCTCACCCAGCTGCTCCTGGAGCCGGAACTGCTGGAGGCAGTGGAACCGGACGTACATCTGGTCGGCACGCTACTGAGCCTGAACCGGGTGATGCCCCAGACCACCAAGGCGACCGCGCGGGTGGTGGTCGAGAAGGTGGTGCGCGAGATCGAGCAACGCATCGCGAACCGGACCGTGGCCGCGGTCTCCGGCGCGCTCCATCGAGCGGCCCGTGTCACCCGACCCCGGCTACGCGATATCGACTGGGACCGCACCATCAGGAAGAACCTCGCCACTTATCTACCCGAGCATCGCACCGTAATCCCGGAACGCCTGGTCGGTCATGGCCGTAAGGCGCAGGCGGTGCGGCGTGATGTCGTACTGGCTATCGACCAATCCGGCTCGATGGCCGCCAGTGTCGTCTACGCCTCGGTATTCGGTGCGGTACTGGCGTCCATACGCTCGCTGCGCACCTCACTCGTGGTCTTCGACACCGAAATCGCCGATCTCACCGATCAGCTCGATGATCCGGTGGAAATACTGTTCGGCACCCAGCTCGGCGGCGGCACCGATATCAATCGCGCCCTTACCTATTGCCAGTCCCTGATCAGCAGGCCCGCCGATACGCTGTTCGTCTTGATCTCCGACCTCCACGAGGGAGGCATCCGCGCCGAGATGCTGCGCCGCGCATACGCGATGCGACAGGCGGGTGTGCAGATCGTCGTATTACTCGCACTGTCCGATGACGGCGCCCCCGCCTTCGACCACGACAATGCCGCGGCTCTGTCCGCGCTCGACATCCCGGCCTTCGCCTGCACCCCGGACAAGTTCCCTGATCTTCTGGCCGTGGCCCTCGACCGCGGTGACATCCAATCCTGGGCCGATATGGAGGCAGCCCAGCATTAGTGCGACCGAGGGCACCCGAATCATCACCGCCCCGGTCTTTTTCGACCGTGCCCGGCCTTACGATGAACCCGCACCACGATCACGAACAGGGGCGGGGCCGGGGGGCGAGTAACAACGTCTCGGTCGGCCTAGAAGCCGGTGACGTCCTGGATCAGGGAAAAGACCTGTACAGCCAGCAACGCCAGAGTGTTCAGGACGTTCGTCGGATCCATGACAACTCCTTCTTCGAGCTAGCGAATAGGACAGGCTTGCGATAGTACGCGGGGCCGAGCGCTGTTCCCGTGATCACCGCCTGGCGTGTACGACAACCGCATCGGCTGATCAGACGGGCTTCCGGGAACAGGACCCCGCACCCTTCACCACGGCCACACCACAGACCGCCGAGGTCTATAGCACGGCGAACGAACCAGCAACATCATAGCAATCAAAGTGCCCGAGTCGATAGTACCTGCGGTACCCGCCCCGATCAGGGCAGTCGGCGCCGGTTCGAGACAGTAAGTCACAGCCGTGCGGCGCACAGTGAGTGTGTGCGCCGCACGGCTTCCATCACAGGTCGGCGATGGCGGCGAGTGGTGGTGTACGGGCCGCCCGCACCGCGGGCCAGAGGGCGGCCAGCACTCCGACAACCGCCGAACCGATCAGTACGAACACCAATTGCGTCCACGGAATGTCGATCTGGTCGATCCCGAAATCGCGCAAGGTCCGTAAGAAGCCGATGCCGAGCCCGAGGCCGAGCAGCAAGCCGACGACCGCGCCGAATACCGCGATCAGCATCGACTCCAGATAGATCGTCCGGCGCACTTGCGGACGCTGCATGCCGACCGCGCGCAGCATACCGATCTCCCTGCGTCGCTCCACCACCGATAGGGCGAGGGTGTTCACAATGCCGAGGATCGCGATCACCACCGCCAAGGCGAGCAACCCGTAGAGGATGGCGAGCAGCGTATTGATCTGCGCACCTTGCGCGCCCTTGAACTCCTCGCGGTCCTGCACCTGCACCACAACGAACTTCTCGGTCGCCCGCTCCAGCTCAGTACGCATCTCGGTGAGATCCGTGCCCGGCTTCGCCTTGATCAGCACCAGCAAATCGGTACGGAAGTTGAGCGGCACTACTTCGTTGTATACCGCTTGCGACACCATCATCGGGCCGAGCAGCGGGTTCTTCTCGTATACGCCTGCCACGGTGAGCGGAATCTTCTTACCGTCCAAGCCCGCCGGGGTCACCTGCTCGCCGACCTTCCACCCCCGCTCATCGGCTTCGTCCTCGGATACCAGCACCTCACGATCGCCGAGAGTGCCACTGCCCCGGAGGATCTCGATATTCATCACATCAGCCAGCGGACCGTCTGCCGAGGTGGCGAACACTTGGTCATCGCCGATCTTGAAAGCCGCGCCACGAATACCGACCGCCTCGGCCACATCGGGCACTGTGGTGCGGACCGCTTCGGCCGCGCCGAACGGCACCCCGAGGAATTGCGGCCCCGCCAGCACATAATCGGCGCGCACCCCCTTGTCCACCAGCACATCGACGCTGGCCTTCGCCGAGGTGCCGAACATGCCGATCGCCGAAACCAGCATCAGCCCAAGGGTCAATGCGAATGCGGTCGCGGCAGTACGACGAGGATTACGCGCGGCATTGTTGCGCGCCATGCGGCCGATCGGGCCGAACGGGCGCACCAGTACCCCGAGCGCGGCCACCAATGGTCGCGACAACGCGGGAGCGGTGAGCAGTACCGCGAAGATCAGCCCGAGCGCGCCGATCCCGACCGTGGCGGCCGCCGTGCCGCCGGTGCCTTGCGCTCCGAGCACGACGCACCCGATACCGACCACGGCGAGTACCGCACCGAGAATCGTGCGCACCCGCAGTGACTCGCCCGCAGTCGCGAACTCCTCCCGCATGGCCTGCACCGGAGGAATCCGCATGGCGCGGCGTGCGGGCGCGTAGGCGCTGATCATCGTCACCACGAGTCCGACGAGCAACCCGACCACGATCGTGCGCGGCCGCACCGCCATCGAACCGGTCGGCAACCCGAGATCGAAAGCATTCAGCAGCGCGGACAGCCCGAACGCCAACCCGACACCACCCGCGAGGCCGATCGTGCTGCCGATCACCCCGATAACGAGCGCTTCGCTCACCACCGACCGGCCGATCTGCTGACGGCTCGCGCCGACCGCACGCAACAGTGCCAGCTCACGTAGACGCTGCGCGACGATCATCGAGAAGGTGTTGTAGATGATGAACGTGCCGACGATCAGCGCGATGGCACCGAACGCGAGCAGGAAGTAGTTGATGAAGTTCAGCGCATCGGAGACCTGTTTCCTCAGATCGGCACGCACCTGCTCGCCGTTCTGCACCTTGTAGCCGGGCAAGTCCCTGGCCAGGTTGTCCCGCAGTTCATCGCCAGAGATACCAGTGGCCGCGAGGTCGACATAGGCGACATGCAAACCGTCGGTGAACAACGTGCGCGCCTGGGTGTCGTCGAACAGCACGCCGATGAAGCCACCGGTTTCCGAGGGGACCTCGTAGATCCCGGTGAGTGTGACGTCGATAGGCTCGGATTGCGAAGGGACCAGGATCTTGGTCCGGTCGCCGATCCGCAGCCCGGACCGCTCGGCCCCGCCGGTATTGAGCGCGATCTCGCCGGGACGGGCGGGTGGAACCCCCTGCACGAACTTTTCCGGCTCCGCGACAGCTCGGTCCGGCGGCAGGTAGGACTGGCCGATAGTGGGCGCACCACCGGTCTGCACAGCTTTCTCGCCCGCCGGATCGAGCAGCACCATCTGCCCGTTCACGTTCGGCGCCACCCGGCCGACCCCGGGGTACTTCCCGAGCTCGTCCACGATGTTGTTCGGCACACCTTGCGCCTGGCGATCTTTCGGACTGATTCTGACATCGACGCCTACGGCCTCATTGCCGAGGATCCCGTCGAAGGTACGTTGCAGCGTATCGGTGAAAACGAACGAGCCCGCGATGAACGCGGTGCCGAGCACGACGGACAGCACGGTCAGGACGAGCCGGACCTTATGCGCGGCGAGGTTACGCAGCGCGACCTTCCGCATCGGACTTCCTGCCATCACGCCCGCCCCCTTCCCTGCTCTGGTTGCCCGGTCATGCCTGCTCCAGCGCTTTCATCCGGTCGAGCACGGTATCGGCGGTAGGATCGCGCAGCTCGTCCACGATGCGTCCGTCGGCAAGAAACACCACCCGGTCGGCGAATCCGGCCGCGTGCGGCTCATGCGTGACGATGACAACCGTCTGGCCGAACTCGTCCACCGCGGCGCGCAGGATCGACAGCACCTCCTCCGAAGCACGCGAGTCAAGGTTGCCGGTCGGCTCGTCGCCGAAGATGATTTCCGGTTTGCCTGCCAGTGCCCGCGCGCACGCCACCCGCTGTTGCTGTCCGCCGGACAGCTCACTGGGACGATGGGTGAGCCGATCGGTCAGTCCGAGCCGCTCCAGCACGGTATCCAGCCAATCCTGATCGGGTTTGCGCCCAGCGATATCCAGCGGCAATGTGATGTTCTCCAGTGCCGTGAGCGTCGGCACCAGATTGAACGCTTGGAAAACGAACCCGATCCGGTCGCGGCGTAGCCGGGTCATCTGCTTATCGGACAGGGTGGTGAGGTCGGTGTCGCCGATACTGACGGTGCCGGCATCCGCGCTGTCGAGCCCGGCCAAGCAGTGCATCAGGGTCGACTTTCCCGACCCTGACGGACCCATGATCGCGGTGAATTCACCCTTGGCGAAGGCGACCGATATGCCGTCAAGTGCTCTGACTTGGGTATCGCCCGATCCGTAAAGCTTCGTCAGTTCGACGGCACGGGCCGCGGCATCGGCGGGAAGCGCGCTGCCTGCGGTGTCGGCGCTCAAGGCTTGCGAAGTCATGCCGTACAGTCTTACCGCCTTCACGCCCGCGCGCCATCAGGAATATCCCTGAACCGCCGGTATTACCTGAGAACTAGCCAGCGATTACCTGAGGATTAGGGCGTGTCCGGTAGATCATGGGTTGATGGTGGTAGTCCGGTGGTGTGATTCGACGGCATGAATTGACCGATGAGGAATGGACGTTGCTGGAGCCACTGATGCCGTCCCAGCCTCGGCAGGGGCATCGGTGGGCCGATCACCGCACGGTGATCAACGGCATCTTGTTCCGGGTCAGGACCGGGGTGCCGTGGCGGGACCTGCCCGAACGCTACGGCAACTGGAAGACCGTGTACGAGCGGCATCGCCGCTGGTCCGGCGATGGGACCTGGCAACGCATCGCCGATGCGTTGCGGATCGACGCCGATACCGGCCAGGCTCGTGACTGGACGGTATCGGTGGATTCCACGGTGGTGCGGGCGCATCAGCACGCTGCCGGAGCGCGGCGACGGCCACCGGCTGGTCACGACCCAAAAGCAGGCCGCTGACCCGGTGCGAGGCAGACGGGAGGCGTTGGGCAAGTCCAGGGGCGGATGGACGACCAAGATCCATCTGGTCGCCGACGGGCACGCTCGCCTGTTGGCACGTGCGACCAGTCCGGGGCAGCGCCACGACAGCCGGATGTTCGAGCCGGTGATGGCCGGGGTCCGGGTCCGTCACCACGGTGGTGGCAGGCCCCGGACCCGGCCACGGAACCTGCTGGCGGACAAGGCGTACTCCAATCGCCTCATCCGCTCCTGGTCACGACGCCACGGTATCCGAGCAGTCATCCCCGAACCGGTTGACCAGATCCGCAACCGGCGAGCCAAAGGCCGATGGGGTGGGCGGCCACCGAGTTTCGATCGGTCCCGATACCGACAACGCAACACCGTCGAACGGTGTGTGAACAAGCTGAAGGCATTCCGTGCGGTAGCAACCCGCTACGACAAACGGGACTACGTCTACCTCGGCACGATCGACGTCGCGACAATCGCGCTCTGGCTACGCGACCTGACCCACTCATCATGATCTACCGGACACGCCCTAGTCCGCGATTACCTTGGGGCTAGTCGGTGGGTTCGTGACCGACGACCCAGGGGAACGCCGAGGCCTTGGATCGGGCGCCCTCGACAGTACGAGACCGATTCGGCTCGCCGAGTTCGGCGAGCAAATCCTGCGATAACGCCACCAATTCGGCCAGTGTCGCCGGGGTGAACCATGCGGGCCTTGTCGCGAACAAGATGTCCTCGGAAGCGGTATTACCGCTCGCCCCCGGCGCGAACGGGCAACCACCGAGCCCGCCGAGCGAACCGTCGACCATATCCGCGCCCGCCGCGACAGCGGCGAGGGTATTGGCCACTCCCATTCCCCAGGTGTCGTGCCCGTGGAACACGATCCGCCGCCGCGGCGTCCGCTCCCTTACCGCGGTGACCAACTCACTCACCTGTCCCGGATCCGCCTGTCCGAGAGTATCGGCGAGCACGATGTCGTCCGCCCCCTCGGTGCGCGGATCGCGAGCGATGGCGAGCACCCGCTCCGGATCAACCGGTCCGTCGAAAGGACAGCTGAACGCCGTGGCCAGGCAGAGCTGGATGGAACCGTCCACCTCACGGGCCAGTCGTACCGCCTCCGGCATCGCGGCGACACTGTCCTCGGTGTCCCGCCCGATATTCGCCCGGTTATGCGCGTCCGAGACCGAGAAGCAGTATTGAAAGTTGCGCACGCCTGCCGCGGCGGCCTTCGCCACATGCCGTGGTGTCGCTACCCACACCCAGCAACGGCGCAGTTCGGCGGGGGTCAGCTCAGCGATCAGCTCCATGGTGTTCGCCATCGGCGCGACCAGATCCGGACGGGCCATCGAGCCGATCTCCAACGCGGGCACACCGAGCTCGAGCAACCCGCGCACGATATCCACCTTGCGCTGCACCGGGAGCATTTTCCCGGTCAACTGCAGTCCGTCGCGCAAGGTGACATCACGCAATACCGGTGGGGGCGGCACCTGCCCTGCCGTATTCATCGCGGGGCCTGCCATATCATCCGCCGCCATGGTCACTGCCCACTCGCCGGACGTCGGCCGCACATCACACCGCCCCATGGCTTGTCACCGGCCCTGGTCGGATTCGGCTGTACGGCGGGCCTGCTACTGCCGGGCACACGCAACTCCCGTGCGCCACGACCAGGGGGACGTCTGCGGTCGTATGGTCGCGTGCTCATGACGCCTCCAGCGCGTTGATCTCGGCCTCGCTCATACCGAGCAAGCCGGACAGCACCTCGCGGGTGTGCTCGCCCAGGTCGGGGCCGATGGTGCGAATCGGCAAGGACTGTTCACCGAGCACGGGAACGATGCCGGGAAACCCGACCGTCTTCGGTTCCAGTGCACCGATATCCACAGTGAACGGCTGGATCATATTGCGGGCCCGATACTGTTCATCGGCGACGATATCCGCCGCCGTATAGATCGGGCCGCACGGAACGGCCGCGGCTTCCAAAAGTTTCAGCGCCTCGGCACGGGTGTGCCGGATCGTCCACTCCCCGATGGCCGAATCGAGCCGATCGCGCTGCCGCCAACGGCCCGCATTGTCCTGTAATTCCGGATCGGTGGCGAGATCTCTGCGGTCGATGACCGCCATATAGCGCTGGAAGATCGCATCGCCATTGCCTGCGATGATGATGCTGGTTCCGTCTGCGCACGGGTAGGCATTGCTCGGTGCGATGCCCTCCATCCGGCCACCAACGCGTTCCCGCTGGATGCCGTAGGCGAGGTAGTCCGGTACCAGCGATTCCATCACCGATAAGACCGCCTCGTTGAGCGCCACATCGATCACCCGCTCCAGCAAAGGAGTCGACTGCTGCGCACCGCGACGGCGCTCGCGCTGGAACAACGCCATCACGGCTCCGAACGCGGCGTAGATACCGGCGATCGAATCGCCGATCGAGACACCGGTGCGCACCGGCGGACGGTCCGGGTCCCCGACCAGCTCACGCAGGCCGCCGACCGCCTCGGCCACCGCGGCGAATCCAGGCTGTCCAGCCGATGGCCCGGTCTGCCCATAACCGGAGATCCTGGTGATCACCAGGTCCGGATTCACCTCGTTCAACTGCTCCGGGCCCAAACCCCATTTCTCCAGCATGCCGGGCCGGAAATTCTCCAACAACACATCACAGTGCCGGATCAGGTCCAGTACGACAGCGCGCCCTGCCTCGGTACGCAAATTCAGGGTGATCGACTTCTTGTTGCGATTGACAGTCCGGTAGAGCATCGAGGTGTTACCACCGTAGAGTCGCCATTTACGCAGCTCATCACCTACCACGGGGCGTTCGACCTTGATCACCTCGGCGCCGAAGTCGCCGAGAATGCGTCCGGCGGTTGGCGCGGCGATGTAGTTGCCGAGCTCCAGAACACGCACTCCGTCCAACGGACGAATACTCATATCACCAGTGTGAACCATGCCGCCGCTCAATCCCAGCACGACCACACCACCCGAGCGACCGTGTGCCGCAATCCCGATAGCACACCCAGCTAACACACTTCGCGCAAGTAGGCCAGATCATCCGCGAGACCGTCGACCGGGGTTTCCAGGATCACCGGCGCGCCCGCCGTCGAGCACACCTCGGCGAGCAACTGCGGGTCGATGGTGCCGTCGGCGAAATTGGCGTGCCGGTCGGCGCCGGAATCGAACGCGTCGCGTGAGGAGTTCAGGTGCACCAAGTCGATCCGACCGGTGATCGCCTTGATCCGGTCCACCACGCCGACCAGATCCTCCCCACCCGCCCACGCGTGGCAGGTATCCAAACAGAAACCTGCCCCGTAATCGCCGACCGCGTCCCACAGCCGGGCGATGGAATCGAAATACCTTGCCATGGCATGGTCGCCACCCGCGGTGTTCTCGATCAGGATCGGTACCGCGAAACCGCCCTTGTCCTGCTGGCGTTCGAACAGTTTGCGCCAGTTGTCGATTCCGGTTTCCAGTTCGCTGTCGGAGCGCACATGCCCACCGTGCACCACCAGACCGAACGCCCCGAGCTCAGCGGCTGCTTCGGCCTGCTGCGCCACCGCGGCGCGAGACGGCATGCGCAACCGGTTGTTCAGGCTCGCCACATTGATCAGGTAGGAGGAGTGCACCACGACCTCGATCGGGCTCGCGAGGATCTCCGCGGTCCGTGGGTGTGGAACAGGTTTGTCCCAGCTCCGGGGGTCGACAACGAACATCTGGATGACATCGGCGCCCAATTTCTCACCGAAACCGATCGGATCGCCGTCGAGCCGGACATGTGCTCCAATGCGCATGCTGGTCAGCCTATCCAGTGGCACCGACAAGCACCGGAATCCATCTCACCGCTGTTATGGCAAGTATCCCACGCAGGCTCGACGCGACAAGCTCAGGCACGACGGGCTTCGAAGACATAATGCGCGAACTCGTGGACCGGATGGAAGCCGATCGCCCGGTAGATACGATCGGCCGTCGCGTTGGTCAGGTCGGCGAACAGACAGACATCCAGGCCATCGGCCCGCAGCAGCTTCGCCACGTGCGCAGTCACCGCACCGGCATAGCCGTGCCTACGCGCATGCGGCGGGGTATAGACCGGTCCGATCCGCGACCAGCCCTCGGCAGGCACGTGATGAGCGGCGAGGCTTACCGGCTCGGCGTCGTGCTCCCACAGCCACCAGCGGCCCGCGTGCACGCGGCGACGGATCAGGGCTCGGTCCGGACCTTGCCGCATCCCGCATTCCTCGCGCATCGCCGCCATCCAGTCTGCGCACAGTGCGATATCGGATTCGACTGCCCGGCGTGGAGTCCCGGCGACTTCGGGAATCCGTAACGCGCCGAGTCGGTACAGCGTGATGCGCTCGGACTGGTGGAATTCCTTATCCGTCAAGGCACACCAGTGCTGTGCGAACGTATGAGCATCATCGAGGGCCCCCTCGACACCAGCGCTGTCGGGGACCGCCTCGACCAATGCCCGGACCACCGCACCGATACTGCCGGACGGTAACGCACCGAGATAGAGGTCACGGCCGGCCATCCGGATGGCAGCACCGATCGCCGAGGAGTCCTCATCGTGGACCGAAAGGAAGCGCACCGTCTCGTCCTGTGTGTCGATCCCGGTGAGATAGTTGGCGATGATGGTCGTGAGCACGGTGTGCCGCAGGGGGTCGTCGAGCAGGAACGACTCCGCACGCGAGCGGAACTCGGTGATGTCGGTGGTGATCCCGATCCTCATACGGAGCAACAGTAGGCAGATGAGATGTTGCGCACCACAGTTTTTCCCGCGCGGCACCACGCACCACACCGGAATACCGACCGGCGTATCTCAGTCGGATTCGCCGCTGTCGGCACGGAATTTGAGCAGGACCAGACCCGCGGTGCACGCGAGAATGAGACCGGCGACGGTGATCTCGACGTGCAGACCGGCGATACCGAGAACCGCCCCGGTGAGTCCACCGAGGAAGACCGGCCAGCCCACTATCCGCGATACAAGCGCGGATATCGCGAGCTTCCGCTGGTTCGGCACCACTGGTCGCGCGGTGACCGCTACCGCGTCTTCCTCGGCCTGAGGCGACTCCTGCCGTGACACTGTCGAGTAAACTCCCACCATCTACTCCTCGATAACGCCGATCAGCGAAAAACACTGTCACGTTCGCACGCAACGTGTCTCGCATTCTGACACAGGCGTCTCATACGTAACTTCGCGCACATACGTTACGTCCCCTGGACGCCGGAGAACAGCGACGCGAACCGTCAACACACCACGTGATCAATTCGATATCTGAATCATTACTTTTTTAGACAGATGGTGTACGCGAACCCAGCGGCTACTCGACTCCACCCGACACGCCGAGCGCGAGTATGGTTGGGCCACGCGTGACACACCAGGAGTACCACCGATGGACAGCAGCAAGGCCAAAATCGCCGGTCCGGCGATCGCCGTAGGAGCGGTTTCCATCGGGCTCGTCGTGCTCGGCGCGTGCGGCGTAGGCCAGCACGATATCTATGTCCCACCTCCACCGCTGAAAGCGGGGCAGCCCGCTGACCCGGCCGCCCGCACCAGCTCTCCCGAACCGAGCACAGCCACGGTGATCATCCCGCCCTCACCCTCATGGAAGATCGCGCCCTACCGACGGCCACCCGCTCCGTTCGAGGGCTTTCTCACCACTACACCCACCTCCGCCGAGCCCTCGACGCGAATTCCACATGAAGACCCCTCCCTGAGCCCTCTCACCCGATAGCGGGGGGACTCCGGCCTGCGGCACTGGCGGCAGGCGATGCCCGCGGTCGAAGGCACCGTGGCCGAGCGTGGTGTGGTGGTGCGCAGGGCGCGCACCACCACACGATCTAGGGTTCGAGCAGCTCGTAACCACCGACCCTGGAGCCGAGCACCCGCAGATGCTCCAACCTGCCACCAAGCGTGCGCTCGATCGCGGTCAGCCGGGCCACATAGTGACCGACAGGGTATTCGGCGGTGACGCCGATACCACCGTGCATCTGGATCGCCTCCTGCCCGATATGTCGTGCCGCGCGACCGACCTGTAGCCGTGCGCGCGAGGCGATCACCGGATCATCGGCCCCCTCGGCCAGCGACGCCGTGAGATACAGGCTCATGCTGCGCGCCAATTCCAGCGAGACATACATATCGGCCGCTCGCTGGGTGAGGGTCTGGAATTTCGACAGCGTGACGCCGAATTGCTTGCGCTGTTTCAGGTATTCGGTGGTCAGCCGCAGTGCCTCGGCCATGGCGCCGATCGACTCCGCGCACAGACTCGCCTGCGCATGCGTGAGCACCGAGGCGATCACCTCGGCCGCATCCGTATCTCCGAGCCGCTCGGCAGGCGTTCCGGTCAATTCCAGCTGCGCACCGCGCTGACCGTCCACCGTGCGGTAGGACTTGCGAACCACCCCTGCCGCCTCTGGGTCGACCAGGAATAGCCCGACCTCCCCCTCTGGTAGCACCGCGCTGACCACAAGTTCATCGGCACTGTCCCCGTGTGGGACCGGATTCTTGATGCCATCGAGCGTGTACCCATCGGCCCCGGCGGTAGCCGTGGTGGCCAGCTCCGTGGACGGCCAGCGCACCCCGGGCTCGGCATGGGCGAAGGCGAGCAGTTTCGTACCGGAGGCGACCTCGGGCAGGATGCGTTGCCGCTGCTCGGCGCTGCCCGCCGCGGCGACCAGCCCGCCCGGCACCAGCACCGCGTCCAGAATCGGTTCCGGCGCGAGCCTGCGGCCGAGTTCTTCCGATACGACCATTGTCTCCACCGGACCCGCGCCGACGCCGCCGTCCGCTTCGGCGAAACTCAAGCCGAGCACGCCCAGCTCAGCGAGCTGACGCCAGACATCGCGACTCCAGCCGAGTTCGGAATCGATGACCTTCAGCCGGGATTCGGCGTCGTAGTTGCGCGTGAACAGTTCGCGCACGGTGTCGCGGAGCATGACCTGTTCATCGGTGAGATCGAAATCCATGGCGTTGCCTCACAATCCAAGGATCGTGGAGGCGATGATGGTGCGCTGCACCTCGCTGGAGCCTCCGTAAATGGTTGTCTTGCGGTAGTTCAGGTAGCCTGCGCCACTGCTCTGCGCCCACCGAGGTGAGGCGATATCCTCCGCGTCCACCGGGATGGCATCCGGTCCAGCGATATCGAGCAGCAGCTCGGCGGCCTCCTGCTGCAACTCCGAGCCACGCAGCTTCAGTACCGAGGAAGCCGGATTCGGCTTGCCTTCAGTGGAGTTGGAGACCACCCGCAATTGGGTGAGCTCCAGTGCCAGCAACTCGTTCTCCAGCTCGGCGATCCGCGCCGCGAACACCGGGTCTTCCAGCAGAGTCGCGCTACCCGATCGGGTCTGCGCCGCGTACTGCTTCGCGATACTGATCTTGACCTTGGTACGGCCGACGCCGGTGATACCGGTGCGTTCGTTGCCGAGCAGGAATTTCGCGTAGGTCCAGCCCATATTCTCCGCACCGACCAACTGGTCGGCGGGTACCCGGACATTCTCGAAGAAGACCTCGTTCACCTCGTACCCACCGTCGATCAGCTTGATCGGGCGGATGGTGACACCGGGGGACTTCAGATCGAACAACAAAAACGAGATGCCCGCCTGTTTCTTCGGCGCAGTGGGATCGGTACGCACCAAGCAGAAGATCCAGTCCGCGTACTGGGCCAATGTGGTCCAGATCTTCTGGCCGTTGACGATGTAGGAATCACCGTCGCGCACCGCGGTGGTGCGCAATGACGCCAGATCGGAGCCTGCGTCCGGCTCGGAGAAACCCTGGCACCACCAGATATCCAGTGCGGCGGTTGGTGGCAGGAACCGCTCTTTGAGCTCCTGGGAGCCGAAATGGGCGATCACCGGACCCACCATCTGCGCATTGAACGTCAGCGGCTCAGGAACCGAGGCGAGCTGCATCTCGTCCTGCCAGATATGGCGCTGCATCGGTGTCCAGTCCTTACCGCCCCATTCCAGCGGCCAACCGGGCACGGCGAGGCCGTGGTCGTTGAGGATCTTGTGCGAGGAGACGATCTCATCACGGGACAGCGGCCTGCCGTTGCGAACCTTCTCGCGGATGTCGTCTGGGATCTCCGTCCGATAGAACGTGCGCAGTTGGTCGCGGAAGGCGACATCGTCGGGGGACAAGGAAAGTTTCATACGCATCTCCCTGCGTGTCTCGTACGTCTGAATTCAAACTACCCTCCGGTAACTCCCTCTTGTCGACTGGATCACAGCAAGCGGGTATACGCAGGCACTGGGCCTGATTGTGACATTGCACCCACACATCGCTCCCGGAGCAGCGCAAGCGATGAGCTGGTACCTTGCTGCTCGTGGGTCGATGACCCCTGAAAGGTTCGGGTATCGAGGAGAACGAGTGAACGGCAGGACCATCGCGCGCGCCACAGCGATCGCGGCATCTCTCGGCATCGGCGCGATGTTGACCTGCACGGGCCCGGCCGCCGCCGAGCGGGCCGAGACCCCGCTGGACGCGGGCTTGACCCAGCTGACCGAGATAGCGGGTGCCGACTCCGCGGCGCAGTCGGGCGTCGGCGCGCTGATTCGGTACACGGCCCTTGTCGACGCCGGACAGCTACGCGATATCGCGAGCCCGTTCACACCGTTCTCTTATGCCGCGCCCACCTTCGGCTGCGGCAGCAACGGACCGATCACCACGATCATCGCCGCCGGGTCCACCGATGGGGCAGGCGGGCCCCAGGATCTGAACGTCCAGCCAGGCACACTGCGGTTCAGCGCGACACCGGCGCATCCTGGTGTCGCGCTGGCCTCCGGGCTCGTTGTCGCGTGGGTGAACGTGAGCACCGGCGCCAGCGCCATCGAACCGCTCGACGATCTGACCGAGTACGGTCTTCCCTCGCTGTCCAAAACGGTCAGCAGCGGCCCAGGCACCGTACTCGCCTCGATGTGGGGCATCATCGATTATCCGTTCGCCCACTGTGTGATGACCCCGACGGTCGGCGTATTCACTGTTCCCGATCAGCCGGTCGAGGTACCGCAGACCTACGCCCCCTCCCTGACTCCGGGACTGGTCGTGCCGGGGCCGAACACCGAAACCGAACCTGCGCCCTGATCGCATACCGCACGTTCGCCCGGCACCCACGCTGCGCATTCGGTACCTCGCGCGCACCGTGACGCCGGCCCGGCCACGGGCCAGCTCGGCACCGACCCGGGTGAGACGACCAGGGTGAACAGATCAGTTCGACAGGTGGATGCGCAGAATCGCCCCGGCCACGGTACTCGCGAGCAGTTCTTCCTGCCTACCTGGAACCGCGGTCACCGCGGTCATCGGCTGGTCGTCGAGCACGGTGCACACCTCCCCGGCGACCGGATCGACGCGGACCAACTGCCCGGTGATAGTAGTCACATAGAGGATACCCGCTGGATCGGCCAGCAGATCGTCGGCGAAATCGGGCAGACCGGGCAACCGCGCGGACAGCTGCGCGACAGTCCCACGTTCGGCGGGCGCGGCGATCGGGATGCGGATGATCCGGCCGAGTGGGCCACCGTTGGTGGTCACATACAGCATGTCTTGGTGCACGGCGATACCGTTGGCGGCGGGCACGGCCGCCTGCGCACCCCACGCGGTGTCGATACTCGCGTCGGGACGGACCCGGACGACGCCGGACATGGTGGCCACGTACAAATCACCGCTCGGGTCGAACGCGGCGCCATTGGGCATGGTGAACCCGGAGACGAACACCTCGGGCTCCGGGTTGGCGGCGGCCGGGTCGAAGCGGAGCACGCCACCGGGGCGAACAGCACTGCTCGGCGCGTCCCCGTAGACGACATAGAGCAGACCGTCTGGACCGAGCCGCACCGCACCGGGAAGCTCTACCGGCACAGTCGCGGTCACCCTGCCCGTGGCGTCGTAGCGCTGCACCTCATTGCGGTAGAGCCGGGAGACCCACAAGTTTCCCTGCGCGTCGTAACCCATGTTCTCCGACCAATCCAGCACCGGCACCCCGGTGGGTATCGCGGTAACGGCCACTGCGGGAGCACAGGAGCCGACCGATATCTCCGCGGTGGCGACCGAGACTTCCGCGGTAGCGACCGGCATGAGCACACCGGCGACAACCGCCCCGAGGACGGAGCAGCGCACAGCGCCGCGACGACCGAAAGTTCTCAACAGTGGCACCTCGACTCGAGAATGGGCGGTTGCCGCGCAGTGTAACTGTCGCGCCAGAGGAATCGGAGGGTTCCGGCACCGACCCGATACCGGCACTATTGACGCATGCCATTTTTCGACGGTGCGCGTGGCCGGATGCACTATCGGCTGTGGCCGATCGACACCCCATCGCACACCGTGGTGCTGCTGCCAGGGATGGGCCAGCACAGCGGCCACTACCATCACTTCGCGCGCACGCTGCACTCCGCCGGAGCGCAGATATCGGCCTTGGACCCCTTCGGCCAGGGCCTGAGCGAGGGTGATCCGCAGCGACCCGGCACCCTCACCGAACTGGTGGATGACGCATCGCGTCTGGTCGAATCGGCCCGCGCGGCACAGCCCCGTACTCCATTGGTTCTGATGGGCCATTCGCTCGGCGCGGCCACCGCCCTCGGCCTGCTCGGCGCCGCGATCCCGGATACCGCCGTGGTCGGGACGGTTTCGGTCGCCGCGTCAACGGACTATCCGCTACACCCCGCTCTTGCCGCGCACACCCTTTCCGGACTGGTGCTGTCCGGCACACCGAAACGGGTACTCGGCGGTGGTATGCCCGGTGCGCTGGGAACACCACTGCCACATACCCTTCCGGTACTGGCGATACACGGTGTCGAGGATCGGCGCGCACCGATCGATGCGATGCGGGCCTGGGCAGGCAGGCATACCTCGGTCGATATGCGCGAATACCCCGATACCGGGCATGATCTGCTGCACGAACCCCGGTCCGGAATTGTCGCGCGGGACATCTGCCGGTGGTTGCTCGGCCTCGAGTGGTCGGAGCGCGACAGCCTTCCCCGCGACGACCTTTCCCGATGATCGCCGAAATGCCCTCGCCGAGCCGAGCTCGCCCCGGGGCATGTCCCGGTACCGGGGCGTAGCGGTATCGTGGCCGTCGCAGGGTATGGGGCGATACGCGGGCACTGCCGACACCGCGGCCCCGACGCCGGATGTCGTCGTGGGGCAGGCACGATACCCGTGTACCGAATACGCTTTTCGGATGAGGAAGGGGGACGGCGGATGCCGGCACAAGAGAACGGATTCGACGCGGAACCGCCCGCGGAGGTCACCGCACCCGGTATCGATATCGCCGCGCTCGAACGGGCCGTCGACGACGGATCGCTGTGGATCGACAGCCTGCTGGTCGCCGATGGCGCGCACGAACGGTGTGCGCGACAATACGAACAGCTCGCCGACCGGGTGGAAGCGCAGATCCAGGTACTGCGCGCGGCCACCGAACTCCCCGGTTTCGGCGACTTCTCCTCGGGTGCGGCACTGCGCGCCGGTTTCGAACGCAAGGCCGACCACGCGATCACTCGATTAACCGAATATGCCGGATCGGCAAGAGAACTCGCGCAGCTCTTCCGAGCCGCGGCGGCCACCTATCAGCAGGCCGACCAGGCATTCGCCGCAGCGATCGAGCGCGGCGATGGGATAGGAGCCGGGTATGCGTAGGATGCCACGGGCCGAGGCGCGCACCGGACAGCAGCACTTCGACCCTCCGTACGCGCCGAACGTCGAAGTCTTCGACCACCTCACGCACGCCGAGATCCACGCCGGGGTCAAGTCCTTGCGTCCGGCGATACTCGTGGACGGCGGCCAGGCATGGGGTGTTGCGGCGGCACACCTCGCCGAGGCGATATCCGAGGCGCATATCGAGATCCGCGCTGCCATCGCGGACGGCTGGCGCGGCGCCGCGGCCGAGAACGCGAACGCGGTGGTACGGGTATTCGAACAGAACGGCCAAGAACTCGCCGACGTGTTCGCCGTGGTCTCACAACGCCTCGATCGGGCGAGCGACGCCGCGGAGGCAGTGCGCGCCGCGGTGCCGGAGCCAACGGATATGACGCCGGATCTCGGTGCCGCGCTACTGGATCAGGCCCAAGCAAGCAACAATGCCTATCTGCAGAAGATGAGCGAACACGCGCGCCACGACGTCGTGCGCGCGATGAACGATATCTATGCGGGGGTATTCCTCTCCACCGGCACCGACGTACCCGCGTTTCCCGATGCGGAAGAACACCGGGCACCCGATACGACGGAGCACAAGGCGCCCCACGAAACAAACCACCGGACACCCGGTGCGGCAGGCGCCCCTACCGGAAGAGCCGCGAGCAACCTCCCCATAACAGCTGATGCGCAGCCGATGCCGCCCGATACCACCTCCCACCGCGCGGGCGAGACAACGGAACCGAGCGGGAACGCGAAGCGACCCGGCCTGCCCGCCGACGTCGCCGCCACGCCGACGACCACCGCGGGGAGCACGCCGACCGGCCCCCTGTCCGCGGGGCCAGCACCCGTGACCACCGCATCACCGATCGGCCCCACCGCCGAGACACCGCCGACGACAGCCGCGGCCACGACGAGCAACCGCACCGTACCCACCGGCCATGTCTCTCGTTCGCCGGCCACCGCCGCCTCCTGGACGAACGGTCCCTGGGCAGTGCCTGGTACGAGCGCCGCATCATCCGAGCAGCAACAGCGACAGGACGAACGACGTAAGCACACCGAGGGCGATACGGTCACCGGTCCAGGCGCGGGCATGGCAGGCGGGCTACTCGGCGGTGCGATGGCCACCACCGACACCACACGGCCCGCGACGAACCGGACAACGACGACCACCCGAGCTACCTCTCACCACGACGAGGACGACGAGTTCGATCCGGACGATTCGCCCACCTACCTGGAGCCCTCCGCGGAGGGTGGCGAGCTCATCGGGCCACTCGAACCGACCACACCGCCCGTGCTCGGCGAATGGACCGAGGACGAGTGAACTGGACGCTCACCCCGGACCAATTCGCGCTGGCCTGGTCGCGTACCGATGGCGATCGCATCCCCTATCCACTCGCGGTGCGCCTTTCCGCACGCGATACCGACGAGCGCGCCGCCCAGCTCCCCGCGCTCGACAGCTGGTGTGACCGGGTCCTCGACGCGGATCTGGAGGCGGCGCTGCGCGTCCTCGCGCGACCGGACTTATGTATCGAGGTATTCGGTCAGCGCGATCCGGCGCTCGCTCCGCCCGAGCCTGATGCCGGAGCCGAGAACAGACCGCCCGCACCACGGCACCCATCCGCGGCGGAGAGAAACCCCGCGGCAGGCGCGACCGAGCGACCAGTTCGTATCCTCGGCGCTGTCACCGGAGACATCGCGGTGGTCGCGGCGCAGCGGCCGAGCGAACGGCCCGACCGCGGTGGTGATGTGCGGCTGTTCGCGGGCAGCTCGAGACATGTGTGCGCGCGGGTGATCTCGATGCTTCCGGAGAACATCCCAGGTACCATCCCGCGCCTGACCGCCCCCCTGGCGCAGGTCGGCATCGACAGCCGCTCCCTGGTAACCGTTCCGGTAGCAGGCCCATCCACTCCGGCCCGGATCCGCAAGCTGCTGAAACAGCGCCGGGACGGTATCGGTCAGATCGTCGTCTCCGCGCGCCACAGCATGGATGAGTTACGCCCGTTCGGCGCGCTGTGCTGGATCGATGTTGTGGCCGACGGCCGGTATACGGTGCGTACCGGCACCGATGTCGACATCCTCGCGGTGAACGCGGAACATTTCGCCGCCCAGTTGCGCCCGCTGGTCACCGCGGCCGCGCGCACCGCGACGGCCTACTCCCGACACTGATCTCCTCGCCCCTGCGGCAACTGGGACGCACACTCCAACAGCACGGACACCGGAGCGGGCCGCGATGCGCCGATAGCGCCCAATGCCTCGGCCACCACACCGTTTACGGTGTACGAGTGCCACTCTACGCATTCGAAGGTAAACGGCCCCAGGTCGATCCGACGGCATTCATCGCGCCCACCGCGACCCTGATCGGTGATGTGCGGGTCGAGGCGGGCGCCTCGATCTGGTACGGCGCGGTGCTGCGCGCCGACCTCGCGCCGATCACCATCCGCGAACGGGCGAACATCCAGGACAACGCGGTGCTGCACGTTCCGCCGGAGGTGCCGATGGAGATCGGCTCCGGCGCCACCATCGCGCACAGCGTGGTGTTCCACGGTGCCGCGGTCGGCGCCGACACCATCATCGGCAACGGCACCACCGTGCTGGATCTGGCGAAGATCGGGGCGGGCAGTATGGTCGCCGCGCATTCACTGGTGCCGCCCGGTGCCGAGATCCCCGACGGTGTGCTGGCCGCGGGGTCTCCTGCCGAGGTGAAGCGCCCGATCGAGGGCACCCAGGCCCAGATGTGGGTACAGCTGAACCCTGGCTTCTACGCGGAACTCGCGAAGCGCCACCGTGCGGGTATCAGCGAGATCTGAGCCCGCCGCACGGCCGGGCCGGAAAGCGGAAATGACCTGCAAGCGGAGAAACATCAGCGCAGCAGCGCGGTGACCTCTGCGTCCGCGAGCTGATGGAAATCGAGGTAGGCGCCGCCGACACCGCTGAGCGTGGATGATACCCACGGACAGATCACCTCGTCGGCCTCGGCGGCGACCCGGCGCATCGCCTCTGTCGAGGAAACCGGGACCGCGACGGTGATCCTGACGGGCTGATGCAGGCGCGCGACCCGGCAGGCGACCAGGACGGTAGCGCCGGTCGCCATACCGTCGTCGACGATCACCACCGCACGGCCTGCCAGTGGGATCGGATCCGCCGGACCACGCAGTACCTGCCTGCGCCGCTCCAGCTCGGCGTGCTCCCGCGCCTCGATCGCGGCCAGTTGCCGCGCCGGTATATCCACCTGCGCCAGCACCTCCGGATTGAACACCCGTACACCGTCTTCGCCGATCGCGCCCAGCGCCAGCTCGGGTTGCCACGGTACGCCCAGCTTGCGGACCAGCAGAATATCGAGATCGCCGCCGATCATCTCGCGCACCGCGGCAGCCACAGGAACCCCACCCCGGGGCAGACCGAGCACCAGCGGGTGCCGCGCCCGCAGGTGCGTCAGGTGGGCGCCGAGCGCGCGACCGGCCGAGGTCCGATCGGAATAGACCATTACCCCGAACGCTACTCCGGTTCGCGCTCGGTGATCGCGAATCGACGCAGCGCGAGGCTCGGATTGGTGGTACGCACCGTGTTCAGGCGCGCCAAGTCGATACGTGCCGTCAGTACCCCTGGCTGGTCACCGAGACCGGCAAGCACCGTACCGATCGGGTCGACGATCATCGAGGCGCCCGCACCGAGTGGCGCGGCCTGATCGGCGGCGGCCACATACATGGTGTTCTCGATGGCGCGAGCGCATACCAGGGTGGTCCACTGCTCGACCTTGTCCGGCCCTGGTATCCACTGCGCAGGTAGCAACAACACCTGCGCACCCGCCGCCGCGATCCGGCGGGCGGCCTCGGGGAACCGTAGATCGAAACAGGTCTGCAGACCGAACGTCACCTCGGCCACGGTGAACATGGCGAGCTGTTCGAGCTCCCCCGGCTCCACCACATCGGATTCGAGGTAGCCGAAAGCGTCGTACAGATGCACCTTTCGATAGCAGGTGACCAGAGCACCATCGGGTCCGAGCACAACGAGGGTATTGCGGATCCGAGCACCGCCCTCGGCGATCCGCTCGACCATTCCGGCGACCAGGAACACCCCGGACTCCTGCGCGAGGCGACCGAGCCCGGTCACGAATGGGCCGTTCAGCGGCTCGGCAACAGCGACAACCCGCTCATCCAGCTTGTGCACGGCAAACATCGAGTACTCCGGTGCGACGACCACCCTGGCACCGTGCGCAGCCGCCGCGCGCACATATTCGCCGAGCGCGACGAGATTGGCCTCGGGGTCGGTCGAAGGGGCGAACTGGACCACCGCTACATCCAGCTGATCCGGTGCCGGAGCCTGATGCGCGGACGAGTTGTTCAGTTGCATACGTCTCACCGTATTGGGGCGGTGGCCGGGACGGCCAGCACGGGGCAGTAAACTCCTGGTCAATGAGCACCAATCAGGTCGACAGCGTTCCTGGCGACAACGACAGGGACACCGACGGCCCGTCTTTCGCCGATCTCGGAATCGATGACCGCATCCTGGCGGCCATCGCTGACGTCGGTTACGAATCGCCCTCGCCGATCCAGGCCGCGACGATTCCTCCGCTGCTCTCCGGCGCCGATGTCGTCGGGCTCGCGCAGACCGGCACCGGCAAGACCGCCGCATTCGCCATCCCCATCCTGATGGGACTGCGAGAAGCCGCTGGCCGAAGCCCACGCGCTCTCGTACTCGCGCCGACTCGTGAGCTGGCGATCCAGGTCGCGGAGGCATTCGGCCGCTACGCCACGCATATTCCCGGTCTGCATGTGCTGCCCATCTACGGCGGCCAGAGCTACGGCGTGCAGCTATCGGGCCTGCGCCGCGGCGCGCATGTCGTGGTCGGCACGCCGGGCCGGGTGATCGATCACTTGGAGAAGGGCACGCTCGATCTGTCGCAGCTGCAGTACCTCGTACTGGACGAGGCCGACGAGATGCTCAAGATGGGCTTCCAGGAGGATGTCGAGCGCATTCTCGCCGATACCCCGTCGGACAAGCAGGTGGCACTGTTCTCCGCGACCATGCCTGCCGCGATCCGCAAGATCTCCAAGCAATACCTGCACGATCCGGTCGAAATCACGGTCAAGGCGAAGACCTCGACCAATACCAACATCACCCAGCGCTGGGTGCAGGTCTCACATCAGCGCAAACTGGACGCGCTCACCCGGATTCTCGAGGTCGAGTCGTTCGAGGCGATGATCATCTTCGTCCGCACCAAACAGGCCACCGAAGAGCTCGCCGAAAAACTGCGCGCCAGGGGTTTCTCCGCCGCGGCTATCAATGGCGATATCGCCCAGAACCAGCGCGAACGCACCATCGGACAGCTCAAGTCCGGTGCGCTGGACATCCTGGTCGCTACCGATGTCGCGGCGCGCGGACTCGATGTGGAGCGTATCTCCCATGTGGTCAACTACGACATTCCGCACGACACCGAGTCTTATGTGCACCGGATCGGCCGCACCGGACGCGCCGGACGCAGCGGTGAGGCGCTGCTGTTCGTCGCACCACGCGAAAGGCATCTGCTCAAATCGATCGAGCGGGCCACTCGGCATCCGCTGACCGAAATACAGCTGCCGAGCGTGGACGATGTCAACGCCCAGCGCGTCACCAAATTCGGCGACGCCATCACCGAGAATCTCGCCTCATCGAGTCTCGCGCTGTTCCGCAAACTGATCGAGGATTACGAGCGCGAGCACAACACCCCGCTGGCCGATATCGCCGCGGCGCTGGCGATCGGCTCCCATGACGGTGACAACTTCTTCATGGAGCCGGAACCGGAACCGGCCGAACGCCCGCGACGCGACCGGGCCCCGCGGGAACGCCCGGCCCGACAGTTCGACGAGGATCGATCCGGTGGTTCGCACCACCGAGTCAGCGGAGCCGAGCTGGCGACCTATCGGATCAGCGTCGGCAAACGGCATCGCGTGGCACCAGGCGCGATCGTCGGCGCTATCGCCAATGAAGGCGGGCTGCGTCGCAGCGATTTCGGACATATCAGCATCCGCCCCGATCACAGCCTGGTAGAGCTGCCGGCGCAACTGCCACCGGAGACCCTGGAGGCATTGCGTCGCACCAGGATCAGTGGTGTGCTCATTCAGCTGCAACTGGATCAGGGACCGCCGCAACACCGCTCGTTCAGCCGCGGCCAGCGCCGGGAACGGGAAGGCGCCAAGCGACCGGAGCGCCGTAAACCACGCTCCTGACCGGGAGGGGGCCACGAGGCCGGACGTGCTGGCTATACAGTGTTGCCGTTCGTGTGTGATGTGGCGCACGGACGGTAGCCGGTGTCCCGCGAAGACACAGGAGGGCCGCGCTTGTTCGTGTTCGGTGATCGTGTCGTCTGCTCCGCCGTCGATCTCATCCGCGCGGCGCACTGTGAGTTCGCGCTGCTGCGGGCCCTCGACACCGCGCTCGGCACCGTCGAGGCCGAGCCCGGCGCCACCGCGCCGAGGCCGGTATCGGCGCGGGCGATCACCGATACCAGACAGCAGCGGCTCGCCGGTTACCGTGCCAGGTTCGGTAGTGCGGTGGTGGAGATCGATCGCCCGCCAGGACAACCGGATGATCCGGCCGAACAGATCGCGGCGCTGACCGCGGCGCACACAGCGACTATCTCGGCCCTGCGTGCCTGCGCACCGGTGATCGACGGCCCGACCTTCTTCGATGGCCGATTCCATTGTTCATGTGACTTTCTGGTGCGTGCCGACCATCGGGTCCGCTACACGGTGCACGGCACCGCGCCCGCGCCGACGGAATGGGTCGGCGCCCTGCTCGAGCTCGCCGCGTGCGCCGAGGCCCTCGACCACTCCGGTGCGCTGACCGCGCCGTCGGTCCGGCTGCATGTGGGCGAAACGAGCACCGCCCATGCGCTGAGCGAACTGCGCGCGCTGTACCGCGCCCGCAGGCGCCGGGTGGAGCGCATTGTGGACGAGAAGCTCGGCGAGCTGCTGCCGGTGCAGTGGGGCGATCCCCGCTATCTCGCCTGCGGGCACTGCCACATCTGCGCTGCCGCCATATCCGCCACACGTGACCTGCTGCTCGTGGCCGGTATGCGCCTGCCGACCCGCGCCAGGTTCCTGGCAGCGGGAGTGCGCACCATCGATCGGCTCGCCACCGCCGAGCTCTCGGTGCCAGGTGTGCCGACGCCCGCCGTCACCGCGCTGCGCAGACAAGCGGAAACGCAACTACGGCACGAAGTATCGGGCGAGCGCGCGCACCTCCTTGTGAATGCGATCGCACTCGGCGCACTGCCACCAGCCTCCGGTGCCGACCTTTCGCTCACCATCACCGGGGGCGGGCGCGTACCGCTCCTCGTCGAGGTCGGTGGGGTGGACACGGTACACCTGTCACTGCGTACGTCGGTGGGTGCGGCAGCCGAACCCCACCGGATCACCGCCGAGGAACGCCGCGTGCTCGAGCAAGTACTCGACTATCTGACCCAGCGCCGTCGGCTGTATCCGGACCTGCACGTCTACCACTACACACCGCGGGCGCGCACGGCCCTGCTGCAGTGCACCGGACGACACGGGAGCGACGAAGAACTCGTCGCCGAGTTGCTGTACGCCGGTGTCCTGGTCGACTTGTACCCGATCGTCCGCAACGCGATGATCATCGGGGCGTCCTCCTATGACCTGAGCATGCTGCGGCACCTGCTTCCCGAAGTGGTGCCGCCACCCGTGACCGAAAGTGAGTGCCGCACGGTGTTGCGGCTGCGCGATTGGTTGCTCGACCGCGCGGCCGAACACGGCATCAGTCCGGACCCGGCGAACGCGGGGCAGGTGAACCCGTGGTGCGCGATGCCCGTTCCCGGTGAACCCGACCCGCTACCACCCCGGCCGTCCTCACTCGAAGCAGCCCTTTCGGAGTACGCCGCGGCACAAGATGATCCGCTGCATCCCGCTGCCCTGATGGCCGCGGCACTCGGCTACCACCGACGTGAGCGGCAGCCGCTGTGGTGGGCGCATTCCGATCGACTCGGCCTCCCCATAGACGAATGGACCGACGCTCCTGGAGTCCTGGTCGCCGAGTGGGGTGCTGTCGACGCCAAATGGCATCGCCGTCCCGGACACCCGGCCATGCGCCGGTATCTGACCATGAACGGCCGAATCGGAGCAGGTCACGGTGACGCGCCCGCACCGAGCGCACTCACCCCCGGGACCACCGTCTATACCTGCTACAACAGCCCGCCTGCCGGGAGCACGGCTACGGCGCCCGGCAGGCGGGTCACTGCGGCAGCCACGGTGCTCGGTTGCTCGGTCGGCACCGAGGTCGACGACACCGTCCGGTTGGCGGAACTACTACCCGCGGGCTGCGCACCCTATGACGAGTTGCCATTCGCGATCACGCCCGGCCTGCCAGCCAGGGACGAGAATGCCGAGCAAGCAATCGAACTCGCGGCACAACGCTTGCTCATGGCACTGCCGGACACACCGCGTGCGGCCGTCTTCGACATCCTCACCCGCCGTGCCCCCCGGCTGCGCACAGATGCCCGATTGCCCGAAACACACGGCGACCATGCCACCGCGATCGCCATGGCGGTATATGCCTTGGACCACTCCTACCTAGCGGTACAAGGAGCGCCGGGCACCGGGAAGACCCCGACGGTGGCCCGGGTACTACAGCGCCTGATCACTCGACACAAATGGCGAATCGGCATTGTCGCCTACAGCCATACGACCGTGGAGAATCTGCTCGATGCCGTAGTACGGATCGGGGTGCTGCCCGAACTGGTCGCCAAGCAGGACGCGTCCACGATCGCGCCGGAATGGGCCGTGATCGATGCCGACCGCTATCCGCGTTTTCTGGACAACGCGATCAATGGCTGCGTGCTCGGCGGCACCGTGGCCGATTTCGCGAACGAGCACCTGGTGGCGCGGGAAAGCCTCGATCTGCTCGTCGTCGCCGATGCTGGCCGTTTCACGCTGGCCGATACCGTCGCTGTCGCCGCGAGTGCGCACAACCTGCTGATACTCGGCGACCCCGCCCCTGTATCCACCTATGGTGCGCATCCGGCGCCCGCGGACGAATCGGTGCTCGGCTGGTTGGTCGAAGGCCGCCAGACCCTACCCGCCGCGCGGGGTTACTTCCTCGACCGCACCTGGCGGATGCATCCCGCGGTATGTGGATCCGTCTCCCGGCGGTATTACGACGGCCGCCTGCGCTCCAACGAAACCGTCACGTTGGCAAGGCATCTGGAGGGTACCGCACCCGGAGTGCACACCGTACTGGTCGATCACTACGGCAATTCGACCACCGCGTCCGCCGAGGCGCGTGAGGTGGTCCGCCGGGTTCGTACCTTGCTCACCCTGTCGTGGACGATCGGCACGACAACGCGCAAGCTGCACCCACACGACATCTTCGTGGTCGCGCCCTATGCCGCGCAGGCAGGCTGTATCCAGACCTTGCTGGCCCAGGCCAAGCTGGAGGATGTGCTGGTGGGGACGCCTGATCGGTTCCGTGGCCGGGAAGCCGCGGTCGTATTGCTCTCGATGACCAGTTCCTCCCCGGCCGACGCACCCTCCGGTATGTCGGCGCTGTTATCGCACGAGCTGATCCGCGACACACTGTGCCGGGCCATGTGGCAGGCGATCATCATCCGTTCCCCGCTGCTCACGGAGTACCTGCCCACCACAGCGGCGGAACTGACCGACCTCGCCGCGCTCCTTCGGCTGGGCTGACTGTGCTCAGCCGAAGGCAGTGCTCAGCCTGAGGCGGTGCTCAGCCGAAAACGGCGGTCAGCCGAAACAGACGCCCTCACCGCGATAGGTCGGGACCCCGATCCTGGAGCCATCGGTATCGACCAGATACACCGTGTCGAACCGCTCACACATTTCACCGGCCTTCGCGTGCCGGAACCATACTCGATCTCCGATGCGCAACTGCGCCGCGCCCGACAGCGGAGTCTGCACCTCACCCGCACCTTCGGCGCCGAGCAACTTCAATCCACTCGGCCACACCGGTTTCGGCACCCGCGCGGGCCCAGCCGGGCCGGAGGCGATATAGCCGCCGCCGAAGACAGTGGCGATTTTCGACGTCGGCCGTCGCTGCACCGGAAGGGCGAAGAACAGCGCTGGCCTCGGGGTGAACGACCGATACCGGTCGAACAGTGTCGGCACGTACAGCCCCGATCCCGCGGTCACCTCGGTGACATCCGGATCGGCGGTGCTGATCTCGATGGAGCCGGTACCGCCGCTGTTGACGATCTCGAGTGGTCCGGTCACCGAGCGGACCGCGTCGAGTACCTGCGCACGACGCTTGGTGATCTCCGTCGCGGAAGCCCGTTTCATCAGGCGCACCGCGATATTGGTATCGGCCAGCCCCGCGAGCTGGGCCTCATAGGTCATAACTCCCACTACGGCGAAACCCCGGCGCAGTGCCGCGCTCGCCAGCGTGGCCGCCTGCTGCGGTGTGCGCAGCGGGGAGCGGCGCACGCCGAGATGGAGCGGGCCGATACGCAGGGAAGCGTCCACGTCCAGGCAGATCCGAGGGCGCACTCGGTCGGTGCCCGCGGCAGCACGGATCAAGTCGAGCTGAGCGGCATCGTCGACCATGAGTGTGATCGATCGCAGCAGGATATCGTCGGCGGCCAGTTCCGCCAGCGCCGCACGGTCCACGGTGGGGTAGCCGAGCAGCACATCACGCGCCCCGTGCCGAACCAGCCAGATGGCCTCACGCAGTGAATAGGACATGATGCCCGCGAAGCCACCTGCCGCGGTGAGGTCGGTACCGAGCACTTCGGCGAGCACGGCGCGACAACGCACGGACTTACTGGCCACCCGCACCGGGACCCCACGGGCACGGCGCACCAGATCGGCTGCGTTCGCGCGGAGGACGGACAAATCGAGGGCGGCCAGCGGAGGGTCCAGCTCGGCGGTGGCCGCGTGCAGCCCCGCGATCGACGACGTCTGGATCACCCGAACAACTCAACCACCAAATTGGTCGAACGTCCAGTATTACGTGTCGATCAGAGCTCGACCGCTTTCATGGCTATGGTGCTGACCAGATCGTCCAGTACCACCAGAATGGCCTCGTCATCGAAATCGGCCAGCCAGCGCAGTATGGCGCCGCGAACGAGCGAGAGGCCGTAGGCCGCGATCGACTCCACCGGCTCCAGCCACTGGGTGCCCGACAGCTCGGCGCACAACCGGAGAAACTCGGCCGCCTCTTTTTCCAGCTCCAGAAAAGCCTCGGTCGCGGCCGGGTCGGCGACTCTGCCCGTCCACCTCCCCTGGCGGGCGCGCAACATCCGAACTGCCGACTCATAGGCCTCGATATGCTTATCCGGCGAGGCCGTGATCAACGGCACATGCTGGCTGATCCCGGCGTGCAGCAACGTCCGCAACGCACGGACTCCAGGCCGGTCGATGGTGACCGCCGCCTGCTCGACCGCTTCGCGAATAGCAGGCCGCAGCCGTACCTTCGTTATCACTTCTCCACGTGCGCTCAACGACGACTCCTCGGCGAAAGAACTCGCGCGCCTCAGTCGGCACGACTCGCTGAACTTCGAGGGCAACTTCGGGAAACCTCGAGGTCGCCCGGTCCAACGTTCATTGATGGTAGAGGTTTTTCGGGTTTTGGGAACACATTCCATGGGTAATTGCAAACTCAAGGAATTTTTTGTTATTCGATAGATATTGCTCCGCAATCGCATTGTGTCTCTCGGAATTAGTGCCGCGACAGCCGATCTCGACCGCTGGCGCTATCCTGCGCACCACTGGGCAATGGGCGGGTTTCCGAGCGCGGACAGTATAAAAATGTGATGCAAATCACATATAATGAGGTTTGAACCCTGCTGAAGGGGAGTTCGTCTACATCCGCCACCTTCCGTTCCGTGATACCGCTAGCCTGAATCGGTGACTGTCTCGCCCTCCGCCGATCACTACTCTCTCTCCGGCACGTTCAACTTCCGGGATACCGGCGGGCTGCGCACCGAAGACGGCGCGAAGATCCGTCCCGGTGTACTACTGCGCTCGGCGCAGCTGAGCGGACTCGACGACGCAGGCCACGCCACACTGCGAGAACTGGGCGTCAGCGATGTGCACGACCTACGCGGGCAGCGGGAAATCAAGCATATCGGCGCCGACCGACTACCCGAGGGTATCCAGCTGACCATTACTCCGTTCGATTCCAGAATGGCCGAGGCGCCGCCACACGAGACACTCACATTGACCGCGTACACCCATATGCTCGAGGTATACCGGATGTTCCCGGCATTACCCGAAGCGCATACCGCCATCCTGGCCCTCGCCGAATCCATTGTACGCGGCACGGGCGCGGTACTGGTGCACTGCGCGGCGGGCAAAGACCGCACCGGCTGGGCTGTCGCGACGCTATTGCGCGCGGTCGGGGTCACCGAGGCCGATGTCCGAACCGACTATCTGCTCAGCAATGTGGCTGTCGACGCATTACGCGTATTGATAGACACGAAACTACCTTCCGGTGCGGAAGCCTCGGCCGATCTACTCGGGGTGCGTACCGAATATCTGGAAAGCGCTACCGCTTCGATGCGGGAATTGCACGGTGATCTATCCGGCTACCTTTCAGCTATCGGATTGACGGCGGAACTGCGCGCGCGCTTGCGTACGCGACTACTGGAATGAACCAGGATCACTCCACGGATACCCGCTCGCGGCGCACCAGGCCATCGGCGTCGATAGTCACCTGATCCCCGGTGTGGAACCATGTTCCGGTGAACCGCGCCGCGGTCATAGCCGGGTCGTTCCAATAGCGTGGCGTGACACTCGGCCCACGGCACAACAGTTCGCCGGATCCCGCAGTCGCATGCGGCCCACACAGTGCCAATTCCGTACCACCGAAGGGGAATCCGAGCACCGAATCCCGTCGATCGGCAGCGCGCTCGGCATCGTCCACCGCGAGGCCGATACCGCTGGTCTCGGTCGCACCCCAGACCGACCACTGGCGCGCGGCAGGGAACAGACCATGCAGTTCGATCGTCAGATCGACCGGGATAGCCGGTGCCGCGGCGCATTCGGCACGATGCACAGCTTTGCTGATCCGCGCGACGGCCTCGGTGCGTAGGCCGTCGGCACGCAATCCGGCAAGTGCGGGCAGCAGGCCCGCGAAAATCTGCGGTGTCGCGGAGACCATATCGACCCGCTCGGCCGAAAGGGCTTCGGCCACATCGCAGACTTTCCTGGCGAGCACAACCGTGCCGCCAACCGCGAAAGTCGGCAACAGTTGATCGACACATCCACCTGCCTGCGCCAACGGCAGCAACACCAAATTACGCAAACCATCCGTCGGCAGATCCAGCGCGGCGACCACCGAGCGCACGGCGGACAATAGATTCTCGTTGGTCAGCTCAACGCCTTTGGGGGTGGCGGCGCCGCTCGTGTAACACAACAGCGCCAGATCCCCCAGGGACGCTCCATCGTCGATATAGGCGGCGCCGTCGGGCAACTCGACCTCAGCGCCCGTGCGGCCGAGCACGAGATCGGCACGACTGTCGGCGAGCACACGCGCGGCCACCGGTTCGGTTTCGCCATGGCACATCAGTACCGGCACCGCACCGCTGAGCAAGGCACCGAGAAAGGCTTGCACCCAGGCCACACCCGAGGGCATGGCTATGGCGACCCGGTCGCCATAGCCGATGCCCTGTTCCTGTAGCCCGCCCGCGATCCGGGAAGCGGAGTGCCACAGCTGCCGGTAGGTCAGCCGCGGACCACCGACCTCGACGACCGCCTCACGGGTGGCGAACGCGTGCATCTGCAGATCCAGCAGTTCGGTCAGCGCGGGCGTGAGGTTTCCGTAGCGCAACACCCCATCCGCGCCCCGAGCGAGTAGGTTGTTCCGCACGAGCGGACCGGTCAGGGGAAATTCGACGAGCAACTGCGACATTCGTCCTCCGCGTGCCTCGAGCCGTCAGGCACTGTGACTATATGACTCATATCACAATTGCGCCGAGGTAGGCGGAGAACGTGTCCGCTTTTTCACCTACCGGTGTAGTCGGCCTTCCCCGGTCCCACCTCGAGGAAGCTGCGGACCGCGCCGACCAGGTCGTCAGTGCCGAACAGCGCGCCGGACACCTCCGGTGTCACCGAATCCGCATGTGCCACACCGCCGGAACGCCATGACTCGATGATCTTCTTGGTCGCCGCATGTGCCTTCGTCGGACCGTCGGCCAGTCGGTAGGTCAGCTCTTTCGCCGCCGTGTCCACGTCCTCGTGCACCGCGTTCACCACCCCCCACTCGGCCATTGTCGCCGCGTCGTAGCGGTCGCCGGTCATCACGAATTCACGAGCCCGCCCCGATCCGGCACGTTCGGCCAGACGCTGCGGGCCGCCCATCGAAGGAGTCAGCCCCACGACGATCTCCACCAATCCGAACTTCGCCCGCGGCGCGGCGAGCACGATATCGCAGGCGAGCGCGATCTCGAAGGCCGCGGTCAGGGTCAGCCCGTGCGCGGCGAACACCACCGGACACGGCAGCGCCTCCAACGGATGAATGATCTGTGCGAACAGCCCGCGCCACAGCTCAGCCCCCTGTTCGACACTCAGGCCGTCGAACAGATGCACGTCGACACCGCCGGATACGACCTTGCCCTCAGCCCGCAGGAGCACCGCCCGCGGTGGTCGCGCCGACAGTTCGGCGATATCGGCGATCAACGCGTCCAGCATCACCTGATCGAACAGATTGAGCGGCGGATGGGCGAGCGTGAGAATCGCTACCTCCGCACCGCCTTCGGTGATCTCGCGTTCCAGACGGGTGGCCTTTGTTTCACTCATCCGGTCAGCGTACGAGGTCGATCCGGCAGTGCGCCCGGGTTATCGGTTCCAGCGTCAGCGCGCTACCCGGCGCACCTGGTGCAGGCACCGATACCGCGTGAGCGACCGAGGTTCGAGATGGAACCGATCCGGCCCGGCGCTTCGTTGTCATAGCGAGCTGACGGCGACCTGTGCCTTACAGTTCACTCCAGCAGAACGGAAAGGGAGGATGCCGCCGATGTTCCAAGGCGCGTTCGAGAAGACGGTGGTCGAACTGCTCGATACCGGGTCCCGCCTGCAGGCGCCCGCGGTGGCCAGATACGTCGACCACATCCGGCGTTCGCATCCTGAGGAAAACCCCGCGCAGCTCATCCAACGGCTGGAGAAGCAGTACCTGCTCGCGGTAACCGGCAGCGGCGGCGCGGTCGGTGCGACCGCCGCGGTTCCCGGTATCGGCACCGTCGCCGCGCTCGCGGCGGTGAGCGCGGAAACCACGTTCTTCATGGAGGCCTCGGCGCTGTTCACACTCGCGGTGGCCGCGGTGCACGGGATTTCACCCGCGGACAAGCAGCAGCGCAGAGCGCTGGTCCTTGCTGTCGTGCTCGGCGAGAGTGGTATGGAAATCGTGCAGAAGAGCGTTGGCACTTCCGCGAAGAACTGGGGTACGGCGTTCGCCAACCGGATCCCGGGGTTGTCGAGCATGAACGATTCGCTGTTGAAGCGGTTCATCGTCCGGTTCATCACCAAGCGCGCCGCGCTGATGGCAGGCAAGGTGTTGCCCGCCGGGATCGGTGCCGCGATCGGCGGCGCGGGCAACCGCGCCCTCGGCAAAGCCACGATCACCAACGCGCGCAATGCCTTCGGACCACCGCCCGCCACCTGGCCCGCCGATCAGCTGAGCATCGAGGGTGCTCCGCGCACCGCGATCGACCCGGCGAAGCCACAACCCCCGACCACATCACGATGAGCGGGACACGTCCGGCCGCGTTCGCGATCCGCGGGCTGACCAAACAATACGACCGGACAACCGCAGTGGCGGACATCACATTCACTGCGCCATGCGGCGCCACCACGGCCCTGGTCGGACCGCGGGGTTCGGGCAAAACCACCATCCTGCGGATCCTGCTCGGCCTGACCACGCCCACCTCCGGCACCGTAACGATCGGCGGGCCAGGGGCACTGCGCCGGGTCGCCGCTGGTCCGGGGCACGTACTCGGTGGCGTGCTCACGCCACGCGGACTGCATCCGGCCAGAACGGCGCGCGATCACCTCCGGATCTACGCGGCCGCGGCCGGTGTCCCGGACGCGCGAGTGACCGAGGTGCTCGAGTTCATAGGGCTGACCGGGTATACCGAGAAGCGGATCGGCACCTTGACGACCGGACAGCAGACCAGGCTGGCGCTGGCCACCGCGCTGCTCAGCGATCCACTGCTGCTGGTGCTCGACGATCCGATGGACGGCCTCGATACCGGGGAACGGGGTTGGCTGAACGACTTTCTGCACCGGCACACCCGCCGCGGCGGTAGCGCTGTGCTGTCCGGCCAGAGCCTCACCGCGGTACTGCCCGCCACCGACAACCTGATCGTGCTGAGCGAAGGCGCTGTGGTGTACCGGGGCAGCCCGGCACGGCTGCGGCGCGGATATCCGGACCGGCTGGTTGTCGCGACGCCGAGCCCTGTCGCACTGGCGACCATGCTCGCCGCACAAGGGTTCACCGACGCGGTGATCCGCGCCGACGGCCGTCTCGCCGTCGCCGAAGCGACCGAGACACAGATCCGGGCAGCGGCCGGGGCGGCACGGGTGCGCGTAGACACCATCGTCCCCGACCCGATCTCGCCCGACCGGGTACTCGCCGCACTGACCGAACCCGCCGCCGCGCCGATGCCGCACCATCCCGGCCTCACCATGGCAGGTCCGAGGCAACCGACGCCGATGCCTTATGGAATCCAACGATGATCACTATCCTGCCCGCGGACCTGATGCCGAATGTGACCTCCGAATTCCGCAAGGCGGTCACGATGCCGCGCGGCCGGGTACTCGCGAGCACCATCGGTGCGGTCGCGCTGATCGCGAGCATCGTAGCGACGCGCATTGCCACACCATCGGGTCCACCGGATCCAGCAGCCCGGTTCGCCACCGCTCCGGCGACGATCGGGCTGTACGCCGGACTTGTGACAGTGGTACTGGCCGCGGCCTGCTTCGGTGTGCTCAGCGGTGGCGCCGAGTACCGGTACCGGACCATGGCGGTGACCATGTTGTTCGCCCCCGACCGTGACCGGTTCACGGCAGCGAAGTTCCTGGTTACCGGATGCTGCGCGCTCGTGGCGGCAGCGGCGGTCGAGCTGATCACGCTCGCGGGGTCGGCGACGGTGGAACTGCTCACATCCGGCACCCTGTTCGGTGTCGAACGCGACAAGATCACCGTCACCGCGGAGTTGTTCGGGGTGCTCGGCGGCGGACTGCTCACCGTGGTCTGCTGGTCTCTGCTCGGAGTCGGCGCAAGCATCCTGCTGCGCTCGTCCACCGGCGCGTTCGCGCTGTTGCTCGGCTGGGGCGTACTCGTCGAGCCCCTACTGTGGCTGCTCGCGCACGGCTTCGGTATCCCAGGGGTAGCGACCCTGCTTCCGCTTTCCGCCACAGTGGCCACTGTGGCGGCGGGCGCGTTTCCTGACAACGATTTCCTCGCCCCAGCTCCCGCTGCCGCTGTGGTCCTGCTGCTGTGGACCACCGGTATCGGTGTCGCGAGCTGGTGGAGTCTGCGCACCAAGGACCTGTGATCCGCACCCTGCGGTGATCCACAGCCCACTGTGATCCGTACGACCCATGGGGAACAACGACCTGTCGGCGCGTGTCGGTACCGTCTGGTTGAGGAACACGGCACGGTTAGGGGCGAGCGGGCGAGGTGGACAAAGGCGAGAGACCGGGGTGGATACGGCGGCTGTGGGCCGAATGCCTGCCGCACCGAGGGGTCCGCGTCGGCCTCGCGGCAGCAATGCTCGGCGGAGCGGTCATCGAGACCGCCGGGCCGCTGCTGACCAAACAGGCGATCGATGCGGCAGGCCGCGGTGATACGGCGGCCATCGGTGTGGTCGCCTGCCTGATCCTGCTGTTGGCCTTCGGCCGGTCCGCCGCCGGATTCGGGCGACGCTTACTGGCCGGACGACTCTCCCTCGACGTACAGCACACTCTGCGCGTGCATATCCTCGGCGCCCTCCAACGACTCGACGGCACCGGGCAGGACGCCCTGCGCACCGGGCAGGTGGTCTCGCGGTCGATCACCGATCTGCAGCTGGTACAGGGTCTGCTGGCGATGGCGCCGCTATCGGGCATGGCACTGTTGCAGTTCGTATTCGCGGCCGTGGTGATGGTGTGGCTATCCCCACCTCTGGCCGCCGTGGCGCTGCTGGTAGTGCCCGCGATCGGCTTGGTGGTCTATCGCATGCGACCGCGGCTGCACGCGGCGACCTGGTCCGCGCAGCAGCGCGCCGCCGACCTCGCACAACATGTCGAGGAAACGGTTACCGGAGTACGGGTGGTCAAGGGCTTCGGCCAGGAAGCGCGAATGGTCGATCTGCTGGAGCGGCACGGCCGCACCCTGTTCGCGGAGCGGATGCGCGTCGCGGCGATCGACGCCCGATTCGCACCGACCGTCGCGGCGATTCCTCAGTTCGGTATGGTCGCGGTCATCGCCATCGGCGGAGCGCTCGCCCTGCACGGCAGCATCGGGATCGGCACTTTCGTGGCCTTCGCCGCGTACGTCGCCGTTATGACCGCTACCGCGCGCATCCTCTCATCTGTGCTCGTCATGGCCCAGCTGACCAGGGCAGCGGCAGAGCGAGTATTCCAAGTGATCGATACCGCACCGGTCAGTTCCGATCCCGCGGCCCCTGTCGATCTGCCGGACGGGCCCCTCGGTATCGAGATCGACGCGCTCACCTTCGGTTTCGACCCCGGACAGCCCATCCTGCGCGAACTGGATCTGCGAGTGCGGCCCGGCGAAACGGTAGCCGTCATCGGCCCGGCCGGTTCCGGAAAATCCACACTCGCCCTGCTGCTCTCCCGGTTCTACGCGCCGGATTCCGGCAGCATCCGGCTGTTCGCCGAGGAAAACACGGCATATACCATCCCGCCACCCACCGACCCCACCCACATCAGCCCGCGGCACGGCACGGCACTCACCGCCGAATCCGTCCCTGTCGATATCACCGATGCGCGCGCCACCGACCTGCGCGCAGCCGTCGGCGTGGTCTTCGACGAGCCCTTCCTGTTCTCCGACACCATTGCTGCCAATATCGCGCTCGGGCGCCCGGAAGCGACTGACGAGGAGATCAGGCAGGCTGCCACGCGCGCGGCGGCCGACGAATTCATCGCCGAATTACCCGAGGGATACGACACCGTGGTCGGTGAACGCGGGCTCACCCTCTCCGGTGGACAGCGGCAGCGGATCGCGCTGGCCAGAGTGCTGCTGGCCCGTCCACGCATCCTGGTGCTCGACGACGCCACCTCGGCGGTGGACGCGGTCACCGAAGCCGCGATCTTCGACGCGCTGCCCGACCGCGGCGGACGCACCACGCTGATCCTGGCGCATCGAGAATCGACGCTCGCCCACGCCGATCGAGTGATCAGGTTGCCTGCGCCTGCCGGGCCTCCCGCCCTCGAAGCCTGCGCCACGGCGGACCGGGTGACAGATCGCTCCCCCGGTGGCCGCTCGATGGGCGCGGCGGCCACGGTGCGCGAGACACCCGAGTTGCGCCGCACCATCGAGCGCCTACCACCAGCCACCGAACAGCCTGCCTCGGACACCCAGCAGTTACGCGAACCCGATCCACACTTCCGGCTGAGCCGGATGCTGCGCCCGGTACGCGGGCTGATTCTGACTGTAATGACGCTGCTGGCCGCGGACGCGCTGCTCGGCATCTCGTTCCCACCGCTGGTGCGCTACGCCATCGACAATGGAGTGCTCGGTGACGACGCCGGGGTGCTGGTCCGCGCGGCCCTGCTCGGCGCAGTACTCGCCGCGGGCGGCTGGCTGGTCGGCGCGGCGACCACCGTGCTCACCGCGCGCACCGGGGAACGCATGCTGTTCGCCTTGCGGGTACGCAGCTTCGCCCATCTGCAACGGCTCGGGTTGGACTACTACGAACGCGAACTGTCCGGGCGGATCATGACCCGGATGACCACCGATGTCGACGCATTGTCGACATTTCTGCAAACCGGTGTCGCCACCAGTCTGATAGGTCTGCTCACCCTGGCCGGGATCACAGTCGCGTTGTTCGCCATCGATATCTCGCTGGCCCTCGTGGTGCTGGCGACCGTGCCCGCGCTGGTGCTGGCGACGGTCCTGTTCCGGCGGGTATCCTCCGCCGCGTACACGGTCTCGCGCGAACACGTATCAGCGGTCAACGCCGACTTCCAGGAGAACGTGACCGGTTTACGCGCAGTGCAGGCCAATCGGCACGAGCCACGCGCGGCCCGGCGTTTCGCAGAATACTCCCAGCGCTACCGCAACAGCCGATTACGCGCACAGCGCGCGATCGCGCTGTACTTCGCGTTCGTCGTCGGATGGGCCGATATAGCCCTCGCGGCGGTGGTGTTCTTCGGCGCCCGTGAAGTCGCCGCAGGCGCGACCAGCGCGGGCACCCTGGTCGCGTTCGTGCTGTACCTTCAGCTGCTGTTCGGCCCGATCCTGCAGCTGTCCCAAGTATTCGACGGCTACCAGCAAGCCAGAGTCGGCCTGCGCCGGATCGGGGAATTGCTGCGCACCCCCTCTTCGATCGCGGCCGATCCGGCCGATCCGGTGCCGATCACGCACGGACTGCGCGGCGATGTGGCCTTCGACGACGTCCGATTCCGATACCCGGGCAGCCGGGTTCCCGCGCTGGATGGCGTCGGTCTGCGCATTCCGGCGGGCTCGAGCCTGGCCCTGGTCGGACCGACCGGCGCGGGCAAATCGACGGTCGTCAAGTTGCTGGCACGGCTGTACGACCTGCCGAGAGCCGAGCCGGAACATCCCACACCGAACCAGCCCACCGGGAATCCGGCGACACCGAGCGTCCGCGGCCGTCCCCGAGAAGCAATCCGCGTGGACGGCACCGATATCCGCGACTATCGCCTCGCCGATTACCGCGGCAGGCTCGGCGTCGTTCCCCAAGAAGCTCACCTGTTCACCGGCGATGTGGCGAGCAACATTGCATTCGGGAAACCATCCGCGACCGCGGCGGAGATCGCCGCCGCTGCCGCCGCGGTGGGTGCGGCGGATATGATCGCCGCACTGCCCATGGGGATGAACCAGCCGATCGGCGAGCGGGGCCGCGGCCTGTCGGCGGGGCAGCGGCAACTGGTCGCACTCGCCCGTGCCGAACTGGTCGCACCGGATGTGTTGCTGCTCGACGAGGCCACCGCGGCACTCGACCCGGACACCGAGGCAACGGTGCTGGCAGCGAGCCGATCACTGAGCCAGGGCCGGACTACGGTGCTCGTCGCGCACCGGCTCGGCACGGCCGCACGGGCCGATCGGATCGCCGTGGTCGACCACGGACGGATCGTGGAATACGGCCCACACGCCGAGCTACTCGCCGCAGACGGGCCATATGCCCGTCTATGGGCAGCGGCAGGTGGTACCGAAGGAATATTCTCGAGTACCGACGAGTCGTCACCTACGAAGTCGGGGGTGTCGGGTGGTCGGTGAATCGGCTGACCCCCTCCTGGGCCTATCCTCGGATGGAGTGTATCGGCAATCATCCGCCGATACCTGTGCCTGGCACGTCACAAACGTCGCAGCGCGAAGAACGAAAAGAGGCGAACACCTGCTGTGAGCAGCTCAACTTCCCAGTTCGGACAGAACCAGTGGCTAGTCGACGAGATGTATCAGAGGTTCAAACAGGATCCATCCTCGGTCGACGAGAGCTGGCACGAATTCCTCTCCGACTACACACCCGACGCGAGTGGCGAGTCCGGCAACAGTCACCCCGCGCCAGGGCAAGCTGCTGCCGCGCCTGCCGCCACCACACCTGCCGCCCCCGCACCCGCAGCGCCGAAGGCTCCCGCGCCTGCTGCCGCGAAACCCGCCACCACCGCCGCGAAACCCGCTGCATCGGCACCGGCTACCCCGAAAGCCGCCGCACCAGCACCGGCTACCTCCCGCACTCCGCAAACCACTCCGGCGCCGACATCGAACGCCGCGCCCACCTCCGGTCCGAAGCGGGACGACGCCACTGCCGATGAGGCCAAAGTGCTACGTGGCGCTGCCGCCGCTGTGGCGAAGAACATGGCCTCCTCGCTGAGCATCCCCACCGCGACCAGCGTGCGCGCCGTCCCGGCCAAGTTGATGATCGACAACCGCCAGGTCATCAACAATCACCTCGCGCGAACCCGTGGCGGCAAGATCTCCTTCACCCATCTGCTCGGCTATGCCATCGTGCAAGCGGTCAAGGCTTTCCCGAATATGAACCGGCACTACGCCGAGATCGACGGGAAGCCGAACGCGATCACCCCCGCGCACACCAACCTCGGCCTCGCCATCGACCTGCCGGGTAAGGACGGCAACCGCTCGCTGGTCGTCGCGGCCATCAAGGGTTGCGAGACAATGACCTTCGGGCAGTTCCACACTGCCTACGAAGACATCGTCCGCCGTGCTCGCGACGGCAAGCTCACCGCCGAGGACTTCTCCGGTGTCACCATCTCCCTGACCAATCCCGGCACCATCGGCACCGTGCACTCGGTGCCCCGTCTGATGAACGGCCAGGGCGCGATCATCGGCGCCGGCGCGATGGAATACCCCGCGGAGTTCCAGGGCATGAGCGATGAGCGCATCGCGGAGCTCGGCATCGGCAAACTGATGACGCTGACCTCCACCTATGACCACCGCATCATCCAGGGCGCGGAGTCCGGTGACTTCCTACGCACCGTCCATCAGTTGCTGATCTCCGACGATTTCTTCGACGAGATCTTCCACGGCCTCGGCGTGCCGTACGAGCCGGTCCGCTGGCGTAAGGATGTCCGTGAGCGCGGTGTCGACAAGAGCGCGCGCGTAATGGAAATGATCGCCGCCTACCGCAACCGCGGCCATCTGATGGCCGACACCGACCCGCTGCGGCTGGTCAAGGACAAGTTCCGCAGCCACCCCGACCTGGATGTCACCCAGCACAGCCTGACGCTGTGGGACCTGGACCGCACCTTCAGTGTCGCTGGCTTCCACGGCCAGGAGCGGATGAAGCTGCGTGATGTGCTCTCGCTGCTGCGCGACGCCTACTCCAGGCATATCGGCATCGAGTACACCCACATCCTGGAAACCGAACAGCTGCAGTGGATCCAGGACCGGGTCGAGCAGAAGCACGTCAAACCGACCATCGCGCAACAGAAGTACATCCTGAACCGGCTGAACGCGGCGGAGGCTTTCGAAACCTTCCTGCAGACCAAGTACGTCGGGCAGAAGCGCTTTTCGCTGGAAGGCGCCGAGACCGTCATCCCGATGATGGACGCGGTGATCGACCAGTGCGCCGAACACAGCCTCGACGAGGTCGTCATCGGTATGCCGCACCGCGGCAGGCTCAACGTGCTCGCCAATATCGTCGGCAAACCGTACTCGAAGATCTTCACCGAATTCGAGGGCAATATGAACCCGGCGGCCACACACGGCTCCGGCGACGTGAAATACCACCTCGGTGCCAGAGGCACCTATCTGCAGATGTTCGGCGACAACGAGATCGAGGTCTCGCTGACCGCCAACCCCTCGCACCTGGAAGCGGTCGACCCGGTCCTGGAGGGCTTGGTCCGCGCCAAACAAGACCTGCTGGACAAGGGCGACGGACCGGAGGGCTATTCGGTCGTACCGCTGATGCTGCACGGTGACGCCGCGTTCGCGGGCCAGGGTGTGGTCGCGGAGACGCTGAACCTGTCGGGGCTGCGCGGCTACCGAGTCGGCGGCACCATCCATATCGTGGTGAACAACCAGATCGGATTCACCACCGCTCCGGAGAACAGCCGCTCCACCGAATACTCCACCGATATCGCGAAATTCATCGGCGCTCCGATCTTCCACGTCAACGGCGACGATCCGGAGGCATGCGATTGGGTGGCGCGCCTTGCGGTCGACTTCCGACAGAAGTTCCGCAAGGACGTCGTCATCGACATGATCTGCTACCGCCGTCGTGGCCACAACGAGGGCGATGACCCGTCGATGACCCAGCCGTACATGTACGACGTGATCGACACCAAGCGCTCGGTCCGCAAGGCCTACACCGAAAGCCTGATCGGCCGTGGCGATATCTCGCTCAAAGAGGCCGAAGACGCGCTGCGCGACTATCAGGGCCAGCTGGAGCGGGTGTTCAACGAAGTCCGTGAGCTGGAGAAATACTCGCCGGAGCCGAGTGAATCGGTCGAAGGCGACCAGCCGGTACCAGCCAGCGTCGTCACCGCCGTGGACAAGGCCGTTCTGCAGCGCATCGGCGACGCCTTCCTCAACGTCCCGGACGGCTTCAGTGTGCACCCGCGGGTCAAGCCGGTGCTGGAGAAGCGCCGCGAAATGGCCTACGAGGGCAAGGTCGACTGGGCGTTCGCCGAACTGCTCGCCTTCGGCACCCTGATCGACGAGGGCCGTGCCGTGCGCCTGACCGGTCAGGACTCCCGCCGTGGCACGTTCACCCAGCGGCACGCAGTGATCATCGACCGCAAGACCGCCACCGAGTACACCCCACTGCACAACATCGGCAGCGAGCGACCCGGCTGGTTCGCGGTGCACGACTCGGCACTGAGCGAATACGCCGCCGTCGGTTTCGAATACGGCTACTCCCTTGGCAACCCCGATGCCCTGGTGCTGTGGGAAGCCCAGTTCGGCGACTTCGTCAACGGCGCGCAGTCGATCATCGACGAATTCATCTCCTCCGGTGAAGCCAAATGGGGCCAGCTGTCCGATGTCGTACTGCTGCTGCCACACGGCCACGAAGGCCAAGGCCCGGACCACACCTCCGGCCGCATCGAACGCTTCCTGCAACTGTGCGCGGAAGGTTCGATGACCGTCGCGGTGCCATCCACCCCGGCGAACTACTTCCACCTGCTGCGCCGCCACGCCCTGGACGGCATCCGCCGCCCACTGATCGTCTTCACCCCGAAGTCGATGCTGCGCAACAAGGCCGTGGTCTCCGACCTGAAGGACTTCACCGAGAGCAAATTCCGCTCGGTGTTCGACGAACCCGCCTACGAACAGGGCATCGGCGACCGTGACAAGGTCAAGCGGGTCCTGATGACCAGCGGCAAGCTCTACTACGAACTGGCCGCGGAGAAGGCCAAGCAGAAACGCGAAGACGTGGCGATCGTGCGGATCGAGCAGCTCTACCCGCTGCCGAGCCGCCGCCTGAACGAGGCACTCGAGGGCTACCCCAACGCCACCGACCTCGCCTGGGTCCAGGAAGAACCGGCCAACCAGGGCGCCTGGCCCTTCTTCGGCCTCAACCTCCCTGAAACCCTGCCCGCCCGGCTCGGCAAACTGCGCCGCATCTCCCGGCGCGCCATGTCGGCACCCTCCTCGGGTTCGAGCAAGGTGCACGCGGTGGAGCAGGCGGAGATCATCGCCGAAGCGTTCGAACCGACCACATAGTTTCCACTGACCTGACGCCGGGCCGAATCGACTCTTTCCCAGAGCGATTCGGCCCGGCGTTCGGCTATTCGGCGCCCCTGGCCCCAGACATCTGCTTTTTCAGCGGAATCCGATCGTGCAGTAAGAGATCGACGCATCTTGCACTGACTCCGGCAGGCACGGCGCTACCTCCCGATGGGCCCGCGCCGTACATCGCGACGCCGTACCGCCGGGAGCAGGTAATCATCGATATTGTCCGGTCCAGGACCGTCGGCACAGAACAAGAGGGCGATCGGCAGCGCAATCGCCATATAGAGATCGACGAACCACACCTTCAGCAACCGACCGAATGATGGGAAACTCCCGTCCTCGGGAGTTATCACGCACAAACCGAACACAGCCTTACCGACAGTGGTGTGGAAGATCGCTTGAACGACAACCCGGTCGGTTACCGACGCCACCGACCAGAAGCCAGCCAAGGCAAGCACGTTGACACCGGTATGCTTCCAATCCAGCCGCGTCACGGCATCCAGCGAGAACGCTGGGCTGACGAGGACCGCAGCGCCGATACCGCACGATATATGAATGGTCCAGTCGACCACGAAGGCGCAGAATCTCCGAAGCTTGCGCGATGAGGGATATCTGGTGTCGTCGGCACTGCCATGCCGGGTCGATTCCTTCACCGGTTTCATGAGCACCTGACCATTTTTCCGAATCAGGTGAAGCGTGTCGGCAGACCGTGCCTCCTGCCTTACGGAATACTCTCGACCGGACAGGTCGTTCTCCTTGAAGGTGAACCGGGGTGGTTGGCGTGATCGGGAGAAATAGGAATATCTGAGTTCACCACCCCCTGGCCTAGAGATCACCCCGTACCGAAGTGGATCACCTGCGAACCAGATCTCGGATGTGTTGTGGTCGACGAGCTTTCCGATACCCTTCGGCCAAGTGCTGAGTATGAGGGCAGATACCGGACGGCGATCCTGATCGAGCAACTCGACCCATTCATGACGGCCGGTGGCGATGTAGTTGATAGGCCAACAGACCCACGGATACCGCTCGAGCACTCGCCCGCTTCGCCTGTTGATCCACAACATAGTTCCGCCGAAGATGAATCCTACAGCGAAACATACCGTGGTCAGATTGATGCCGAGCGATATCATTGTCGAAAATCGCTCGAACTGCGCCCTACCACTCGCATCGATCAGAAGTAGGCACAACGGTAGACATATCAATCCGATCAACAGCAGAGACCATCGCAGCCGGGATCCCTTCCGCATGGCTGCTCTGGTTCCCGGCCACGATGATGCGGGATAGGTCGCTGGATTCACAGAAGTGTGCACTGCTTTCACAGATCCAATGACGATGTTTCAGGACGGAATTCGCTCACGAATTCGATCGAGCCGATCATACCGACAACCATCGGCAAGTACTCTTCACCATGCTCGATGAAAGGCGTGGAGAAATCTATTGCGGCGATGGCTGATCCGTCGGGTGCGGAAACAATCGCCTCGATCTGATATATAGAACTTTCGGGCGTATCTGGTTCGCGGCCGGAGATCTCGGGTATGGGAAGGACTCGGACACGATCCAGTATCAGCGAGGGCCGTCCTGCGATATCGACCAACTCGACATTGCTGAACACCTCTCCGGCATTGCGCTTCGCTGTCAATGCCTCTCCCAAAACCAACCGAGGATTTCGCTGATCCCCGAGAGTATTCAGATGGATGACGAGCGCCGATGTGACAGGCTCTCGATCCTCGGAAAAGTGCCGGCCCAGTCCGCAGTACACAACATTGCGTGCAGCCAACTGCGTCAAAAGGAAACCCATTTTCTGCAACACATCCGACGAGGCCTCTTGTATGTCATCGCTCGCAACCTCTGCCAAGAATACGGCTGCTCGCTGGATCGAATCGTCGACGCCTTCGAGAGGCAGCGCAACGTATCCTCGAGGTATATCGATAGCGAGCGTAACGCCATGATTTGTTTCGCTGATCGCCATGTCAGTGGTCCCCATCCAGCAGCGGATGACTCAATGAGGTCGTCAGTTTGTTCGACCGGAGGAACAGATCTACGACCTCAGCGGTCGTTGCCACCTCCGCTCGTGCCCCTGCGACACCGGTGACTTGAAGAACAGTGCGGGTCGCACCATTCAAATTCAGCGCCTCAACCGTGTTGGACACTCCTGGTACCTTAGCCAGACCCTTGGCTACTATGCCCGGTTCATGCGTAACCGCTTGGTATACGGCACCTCCCACACGTTCGAACGCACCGAGCGACTGAGCCGCGTGTGCGCCGTCGGCAACGGCGTCGGAACCCCTCAATAGGCCCCATCCGACTTTACCGGCCGCAGCGGCTCCACCTCCGATAGGAGCCAATCCCAGCGAATCGAGTCCCACCCGGGTCCATGCGTCCAGCTCACCGTTCATGAGACCATCGCGCAGCGTGGGATCGGAGAGATCGAGCGTGAGGAGCCCCGCGGTAGCCGCAGCACCAACCGCGAACCCGATGATGTTGAAGGGGGGTGGTGTGAGCACTGCGACCAATCCGCCGATCGCCGCGATAATCGACAGTGTCTGGTGGATGCCCTCGCGATGCTCGTCGATCCACTTTCCAACGGCTTTTACCGCATCGCTGATCCGGTCCCAGATGCTCTTGTCCGGCGGTCTCGGTGCGAAATCTCTTCCTGCAGCGTCTAACTCAGCAGCTATCCGGCGAGCTGTGTTGTTGTGTTCACCTTCGAGGTCGTAGGCGCGACGCAGGATCGAATCGATTCGGCCCTGCCAGTCATCCACCGAGGCAGTGGTTGTGCGTACCTGCATGACCGCGGCATCCAGACGCGCCTGAGCGGCCTGGAGCTGAACTGGATCGGAAAACTGCATGTTCGCCAGCCCCAGATCCGGGTTGACCTGTGCACGCTGGAGGTCCACGACAGCACGGGCATGCCGACCACGTGCGTCGGCGGCTTCCAATTCCAGTCCGTTGGCGATATCCCGGTACCCGACCAAGTTCGCGTGCCACTGCTCGATCAGCCGCACCGCTCGTTCGAGTGAGTTCTGCGCGTACCCGAGGTCTTGCGCCAACGTGACGTCGAAATGCGCACGAAATGCCTCGCCCGCATTCCCCTTCCACACGCCGTCATTGCTGTTGCGCAAACGATTCAGCAGGCCGTTGGTTTCGGTGACCGCATCGGCGGCAGTCTTGATCTGATTGCGAAGTCCGGCAACATCGTCGGGTAGCCCTGGTACAGGGTTGAATCCCAGATTCGGATACGGCGAGGTGCTCATGCCGCAGGATCCGTCGTCGATGGCTTCGCGGGAATCGGCTGCCCGTCGACCAGTGCCGCAGCCTGTACGAGCGCATCCGAAAACGCCATGTCTGTTTCCCGATAGGCATTTTGGCACTGTGCGATACCATCAGCGGTCGCCCTGGCGGTCTCACCGATTCGCTCGATACCGAACTTCCAGCGACGCTGGAAGTTGTCGGCGGCATCGTTGAGCACCGTGGTGCCGATCTCACCGTGGCCACCTTGCGCCATCGCTTTCATCGCATCGTCGAGCACCTGTTCCGCGCCACGCAGCGACTGAACGGTCTTGCCCAACACATCGATATCTACCTGCAGAAAACCTGCCAAGCCCCTCCCCTTTCACAACTCGATCCAATACACCGCACCTGTCATGTGATTGGACGTCGACCGACCCGTATCGGTTCCATCGATATCGGGAATCACACCTGGTTCGAGTAGGCTATGGCTCGGATCGAGCAGCGCTACCAGTTATGCCCCTCGGCACACTACGCCACATCTCCTAGCGCGCCAGCCTCGGACTCGAGCAAGGTACACGCGGTGGAACAGGCGGAGATCATCGCTGAAGCGTTCGAACCGACCGCGTAGTTCGCTGAACAGATGCCGGGCCGAATCAGCTTTTTCCCAGAGCGATCCGGCCCGGCGTCACGTGCCCGCCCACGCCACCGAACCGTCAGTTCGCCAACGTAGATCACGGCAATGCGCGAAAGCCCGACACCGGCTCTGCCGATCTGGCTGCCGTGGCACAGGCGAACGATGCCTTCGTTGCGCGCGAACTCGAGTGCGAGCTCGAACTCTCGGCGAAGTGCATCGGGGCTCGGTTCACTTCTGGCTCTCACTCCTGCCTCCTCGCCATACCCAGCAACAACTAACAGGCTCGATTCCCTCTCCTCAACGCCGACCGTTCATCCCTTCGATCAGTTCACCCAACTCCACCACCCGGCGGTCGGCCTCCCCGTACCTGGCTTCCATCTGAATCTTCATCCGCTCCAGTCGATCCCGTGCCGCACCCAGCTCACCGAGCTGCACCTGGCACACCGCGAGTCGCCGCTGGCAGTACATGACCTGTTCGTCATAAGGCCCCCGCTCGGCGGTCAAATCATCGATCAGACCGCGATAGATTTCGGCGGCTTCCGGATAACCGCCTGCCTCCGCACGCAGATCGGCGAGCTTCACCCTGGCGTCGACGACATCGGCATCACGCGATCCCAACAGCGGCACTGCGGCTGCCACCACAGTTTTCAATTCGCGGATCGCCGGATGATAGCGCGATTCGTCGGCGAGCTTGCGGGCCCGATCGATCGCGCGGTACAGGTCGCCGCGGCTGAAATCATCGGCCGGAATGGCATCCGTGGCTTTCGCGGAATGGTCCGGCACCGTGAGCGCGGTATGCGATGCGGACGATGCCCCCACCGCGAGCGCGTACATCCGCGCCGGACTGTGTACGTCGTCCACCAGCGCACCGAGGTCGGTCGTATGGCGCAGCAGCACCGCGTGCACGACTCCCGCGCCTGCCGGGCGGCTCTCCGGTTTCTTTTCCAGCATGCACATGATGGCTCCGGCCATATCGGCCGGGGTATCGGGCCGCTCGCCGCGGATATCCGGTGCGGGTCGTGAAACCTGCTGTGTCCAGACCGTGTACGGATTGTCCCCTGCCACTACCCGATCGCCGGTGAGCAACTCGTGCAGGATCAACCCGAGCGCGTACAGGTCGGTCTGCGCGGTCACCTCGCGCTCTTCGATCTGTTCCGGTGCCATGAACGCGGGGGTGCCGAGGGTCTGCCCGGTGCGGGTGTATCGGCTGCGGTCGGAATCGAGGGCCACCGCCAGTCCGAAGTCGAGTACCTTGACCGTCCCGTTGGCGCAGAGCATCAGATTCGAGGGTTTGAGGTCGCGGTGATAGATTCGGTGCCGGTGCGTCGCGGACAGTACCGCGGCGGTCTGCGCGCCGAGTGCGGCGACCACGCCGATCGGCAACGGACCTCGGCGCATGAGCAGGTCCTCGAAAGTGTCGCCGTCGACGAACTCCATGACCAGAAAAGGCCGTTGCGATTCGTCTTCGACGATCCCGGCGTCGTGGATCGCGGGCATACCTGGATGGCTGACGCTGGCCATCACCTCCGCTTCCCGCAGGAAACGTTTGGTCCACTCCGGGTCGGGTTCGAGGTTGGCGTGGGTGAATTTCACCGCGATCCGGCGCTTCAAATGTCGATCGAATCCCTCATAGACCTGCCCCATCCCACCGGCGCCCACCGGTCGGATGAGTTCGTACCGACCACCGATGATCCGCGGGTGCATGGCCATTACCTCCGTGAGTTCACCGAGCCAGGCAATCGAAACTACGCGCCGGGGTCGACCGGCCGCAGCCGCCCGGTGGCCAATCCTTCGAAACCGGCGAGCACAAGGTGCTCGAGAGCCTCGCGGCGCTGCCGCCATTCCTGTTCGAGTGCACGCAATTCCGCGAAAGCGATGGCGTAGCGGGCCTGTTCGGTCAACGGAAGCCGGGGAAAGCCCACCTCGTACAGATCGACGCTTCCCTTACCCGCCCGAGTGAGAGCGGCGCGCAGCACACCAACGAGAAACCGGGAATCGATGAGATCCGGGTCGGCACGAACGAGTTCGATGCCTGGGCCGAGCAGTACGCCGTCATCCACGCATTCCCGTACCACCGCGTCCTCCGGCACCACCGCCACATCACCCGCACGAATGATCACCGCGCCGGGCACCTCGGCGGCACCACGCCGCGAGGGGCTACGCCCCAACCGAACGTCCTTCGCCGTGAGCATCGCCGTCGCACCGGCACCGGCCAGCACCGTTGGCGGTGATTGATGGAAACCGACAGCCCCGGCCTCGGCGAGTTCACCGAGCGATACGGTGCGATGCGCATCCTCGTTCGGCTGCAACGGCGGCGGAGTTCCCACCGGCCGATCCGCCAGCATCGTGCGCAACGCGGGGTACTGATCGATCCGATACGCGGCGGTCGCGGCAGGCGTCAGGTCGATATGCTCATCGAGCCGGTCAACCACCCGCACCGCGTGCGGCGCCGCCTCGGGATGCATCGGATCCCGCTGGAAGGCATGCCATGCCACGGCGGCGCGTGCGGGGTCGTCGTTCGCGTCGACCAAAAGGACATAACCGGGCCGCGCGCCATTCGACGCACCCAATAACCAGTGGTCCCGCCCGCCGGGCAGCCCGGAGACGATGGCGCGCAGCACACCGCTACGCAGCAACACACTGCGCAACGGCCGCGCCTGCCGATTCGTCGCCGCCGACCCAGGCATGAGAACCGCGATGGTCACCGTATCCGGCGCGTGCCCGAGACAGTGCCGCATCCAGGTGGCGGCTCCTTCCGCCGATGCCCACAGCGGGTCACCGATGTCCCCGTAGTACCTCGAGTCGTAGCAGACCGCGCCGAGAGCTTGTTCCGCGAACTGTTGATCACCCGGATAGTCGGACGGTTCGTGCGCCACGTCGCTGCCTCCGCTCAGTCGCTGGACACCTCAGCGAAACGGTAGCAGCGTGGTGGGCGGATAGGGCGACTCGGCGAATTCGGCTGTCACCCGCTCGTTCGCCCTATTCCTGCCATGCGATCGAGAATCGAAGCCAAGGCATCCGGATCAGTCGCCGGCCGGACGCATCTCAGCCCTCCCGATCCGAGCACCGCGGTGCCGGATCGGATTCATCTGAGCGGCTGCTGCGGCACCGAAGCGAACTTCCCGGTCAACTCTACGAGAAACTGAGCAGCCTTATGCAAGTCATCCTCGGTCAAACTCAGAGTACCGTTCTCCGTTAGCGTTTCGGAATCCCTGATTCTGAGAAGAGCATTCCACTCATCAACGCGGGTGGCTAGCCATACATCAACCGAAGGATTATCCAGATCTTTCCTCCTGTCCATAACCCACACGGGCCCACCAAGAAATATTGTTTTCTCGAAACCCCGGCGCCCTTCGGTTGGATCTGAAACATCCGGTGCATGCTGAGATTCCCATCTACCAACAGGATTCCGCTCTTGAGCAAGGGTGCAGACCCCACCGTGCGAGAGATCGGTTTCCATGGGGAAAATAGGCTCAGCCCACAAGTTCACGGCATGCAACTCTTCTGTGAAGAATGTCATCAGAGAATCACACAACTGACCTTGGGTCATTGCTGACTGAGGCTTCGACAAGGAAGGTGGCGCAGGAACTGATGGCGATGAATTACTACATCCTGCTGTCAGAAAAAGAATGGTTGCCACACCCATTGCTATCCGAGCATTTCTCATTCTGCTACCACCCGAGTTATACCGATCTCCCAGTCAGATTTATCACCGTCTTTCGCCGAAGCATCACCGATCGCCGCCCGAATACCATCAATACCCTGACCGTAAGACCCTTTGACAGCAGAAGGCCATGTATTGTCGGGAAAACCATCTTGAATCGATAAATTCTGCTTGATCCTGTTGCCTTCGGTCAGACACTCCAGAGCATTGTCAGCCATAGAAGCCACATAGCCCAAGATCATGGTCTCCAAGGCCACCACCGTGTTCAATAGGTCACCCATAGCGGAAATCGCCCCTAAGGGCAAATCGAACATCGCAGCGAAGGCGCTGCCTGTAGTCTCCGTAACCGTGGCCACTAACTCCTGCGTCTTGATAGACAGATCGACGTACAATTCCAGCTCAGATGCTGCAACCTTCTCAAGACTTTTCGCTATATCCTCAGAAACTATAGGCAGAGAGATCAGCGCCTTCTCTTGCCTGGCGCGCATTTCGACATATCGGGCGGCTGCGTCTCCTTGCCATTCCGAGCTCAGACTGGTTTCATAGAAATCCTGTCCGGCGGCCTGAATATCGCCCTTGAGATCGCGCCATACATCGGCAATATCAAGAAAATCTATCGGAACCTCAAGGTCTGGCGAGATCTCGCTGAGCCTTCGCCAGGTCTCTCTAATAGCCTTGTTGATCTTGTCACGATGGTCCCAGATCTCATCTACAGCCCATTCAGCAGTAAACGGAATATTACTCACTCGGATAAGCTTTACGATATGACCACTGAAACTATCAACTTTCTCCGGCAGGCTACCGATAGCATCTATATGCGACCTAATGAATCTTATCTGCTCGCGCAGTTCTTCACGGCTGTCTGTCATAGTTCCCCCTCCAACTGTGTAAATTGAGTTTGGCGTTCCAGTTCTTCCGCAAGATATTGATTGTGCGCGTATTCAAGCACCGTGGCGATATCGTTCAACACCACGACACCTTCCTGCAATCTGTCCCAGAAGTAACCGGGGGCAGGCTCATACTCAGCGAGAGCACGACCGAATGTTCCTGCCTGGTTCGCGGCGATCTCCAGGTTGGGAGTCCTATCCCTCCCGGTCGCGAGGTGGTCGGCGGCCTCACGCCACTTCATGACAGCGTGCTTCATCGCATTCAGCGAGAGCTCCAGTTTGTCGGACATATCATCCCACCTTTTCCTGAAGGAGTTGCAGCCTATGGTGGTCCAGGTGATATTCGAGATCAGCATCCGAATATCGTGAGTAGTCCCCTCGGACAGTGAATTTCGGGCGCAACGAGCGGATATTGTCCGCGCACCACAAGATCTCATCGACGATCCCCTCGGGATGGGTGCGCGCCGCCCAGTCGCTCCATACCGTTATCGATCGCAGATACCTGCGGTCGGCACTGACCGTAACGGGATGCCGGCCCTCGATGACCACACGGCCGTTCACCTCGTATCGTGCACCGTTGACCATACTGCTGGAAACTTCGCAGTATTGCTCCCACGTCCGGGTTTCGAGCAGAACCATCAGCACCGTTCTGCGGTCAGGGACCGCCGCTTCCGATACCTCCTGCGGCGAGGGCCAACGGCCGGAGGAATAGAGCCCCTTCAGCCGTTCGACTACCGCGCCGCGATACGCCGCCAGTAGTTCTTCACCGACCTCATGAGGACCTACGTAACGGCTCCACCCTGAACCGAGATCGATACGCACAGGAAGAAAGCCGCGATCGAGTTGCATCGACGCGAATGAGGAACCCACCCGTGGCTGGTAAGCGGGTTCGGCTTCCCGGGGCCATGATTCGGTGTGCGTAGGCGTCGGCTCGTAGCGTGGCGGTGCGGGTTCCGGAATAGGAGGAGGCAGCGGATGAGCGATAGCCGGTTGTTTCCGGACAATGGGCTCGTCGTCCCAGAATTCGTCGGGGTCGTCATAGTGATTGTAGTGGCCCTGAACCGCCATCCTGATGTCCTCTCGTGTTGTCGGATGCCGAACGCCAAATGCCGCGCCGGCGGACGTCACACCCAAAAACTTTGCGATAGACGGTGATTCGATCGCTGACCGTGCGGCGAGTGTGGGTATCGAATCCCCCCGGTCGAGAAAAGGCTGCCGTACCGCTGTACCACCGAACCGCACGCCGACCGACGAGCCCGGAGCAAAGCGTGACATGCAGGCCCCTGCCTTGGCCCGGGCCCCTTACTACGCAAGGCATCTGCTGCCGACTGATCGGAACAGCCGATCGTTTCCTGGACAAAGCATCCCCCTCACACCCGCGCGTAGTCGCCGCAGCGGCATCCACCATGCTCTGCCACATGATTCGACCTTGTCAAAATGGCGGCCGTCAACCAGTGAGCCATTCTCTTCCTTGACGGAGGCTGCTGACCGTATGGCTCGAGACACATGTACGCCGCGCACGTGTCCACGCATCCTAGGCCGCGAATACCGAACTACTGACCTTGAACTGGAACCTCGGACACCCGATCCGGCAACGCAAACAGCAGTATGACTGGGGCGCGAAGGTCATCGACCGACTCGCCCGCGACCTGCGGACCGAGTCCCCATACATCCGCGGTCTGTCACGCCACGGCCGCTGCACCCGCTCCAACCCCGACGACATATCCGGCCGCCGTTCCCGCACCCGGTACTACCGAGCCGATCGCAACATCGGTGGCACTACTGCCCCCGGAACGTCACCGAGCTTCCGCGTATCGCGAACCCAGCTCACACTTTCACGATCTCCGGACCACACAGCAACGCCATACCCTCCGGATCGGACGTCGCCACCGTGAACAGCCCGCGTACCGAGCGGGCCGAGGCCGCGAGCACGACGTCGATCACGTACTTGTGACCGCTCAGCCCGTGCTCCCGCAACAATACGACAGCCTGCGTGGACAATACTCGGGTAACGGCGTGACCATCGATCCTGGACAGCGTCCAGGTGATCCGGGCCGGATGCACTGTGTTGTAGTCGGCTTCCACAGTCGTCAACGCAATGGCTGCTACTCGCACACCATCCTCTTCAGCCGCCTGCACCCACGCAAGCATCCGGCGATTTCTGCGATACAGCTTCGACAGTCCCACACTGTCGAGAAACAACGTATCCACTATCCGGTGACCGATCCGCGCGATCCTCGACGGCGCCGCCGGAAGTCCGATTCCACCTTGGCTTTGTCGACTTCCGCCCGGGCCAACGGCTCGTTGTCCTTCTCGAAATCGGCCACCAGCTCACCGAGCTTGTCCATCGCGACGCGCTGCTCCAACGCTTCGGCAACGTAAGCGGAGAATCCGCCGGGACCCACATAAGCTCGGCCTGCTCAGCAAGCTCTTCCGGGAGGCTGATCGAGTATTTCTTACTACCACCCATACTGTCACCGGCAGCACCATGGATCGCCGGTTTCGGACTCGACAGCTCGGTGAATCCGCTCTTACTCGCTCGCGCCCTCGTCGGCAGGAGCAAGAACCCCCGCGGTGAGTCCGGTACACACCTGATCGGTGAGCTCATCGGCCGCTTCGGCAGCCCGCGCGGCGGCGGCACGCAACTGGAAGAGCCGTTGGAACAACACACCGTAACGGCGCTGCTCCGGTAGCGACACCACCGGAATGCGCAGTCTGCCCGGATCGAACCGGACCGTGGACATCCTGGTCGCGGCGATATTGTCGGAGCCTGCAAGGAATCCGGCCACGAACCAGGGATCCAGACGTTCCCGATCGACGCGCAGCGTGTGCAGATGCGCGCCTCGAAGTATCCCCACATCGTCCGGTCCCGCGACATGGATGTTCCGGCCGCCCGCGCGGTCGCCGCGTAGTACGGGAATCAGCACATCGCCGAGTTCGATTTCGACCGTTTCCGCGAGCTCCGCCGTGCCCGTCGTTCCCGACGCCGGTCTGGCCGCACCGACATCCGATGCTGTGAGTACCGGTCGCTGCTCCCCCGCGACACTCCCCTCTTTGGTGGGTAGCTGCGCCCGAATCCATCGCAGCTGACCATGATTGACCAGTTCCGCGATGGTCACCTGGCGCCAGGATCGCGCCGGTGTCTCGGTCCAACCCGCCAATGCACTCTGTGCCGTGGTGAATTCGGCGCCTGCCGCACCGAGCTGTTCGAGGGCCACACCGACCCGGTCGGAGACAACGCCGGAATCGAGTGAGGAGCGGACGTAGCGCGCTGGAGTGAGGTCGACGGCGTCGTCGAGCAGGTCGATCCATGGGACCGCCGCGGCAACCCCTGGTTCCGGTACCGTGTCGGCCGCGCTGTCGAATGCTCGCCATGCCCGTACGACGCTGTCGGTGACGGCGTCCCAGGCGATGCGATCCTCCCCCTCGGCGCCGGACCGCACCCTGGTCGTATCGACGAACAGCAGGGAGTCGGAGGGCCGCGCATCCGGTCGCGGACTCCGCAATACCCAGATCTGCAAGCCGATATGCCAGGGTGGCGCCGCACCGGGTGCCAACCCGATCACTGCCCGCAGGACCCCGGAACGGACCAGGTTGGTGCGGATTTTCCGGCCCGAGGAGCGCGATGCCACCGCAGGCGGTAGCAGCAACGCGGCCGTCCCACCAGGGTGCAGATGCGCCACCGCGTGCTGCACCCAGGCCAGCTCCGATTCCAGACGCGGCGGCAACCCGTATTCCCAGCGGGTATCGAAGGCGAGCTCCGCGACACCCCAATCTTTTTGCCCGTAGGGCGGATTGGAGAGCACCGCGTCGACCCGGAGATCGGGGAAAGCGTCGGCGAGCAAACTGTCACCGAGACGCACCTCCGGTTCGAGATCGGTCTGTGCCCGCACGGTCAGCCGGACCCGCTCGATTTGCGCTTCGACGATGTCTTGTCCGTAGAGGTGAGCCGCACCGGTTGCCGCCGCAGCAGTGAGCAGTGCGCCGCCACCACATGCCGGATCCAGCACGCTGCGCACCGCCGGATCACCGGGTGCGCCGACCAATGCGGCCATCAGTGCCGCTACCCGCTCGGGGGTGCTGTAGATCCCCGTCGCCATAGTGTCTTCGAGCGCTCGATCGGCCAGTACGTCGATTGCCGCGCGCACCCCCTCGGCCGCGCTCACTCGCTCGATGAGCGCTATCACCCGCGCGGCGAACTCGGCTTTCGCCGGGTCACGCTCATCGGACACCCAGCAGGTATCGGTCCGCCGCAACGTCCGCATGAACCGGAGGACGTCGTCGGATGTCAGCTCCGCGCGCACCAGCGTGCGCAATTCGGCCAGCGGGGATTCCGTGGGCCTGATATCGCGCGCGGCCAGCCACTCCTGCACCTGACGCAGGTCGAATACCGGCCGAGCCTCGCTGCCACCGACCGCTTTGGGGAAGTCGCTGTGCCTACGCCGCCAGTTGCTCACCGTCGCGCGGGTGACGCCTGCCAGCCGGGAAAGCTCAGCGGCGCTGACCGTTGGCGCGGGTTTCGGCATGCCACTCCTCTCCGGGCCTGATCTATCCACCCTGCTGGATTGATGAGCAATAATCAAGCTCTCTAATACTTGTTGACATTGCTTTCGCTAATTTGTACGTTTACATCAGCTCGCCGTTCCGGTGCGGAACGATCGCAATCGCGCACGGCGGCAACCGTTTCCGATGCGACCGATACCTGTGACCTGGTATCGGAGCACGACTATTACGGGGGATACCTTGTTCACCGCCACCCGCACACTCGCGACCCTGCTCGCCATCGGCACAACCGCCGCCCTCACCGCACTGGCGCCGTCCGCGCTCGCGGCGCCGTCCACCGGATCGGCAGGCGGCTCCTCGTCCAGCGGCTGCGGCCCGCGCAGCAGCGCCGACTATCGCTTCCTGCGCGACTCCTACTACGACGAAGAGTCCTGCGATATCCAAGACGCGGCCATCCGGTTGGGGCAGGCCGGCTGCCGCTGGCTCGACACCTACGGCAACTCCGTGGACAACCAGATCATCCTCGCCGAAGACCTCGGCGATGCTCTCGAGTACCCCTACACCTTCCTCGACGCCTCTATCGACGCATACTGCCCGCACTACCAGCTCTGATCACCCGGCGACGGAAGGCGAAGTCGCCGCTCGGTATGGCCCGGTCCGCGAGGCCGCGGATCGGGCCGAAGAGCAGCTCGGCCCGGTGCCCGATCATGTCCGATCCCACTCGAGCACCCCTAGCGAGTTCAACGCGACCGCACTCGAGGAGGCACCCGGTGCACGACTCGACTGATTCCCGACCCACCCCCTCGGATGATGCCGCGACACCGCACACCGGAGGACCGAGAACGATCACCTCGTGACCACAGCACAGGCGTGGATCAGCAGCGGCATGACTCCAGAGGAAACCGAAGCCGGTCTGCGAGATCTGGTCACGACCATCCGCGAGAACGAGATCCGCTCCATCGCGATACCAGAACTCGGCTGCGGCAATAGCGGTCTGCTGTGGCACGAGGTGGTGATACCGATCCGGCATGAGCTAGGCCTACTCGGGGACACGGTCGACACCGTGCGCTATCCGCCACTTGTCGTGAGTTACCGACGGTAGTCGAATGGTGGTTGAACAGCATTCCGGCACCACCACATCACTCCGCTCACTCGGTGGACGAAACAGCCGGTGTGGTGAGCACACCGATAGTCCTTCGACTGCTCCCGACACCGCACGTCCGACAAGAGATTCGCGCCGCATTCGTCGGTGAACCGGTCGCCGCCCATGGGGTACGTCGAGTCCCATCTCAGCGAATCTCCGCCGAAGCTTCGGGACAACACCGAACACTACCTGGCATTTCCATAACATTGTCTCATTATTTGAGATAAATGTCTTTCAATGTGGACACTCACACGTGCGTAGAGGAAGAATCGAACCAGGCGGAAGGAGATCTCGTGCCCCGGTACACACATGGACATCACGAATCGGTGCTGCGCTCACACAGCCGGCGAACCGCGGCCGACTCGGCCGCCTACCTGCTCCCACATCTCGACCCCCGCGCTTCACTCCTCGATATCGGCGCCGGACCGGGAACCATCACCATGGATCTCGCGGCCATGGTGACGCGGGTGACCGCCACCGAGATCGGAGCCGCCGAACTGGCACTATCACGCGATCTCGCCGCCGAACGCGGAGTCACCAATATCGAATTCAGTGTGCAAGACGTGCACACCCTGACCTTCCCGGATGCCTCGTTCGACGTGACCCACGCACATCAAGTCCTCCAGCATGTGGCAGACCCGGTCGCGGCCCTGCGTGAGATGAAGCGAGTCACCCGGCCGGGGGGCATCGTCGCCGCGCGCGACAGCGATTACGCGGGGTTCGTCTGGTGGCCGGCGCTGCCAGGGCTCGATGACTGGCTGCGGCTGTACCACACGGCGGCGCGCGCCAATGGCGGCGAGCCCGATGCCGGACGCAGGCTGCTGTCCTGGGCGCGGTCCGCGGGCTGCACGGATATCACCGCGACATCGTCCACCTGGTGCTATTCCTCCCCGGCGGATCGGCAATGGTGGGGCGGGATGTGGGCCGAACGTATCGTGGAATCGGCCCTGGCCCGCCAGCTGGTCGACAGCGGGCTCGCCACATCGGCGGATCTGCGGCGGATCGCCGAGGCCTGGCGGTCATGGGCCGATGCGGACGACGGCTGGTTCTCGCTCGTCCACGGCGAAATCCTTTCCCGGGTTCCAGCCCGGTGATCAGCGTTTCAGCTCGGCTACCTGCGCGGCCGGCAGCCGATCACCGAAAGTGATGCTCTCGGCGGGCATCTCGGGGAGGAAGGAGCCGAGATTACCGCTGATGCATTCGACCACCGTGCGATTGCCGACCGTTACGAAACGCACAACGGCGGCCGCGAGAATGCTGCCGGTGGTCTTATCACCCAATTCCCGAATGTAGGACATCTCCCGCACCGGACCTACCTCGGGGATGTCCTTGACCACCGGAACATTCCAGTCGATGGCTCGCTCCGACCCGTCGCCCTTGTGTACCGAGACATGCACACCCGCATAGTCGAGGCCAGCGCGTCGACATCGACGACCCGGTTCAGCACGGCGATCTGCACGTCGTAACGCGGCTTGCCGTCGGCGGTCTCGACCCTGGCCAGCGCGCTCTCCAGCGGATCAGCGGTGACGATCGGAATAGCCGCGTTGCGTGCCACGCACTCCGGGGTGTTCTTGCCCGAGATCACGCCGACAGTGCCGAGCGGGATAGTTGTTGCCGCCGGGAGCACCGCGTAGGTGATCTCCGGTGTATCGGCATTGCTCACCAGGTAGTCGGTCATCGGTCGCGGCGGAACCGTGGTGGTGGGAGCAGCGCTGCGGGCCGCCGTCGTCGCCTCCTGGCTACCGGAACACCCCGCGACCACCACCGCCGCCCCTACCAGCAACCCCGTGAAGACCATCCGACGGAACGACACAACGCCGCAGACTCCTCGCACATCCGAAACACAGCCACTTCGTGGTTACCGCGGCAGCCTATCCTGCGGTTTCTTCGGAATGAGCGGTGGTCCGGATCAACAGAATCGGGTCTCCACACAGCCTCGGCCGAGGTAGAACTCGGCGGGAACGGTTCGGCGCCGATCGAGATCACCTCATCGACTGCCTGCCGCTACGCCCGGTCCTGCGGGGCACTCCGCCCGCCGGAGACGCCTGCGCCCGGCACGGCTGCCATGAGTTCACCGTAACGAGAGGCGAACTCGGCATCGGTCTCCTGATAACGCTGCGCGATCAACCGATGCAACTGCTGTAGGTCATCGACGATCCGGTAGTGCTGCTCGAGCACCGCGTGCACGCTATTGTCCGACCCCCGGGCCTTCTCCCGGAATCGACGCACCAACGTCTGCGCCGAGGTCAATTCCTCGGTGTTCTCCCCCAACCCCCACACCTCACGGTCGGCTATCTCATCAGCCACGCGCTGAAGTTCTCGGATCAGGTTTTTGAAGCTTTCACAGTCACGCTCGATAGCGACGAACTCCTCGACATCCACCCGTACCGTATCGGGACCGGTGCCCCCGAAACGCACCGAAAGGCGCCCCTCTTGTGCCTCGGTGAGCAGATCCTGCAACGGCTTCCCCTCACTCATACCGTCGTTTCCTTTCCCTCCCGAATACGAACGATCTGCAAGCCGGTCACACCCCCTGCGGAATCAACGGAACCACCTTCTCCGCGAGCCCCCGCGCCAACACACACGTATCCATATGTCCGGTCAACCGATTCGAATCGGGATTGCTCAGCGAGAACTCCATACTCCCGCCCCGCATCTCCACATTGAGCGTGCACCTGGCACGAGGGTTGTCGTGGTCGGCACGACTAGTAGCGATCGCCGCCCGCCCATCGATGGTGTACTCATCGCGAATACTCAGCTTCGGATTGGCCCGTACCAGCTCGACGGTGAGATTGGTCGTGGTGATCCCCGCCGCGTAACTATTGGACGCAACCCAGCTGCAGCCTCGCCATTCGATCCCACCTGCACCGTTGTAATCAGCGTTATTGGACAAACTGGCCGTGTGCAACCCTTCGGAATCCAGTACCGATTTCGGGATATCGGTGCACGGATCGAACCCAGAAGGCGCCCGCTCCGCCAGCGTCGGCTCATTCGCCGACTCGTCGTCCTGCATATCCGAAGACCCGCATCCGACCACCAGCACCAGCACACCCAGCACCGGCACCAACGCTCGACCACCCCGCACCGCGACCCTCCTCGAAACCTTCACTACCGGCCGGAATCGCACAGGACCCGCCCCTTCGAACCGCCACCATAACCACCCGAACCACACCGGGCAACGGGAGTGCCCGATGCACAGCTCCGTCCATGCGCAACGCCGATGCCGCGCCCGGCGGGCTCAGCGGGACCACGCCTCGAGGAGCTCCGCAGGCCCGTACACGGCGTCGAGCCCCGCACAGTCGGCGCCGCTGCGCGATACCGCGAGCACAGGCACGGGATCAGGAGTGAGGGCCGCACAGTGCCGATGCAGCGCCACGAGATCGTGCCGATCGAAAGGGGAGTTCTCCAACCATTTCACCGAGCCGACGAACAACAGCTCCCTGGCTATCGGCGCGCGGTCGGTCCTGTGGCAGTGCCGCTGCCACAGGACATTGAAGGCAGCGTCCCAACTCCCCGGACGGGCCGCGACCAGTAGATTCGCCGACAGAAGGCTGAACAACTCCACGTCCCGGCTGAATCGCTCCGGGTCCGCGGCAGACGAAGCCCCGGTGGCGGCATAGAAATGCTACTAACTTTGATGTTACTAACATTGATGTTAGTAACATCTTGGGCCCTATCACCTGAACCAGCTATCCAACCGAGTGATCAGCGCAGCAGGATGGCGAGCACATCCGGTGCGGTAAAGCGTCGATCGTATGAGCTGTCTCCGTATTGACGATCTCATGGAGCGGACATCACCCGCCGAATCCAAAACTACTCGTCGCCTCACCGATCTGTTCGTCCCGCCTGCTCCGCGCGAAGTGACGGTTCGCGATAGCCTCCGCCGCTACGACGCCAACCTCATCCATTTGGCCCCTGGCGACGTGCTCGTCCGCAGCAAGAATGAAGTCATCGTCGCCGGCATTCTGGAACAACTGGTGCCGGGCCGCTGGCAGTACGAACGGCCGCTGCGCGATAGCACAGGTGCCACCAAATATCCCGACTTCACCGTCGAAACCCTGACCGGCGAACAGGTGATCTGGGAGCATCTCGGACTGATGCACAACCCCCGCTATGCACGCGAGTGGGAGCAGAAGAAACAGTGGTACATCGCCCAAGGCTTTCGTCCATACGACGATGACAGCGTTCCAGGCCCGCGCGGCATCCTGATGTGGACCGACGATCGACATGGCGTGAACGAACCGGACTGGCACGAGCTCGCTGAACGTGTGCTCGGTGGTGGACCAGCTCAGCCCCAACGGCGCGTTGCCAAAAAGGCCGTACCGAAACGGCCGCAACATCGCCGCGCTCGCTAGTATCACGAATGGCCGTGCGCTCAGGCGCCGTCCCTCGAGCTCGGTAGGGGCCCGACGGATTCAGGGCATCGACTATCTACCGACCCGGTCGAGCCGACGCGCGATCGAGCGACATCGCCCCATGACTGCGATAGGCGTTGTCGTGCTAGTTGTTTCAACCATGCTCGGTGTGGCCGGTGGTGGTGTTCGTTGATCGTCGCGGAAGTCCAGCGTGGCGTCCCCGCCGGGACTATCTCGCCGCCATCACCCAGTGGGCCGATACGGACCGACGTGACTGTGAAGCGGGTGGCTACTGCACTGCCCGCCGGGCGCCCGCACATCTTCTCCGTCGGTCCGTGTCGACCGTCGGCATCAATATCCTTGGCGCACCGTATTATCGGACACGGCCACCGTGATGAGCCGACTTCGAGGTCGGCCGCAGAGCACGTACCTACTGACGGATCATTCTGCCGCGGACGCCGCCCGTCGGTACAAAACTGGATCAGCACGGAAACGAAGGCAGGATGACTGCGGTTCAAGAACGCCCCGTCGAAGCCGAGTTCGCCTATATCGATGAATCCGGCGATACCGGAGCGGTCAGCAATGGGGGGTCGATGACCTACACGCTGGGATGCGTTCTGGTACCGATGCGCACATGAACCGACTCGCTCGACTATCTCGTCAGCCTACGTCGAAACCTCAAAGAGACTTACGGCCTGCCGATGCGTGAGGAGGTCAAAGCCAATCACCTGGTCGGTATCAAGAAGCTGTATCGGGAGCTCGGCCTCGGGGACGGCCAGGTCCGTGACATCTATCAGCGCCACATCGATTCTGCGGTCGGCATCTCGAGTGGCGTCTGCTCGGTTGTCGTACACAAGTCCGAGATCAAGAAGACGGACATCGACGTGTTCGGCACCGCGTGGGAATACCTGTTCACCCGCTTGCGCAAGCGTAGCGAATCGGGCAGCCCCATCATGATCATCCACGACAAAGGGGAAGAGGAGCGGGTCAGGAAGCACCTGCGTCGGTTCCGGCGGCACAATTGGCAGGGCTCGAGTTTCGGAGGTGCCCGAATGCTGATCGAGGACTCCGTCGGCCGCGACTCCCAGCACAGCTACTTCATCCAGCTCGCCGACCTAGTAGCATACGCGGCCTCACGGCATGCAGTACCGACCACCGGCAAGACCACCAAGATCTGCGACCAGACGATGTGGGACCGGCTGGATGCGATCCAGATCAAACAGATCAGCACACGTAGAGACGGCATCTATAAGTGGCCATAAAGGAAAAGGGAAGGCGCCACGATGGGCGCCTTCCTTGACGGCCGACCTACCCCGACCATGGGATCGGATCAGCCAGCAGTGACAGTCTTCCATACAATCGCTACCCTGGGGACGATCTGTCCCTGAGGTCACAGAATCGTTGTGATCCTGGCGGGTATCGACGAGGCTCGCGTGCCCTCGAAGACGAGCCTCAACGGCGTACCCGAAGAAGAGCACACGGAGGCGAAGCTGCGCGAACGGTCACTGCTCTACGTCGCGGCGAGCCGAGCCCGCGATGAGCTGGTGGTGACCTGGAGCGGGCGGCGCTCCGAACTGCTCGGCGGGAGTTGAGCCGAGGCGCCGAGACAGATTTCGGCTGCGCTCCGGCCGGGCTGCCACTCTGCTGAAAAGCACCGGTGAACGTGGCATCGTCGGCACGTTCACCGGTACGTATATAGGGCCGCTACGGATCAGAGGCCGAGGATATCGAGGCCGGTGCTGACCGCGCTGCTGCCGCTTTCCAACGCGCCGCTGCCGCTGTTCAGCGTGCTGCTGCCGGTGCTGAACCCTTCGAGCCAGTTGATCGGGCTGCCCGCCGTGGGCGCCACCTGGGTATCCGCGGCAACCGAGGCCCCGGGATCAGCCGATGCGGTGGCGGCGCCGAGGGCCACGAAGCACGCGGCGGCGGAAACGGACAAACCAATACGGGTGGTGCGGCCGAGCTTGCTCATGCGTTCCTCTCAGGGCTTTCATGGGAATGTTCCACATATCTGCGATCTATGCGGACACCACACAGGCTAATCAAGCAGAAACAGCGACACAGCAGATATAACATTTTTATAACCAACCTCACATCTAGAGAATATGTTCTATAACGGAAAGATATCGGACATATTAAGCATACCGCCCAAGTCGACTGGAACACATTGCCACAGAGCTGAAAACCTAAAACAAACACCGAGCTCAGGGCCGTAAAAAGACGCAACCCCAGTGCGTACAGCCAGGCATCCGGTCATCCCTGAGTAATTTTCGAAACCGCCTGAATGCCAAGGTTTCCGATATCAATCGAGTATCCAGTGGCGCACCAGGTCCGCGATCGGCACATCCCATAACTCGACGTCCAGCTTTCGTGGCAATTCAGCAGCACACCCAGGAAGATCACCGCCGGATCACAACGCCCGCCCTCAACGCCCACGCCCCGACCGGCTACCCGAGACGCACTGGGTCCCAGAAGGTGAGATCCCCTCCGCCGCACCGCAATCGACACACCCCATCTCCGTTATACATTGTCAACATCATCTACATCTGTTGACAATGCTTTCAGCCAATACTACTGTTCACCTCACTTCGGAGCGATCGAGTACCGCTGCGGAAAACCACGAAAAGAGCTACTGCCCAATGGATTTCCGAAGCGTCACATATATCCGGCACGACAATGTCCGGCCGTGGACCAGGCCGCCCGCCGTCGTACCGCACTGGGAGGAGAGCTCATGGCCGCGCGACGACAGATTCGCCACCGAAACCGCATGCACCACACCGGTCGTCCGCTCACTCTGCGCCACGGCGACGACTTGAGGAAGCGGCCGACTCATATTCCGACGACCCGCTGTTGGTACGGCAAGCGCCGGTATTTCACCGAAATAGACGCGGAAGTGGTGTTGGCCTGCCTCGACCGCAGCGACCCTCGGCGCAGGGAAAAGCGTTCCTATCAGTGCACTGCCTGCCACGGATGGCATCTGACCAGCCAGACGCTGACCGAGTTCCTTGCCACCAGATCGATCGAAGCACCGACGACTCGCTGCGCTCCCTCGAGGAACACGCCGATCCGGACCACACGCAACACGGGTGCGTGCGGCCCGACCGGACCTGCCCGCGACAACACCCGTTCGCATACCTCGGCCCGGTTGACGCTCAGCGATATCCCCGCACGCAGCGGGCCGGTGCCGAGCCCCGGCGAGGTAGCCGCACGGCACGCCGCACGACGCGCGAACACACCGCCGCCCACGGAGACCTGGACCGGACAACCGGCCACAGCGCATCCTAGCTACCGGACGCTATTCGTTTACGTCGGTCGCATACTGCGGTTACCGCGCCGCCTATTCGGTAGGAGGCGCTGACTATGGCGCCGAATACGCTTGCAATGCCGACAAATCCGCACTCGGCAGCATTCCGATTACCGCTACGCCGCTCAGCTCAACGCAGGATGCCCGCCGATTCCGCGGCACGCAGCCAATCGGGAAACTCACCGAGGAGCTGGTGATAGAGGTCGGTGTCGGTCATGGTGTCGATATCGTCGACGGCGAAGAACCCGGCGTTGTCGACGATCCGGCCGTCCATGGCATCGAGTTTGCGCAGACAGCCATAGTTCGCCTCACCGAGTCCGATGAACTGCCAGAATGCGGGAAGTTCCGCGGCTTCGCGCATGAGTTGGGTGATTTTCGCTTTTTCGCGGAAGCCGCCATCGGTGAAGAACAGCACAAGGGTGGGTACGGCACCGCGGCGCAGGGTGGAGATGACCTCGCGCATGATCGGGATCTCGTCGTTGACACCGCCGATCCGGTCGTAGTCGATGCCACCGTGCGTACCACCGAGATGGAGATACTCGGTGCACCAGGCTTCGGCCTGATCGACGCTGATATCGGGAAGTTTGGCGTATTCGACGGCGTAGAGGTAGGGCTCGAGGCGGCCGTCGTCGTCGAGCTGGATGGCAACGGGAATCATGCGTTCGACGACGCGCTGCACGACACCGGTGCGGTAGAGCCGCCGCATACTTCCCGTTTTGTCGATGACAAGGACGACTCTGGCGCTGACTCCGTGCGCGTCCTTCTCGAGCAGCACCTTGACGACTTCGCGTTTGCGGAGATCGAGTTGTTCACGTTTGCGCAGCGACAGTTTCTCCTCACCTTGGACCGTGCGCACTCCGTTCTGCTCGGCGGACGCCGCGGGAACCGAGCCGGGTGCGGCGGTGGCAGGTTCTTCATCGACGGTTACGCCATGATCGGTGACCAACGCGGCGAATCCGCCCGCATAGCCCTGCCCGACGGCGCGGACTTTCCACGCGCCCTGTCTGCGGTAGACCTCGAGGGCGATAACAATCGATTCGGTATCCAGTCCGTCGATCCGATACTCGTAGAGTCGATTCCCCGCTGCGTCGGCAACGGTGGCGATCGCGGCGGGGATCCGGCCGAAGGTCTCGTCCGGGTCGTCGAGGGTTAGCACCGCACGCACCTGGCTGATCTCGGCAGGCACCGCGGCGAGTGAGAGGACCAGCACGGCAGGCTGTCCCGCCTGTTCTGGTTGCAGGCGAACACCGGGGCCGGTGGGCTGATTGAAGAACACGAAGTCGGCATCGCAGCGCACTGTGCCGTTATCGGTGACCAGCAATGCGGACAGCTCCGCAGGCACGGTGATGTGCACGGAGATCATCAGATCATCGGTGGCCAGCGGGCCGTTCTGCCCCTTCATCAGTGCTGCCGTCATCGCGGGCCTTTCGCGTCGGTGGTGCAGAGACCTGGTAACCGGTGGAAATCGCTCGGCGATCGCCGATCAGCATCGAAGCTCCCCATTCTCACATGATTCATGCCCACCGCATCTGTGACCGAGCGGCTGGACGGTGCTGATCGGTGTCGCGCTGATCCCGACATCTACTGAGGGACCAGGACCGCAACCCATACCCTCGGCGCATGAACAGCGATACCAGGCTGCTGAACGTGGTCGATGTCGAGGCGACGTGTTGGGAAGGCAAGGTCCCCGTCGGGATGGTCAGCGAGATCATCGAAATCGGCTTGACCGTTGTCGACCTCGACGCGGGTGAGCGGATTGCCGAACACCGCATCCTGGTTCGGCCCGCGCGCTCCACGGTCAGCGAATTCTGCACCGAATTGACCGGGCTCACCCAGGACGAGGTCGATACCGGTATGGCGTTCAGCGACGCGTGCCGACTGCTGGCAAGCGAGCACCGGTCCGGGACCAAGCCATGGGCCAGCTGGGGTGATTACGACCGCAAACAGTTCGAACGACAGTGTGCTGTCACAAATGCCGAATATCCTTTCGGACAATGGCATACGAATGCCAAGTGGAACAGTAGGCCACGCGAGATGCCTGCAAGCGCTGCGATCCCACGAACCGGGACATCATCGATGGTGCGTTCACCGAGCATGGTCGCACCCAAGATGATCAGCTGTTCGCGCCGGTCATCAGGTTTGATCCGAGCTCGCTCGGCGGTTACTCGCCTACCGCTCATTCCCTCATGCCGACGAGCACGAGTCGATACGCTATTGATCCACGCTCGATAACAACTTAGGCTCAGTTATATGAGACAGAGGGTCACAGACACTGCCGTCGTCGACCGACGTCCGCGCCATGCCGTAATCATCATCGGCAGCGACCTCTCAGGTCCCGGATCGGCTGTCCGGATGACCAGAGGATGTTCCAGCTGGTATCCGGACGAGCACGGTAACAACACCACATCACGGCCGGGCGCTACCTTCCGGTTGCGCAGACCGACCAGGACATTCGATGTGGCGGTGCACGACACCCGCACCGCGGGGGCCGAGGTGAAAGCGGGAACCCGATGAGCAAGAACGAATACTTCGAGAACAAAGTCTGTGTGATCACCGGGGCAGGTTCCGGGATCGGCCGCGCGCTGGCGGTGGAGCTGGCCGAACGCGGCGCCAGACTGGCACTGTCGGATATCGACGCCGACGGCCTTGCCGAGACCACCCGCCGCTGCGAACTACGCGGCGCCGAGGTCGAAGCCGATCTGCTGAATGTGGTCGAGCGCGAAGCGGTTCTGCGCTACGCCGACGACGTGCAGAAGCATTTCGGCACGGTGCATCAGATCTACAACAACGCCGGTATCACCCATCACGGCGATGTGATCCGTTCGGAATTCGAAGCTTTCGAGCGTGTGATGGATGTCGATTTCTGGGGCGTACTCAACGGAACCAAGGCATTTCTGCCGATGATCATCGAATCCGGAGCAGGCCACATCATCAATGTGTCCAGCCTCTTCGGTTTGCTGGCCATCCCCGGCCAGAGTGCCTACAACGCGGCGAAATTCGCGGTGCGCGGCTTCACCGAATCGCTGCGCCAAGAGATGCTGGTCTCCGGGCACCCGGTCGCGGTCACCTGCGTGCATCCCGGTGGCATCAAGACCGCGGTGGCGCGCAACGCCACCTATGCCGAAGGTGTCGATGTCGCCTCTGCCGTGGCGACATTCGATACCAAACTGGCTCTTCATACCCCTGAGATGGCTGCGAAAACCATCCTCGATGGAGTGCGGAAAGGCCACGGACGGGTGCTGGTCGGCTGGGAGGCCAAGCTGCTCGACCTGTTCGTCCGGGTGACCGCATCGGCCTATCAGCGCATCACGGTCGTGGTCGCACGCTCCCGTCGACCCTGACAATGGCAACACCGACAGCACCTATCCGAGCAGGATTCGAGGACCACCATGGCAGATATCAACCTTCCGCTACCCATCGCACGGACCATCCTGAATCCGATCTTCCGGTTCACACTCAATAAACGATTGCCGTTTCGGTTACAGCGCAGACTGCTCACTATGGGAGGTCCGGCGCAACTACCGCCCGCGGGCAGTATCAGGAGGCCGGTACGCCTCGGCGGCAGGCCCGCAGAACGGATCAGCTTCGCCGACACCACCGACCACGGTGCCATCCTCTACTTACACGGCGGTGGGTACGCGGTCGGTTCGATCGAATCGCACCGCTCGTTGACCACCCGGCTGGCCCGTGACACCGGATATCCGGTCTACGTCCTGGACTACCGGCTGGCACCGGAGCACCCGTTCCCCGCGGCGCTGGACGATGCCGAGGCAGCGTTCCTCGAGCTGATGACGAGCACCGGTTATCGTCCGGAGCAGATCGCCATCTCCGGTGATTCCGCGGGTGGTGGGCTTTCACTGGCGCTCGCGCAACGGCTGATCGCACGACACGGACACACCCCGGCCGCGCTCGGCTTGATCGCGCCATGGGTGGATCCTTCTCGTATCCCGGACCGCGAACGCGACCTGGTGATCAGCAAACCCTGGTCTCAGGCCTGCGCGGTCGCGTACTTGGGCGACGCGGACCCGGCCGACTCCGGCTATACGCCGCTACACGGCGACATGCGCGGTCTGCCACCGACCTATGTACAGGTGGACGTCAGCGAGCTGCTCTACCCGCAATGCATCGATCTCGTCGCGGCACTACGCTCGGCGGAGATTCCCGTCAGTTTCACCGAGAGCAAGGGCTTGTGGCATGTTGCGCAGTTACAAGCCTCGCTGACCGCGCCTGCCGCTGCGGTATCGCGGGAACTCGCCGAGTTCCTGCGCGAGGCGCTCCAGTTAACAGAGCTGCACGAACTAGGATAAATAGCCTAGGGATCCTGGCACGGCGGTGATGCACGGACCCGATTAAGGTGGTCGACCTCACGGCCCTGACGCAGGTGTCGTAGATTACTGACGAGTAAACCCACGTGGAAGGGCACTGATGCGCGAGTTCGAAGCTCCGGCTTCCTACACCATTCCGGACGATGCCAACAATTCCGATAACGTCTTTCGGCATGCCGAACAGTCGCCGAACTCGGTACTGTTCAACGTGCCTGACGGCAGTGGCGGCTGGCGGGACGTCACCGCCGAGGAATTCGCGAAGACCGTTACCGGCGTAGCGAAAGGCCTGATCGCTTCGGAGCTCGAACTGGGCGATCGGGTCGCGATCATGGCCCCGACCCGGTACGAGTGGGCCGTCCTCGATTTCGCTATCTGGGCCGCGGGTGGCTGCACCGTCGCGATCTACGACAGCTCCTCCGCGGAGCAGGCCAAGTGGATCCTGCAGGACTCGGCCACCAAGATCCTGATCCTGGACAGCGATAAGCACCGCACGGTGATCGACGAGATCGAACCAGGGGCGCTGCCGGATTTGCGGGAGACCCTGCAAATCGACAAGGGCGCGCTGGATGAGCTGATCGCCCAGGGCGCCGACCTGGACGATCAGGTTGTGCACGAGCGCCGCGCCCAGGTCGGTGCGCAGTCACCTGCCACCTTGATCTACACCTCGGGCACCACCGGCCGCCCGAAGGGCGTCATGTTGACCCACGCGAATCTCTACGCCGAGTCCAGGTCCGACCAGATCTCGCTGCGCAAATATATTCATGAGGGCAAGAAGACCCTGATGTTCCTGCCCTTGGCGCACGTTTTCGCCCGTGCCGTCGCGCTGACCGCGTTCGACGCCAAGGTGACCGTCGCGCACACCTCCGACTGGTCCACCCTGGTCGAACAGTTCGGCAGCTACCAGCCGCACTTCATCCTCTCCGTACCGCGCGTATTCGAGAAGGTGTACAACAGCGCCAAGCAGAAGGCACACGACGAGGGCAAGGGCAAGATCTTCGATGCCGCCGCCGCCACCGCCATCGCGTGGAGCGAGTCGCTCGACAGCGGCGGCCCCGGCATCATGCTCAAGCTGAAGCACGCGCTGTTCGACAAGCTGGTCTACTCGAAGCTGCGGGCGGCTCTCGGCGGCCAGTGCCTCGCGGCCGTCTCCGGCGGCGGCCCGCTCGGCGCGCGGCTCGGCCACTTCTTCCGCGGTATCGGCGTAACCATTTACGAAGGCTACGGTCTCACCGAGACCACAGCGGCCGTCTCCGTGAACACCCCGGAGCACATCCGGGTCGGCACGGTCGGCAGGCCGATCGAAGGCCATGCCGCCAAGATCGCCGAGGACGGCGAGCTGCTGCTGCGTGGCTCTGTGGTGTTCGGCGGCTATTGGGGTAATGCGGAGGCCACCGAGGAGGCCTTCGAAGACGGCTGGTTCAAGACCGGCGATCTCGGCGCCATCGATGCCGATGGCTTCATCACCATCACCGGCCGCAAGAAGGAGATCATCGTCACCGCCGGTGGCAAGAACGTCTCCCCCGCCCTGCTCGAGGACTCGCTGCGGGCGAATCCGCTGATCAGCCAGGTGATGGTGGTCGGTGACGGGCAGCCGTTCATCGGCGCGCTGATCACGCTGGACCCGGAGGCGCTGCCCGGCTGGAAGGAACGCCACGATCTGCCCGCCGATACGCCCATCGAGAAGCTGATCGAGAATCCGGAGCTGATCGCCGAGGTGGACGCCGCGGTGGCCGAGACCAATAAGAAGGTCTCGCATGCCGAGCAGATCAAGAAGATCCGCTTGCTGACCACCGATTGGACCCAGGAGACCGGCGAGCTCACCCCGAAGCTGTCGCTCAAGCGCGCGGTCGTGATGAAACAGCACGCCGAGGACGTGGCAAGCATCTACAACTGAGCGAGTTACCGGAAGGTGTGGTCGGCGAAGAACATTCGCCGACCACACCGCATCGGATCCCGGTGCGCCGTCACCGAATGGTCACCCCATGCACAGTGCACCGGCATTAGGCTCGAATACATGGCTGAGCTGCGCATGCGAGTAGTGGCCGGGATTGTCTCGGCGGGAGTCGCGCTCGGTCTCGCCGAACTGCTCGCGGTCTTCTCCGGTGCGGGCAGCGCACCGCTCGACGCGCTCGGCGCGGCCGTAGTCGAGCACACGCCGGAGGGGCCACGGGAGTGGGCCATCGATACATTCGGCACGAGCGATAAGGCCGTGCTGTATCTGCTCATGGGCATGGTCGCGGTCTTCATCGCCGGGCTGCTCGGAGCGGTCGAACGTACCGGCCGCGCCACTGGATCGTGGTTGTTCGCCGCCTTCGGGACAATCGCCGCGGGCGCGGCTCTCGCCGGAACAGGCGTTATCGGCCTCCTACCGACCGTGCTCGGCATCGCCGCCGGTATCGCTACGCTGCGCATGCTGACTTACCGCATCGACGAAGTAGCTGCCGCGCAGACCGAAATAGTGCAGGCAACCGCTACCACGGGAGCGCGGACCACGGCAGCGTCCACCGACTCTGAGCGCACCGGCCACGGCCGGCAGCGACGGCAGATCGTCCGCGGGCTGCTGATCGCGGGTGGCCTCGCCGTGGCCGCCGGGGTCGGTGGACGACTACTGGGAATGTGGCGGCGAGATGTCTCGGGTGAACGGGCCGCACTGCGGCTACCCGAACCGACCGCACCCGCCGCGCCACTGACGCCAGGTGTGGAGCTGCGCGTCCCCGGACTGACCCCGTACACGACCGCGAACGACGAGTTCTACCGCATCGATACCGCGCTGATCGTGCCGAATGTCTCCACCGACGATTGGTCGCTGCGCATCCACGGCATGGTCGATCGCGAAATCCTGCTCAGCTGGGCTGATTTAGCGGACCTGCCTGCAACGGAACACCTGATCACCCTGGCCTGTGTATCGAATCCCATCGGCGGCGATCTGATCGGGAACGCACGCTGGCTCGGCTACCGCCTGGATCGGCTACTCGCCGAGGCGGGCCCGCACCCCGAGGCCGATATGGTGCTCTCGCACAGCGTCGACGGCTGGACCGCGGGTACTCCGCTCGCGGTACTCACCGATGGACGCCCTGCCCTGTTGGCAATCGGGATGAACGGTGAGCCGCTTCCCGTGCGACACGGTTACCCGGCCCGTATGGTTGTGCCCGGCCTCTACGGCTACGTCTCGGCCACCAAATGGGTTACCGAGCTGGAAGTAACCCGTTTCGACCGAGCAGAGGCCTACTGGACCCGCCGTGGCTGGTCGGCGCGCGGTCCGATCAAGACCGGAATCCGCATCGACACCCCGCGTGGCCGGGCGCGGTCAGGTCGGATCCCCATCGCGGGAGTCGCATGGGCACAGCATCGCGGCATCCGAGCGGTAGAGGTCCAGATCGATGACGGCCCCTGGCAACCGGCCCGGCTGGCGGACGAATACTCCATCGACACCTGGCGTCAGTGGATCTTCGACTGGGACGCTCCAGCGGGCTCGCACATCATCCGCGCCCGTGCCACCGACGGCACCGGCGAAACCCAGACCGCCGAACGCCGCGGCGCGGTCCCCGACGGCGCTACCGGTTACCCCGCGATCATGGTCCGAATCGACTGAGCCGCACAACAACCGGAACCGGCCTGTCATATCGTCGTGAGGGAACGAAACCCAGATTTATAGGGACGCCTGGAACCAGGCGCAGGCAGATACACCTCGTGGGCGGAAGGTGAAGCATTGCCACATCGACAAGAATGGAGACGCTGATGGAAAGGTCCTTACGTGGCCGATAACGAACGCCAGGTATGGGAACTCACAGTCGAACTCGGCCTCCCCGACGCCACAGGGCCGGGTTCCCTCGGGGGTGAGGGAATCCATCCGGTCGCGCTGGCGCTGGAGGAAAGCGTTCACCAGGTCCGTGGGCCGAACCGCATCCCGTGTTTCACCTCGTTCGGTCCGATCTTCGAAATCGTCGAGTTCGCGGATCGGGCGTGGGGGGATGTCTACAACCAGGAAAGCACTCCGGTCGAATGCCGCCTTGCGGTCTATGTGACCGATGAAGAACTGGACGAACTGGCCAAGATGGTCGTAGAAGACCTCGGCTTGGCCGAGGATGGGTACTCGACAGCCATAGGCCGAAAAGTCACCATCCGCCTCAACCTCATCTCGCTGGAGGATCCGGACAACAGCTTCTACCGATCACTCGTCGAGCAGTACGAGGAACAGGACCATACCGTCTGACCCAGCTGCCCCAAAGCAGGCCAGAGCCGGATAATTTCCAATTGATCTTGCCGGTTCGGGTCGCTCGAAAACCCTGGGCGGAGGAAGTGAAGCACGGCCCCGGCGAACTGGGCACGTTCACACGGTCGCCGCAACCTCTCAACCGAGAGTGTTGCGACGGCCCCTTGAACCCGCCCTGCTCGCCGGGGCCGTGCCCTGTTTCGGACGACCCTGGCCGAGTACTTGTCGCCGGGATCGGTCGGGCGGTGTTCGGATGTGTCAGCTCACCAGCGAATCGGCTCTGGTGTGGTCTTGCTTCGACGCCACGGAAACGGATTTGCCGTGGCGGATGAACAACGCCGAAGCGATAGCACCGATCAGCAGGATGCTCGCGGGAAGCAGCGTGGCCTGGCTCAGTGCGGTACTGAAGGGAGCTTTACCCGCTTCCGGGATCGGGCCTTGCCCCGCACCGCCCTCGGCGACCTTGGCACCACCGAGACCGTTCGCGGTCAACCTGGCGGTGATCAAGGCGCTGATCGCCGCGCTGCCGAGCACCGCACCCACCTGGCGGGTGGTGTTGTAGACACCGGCGCCCGCACCGGCCTGCCGCACCGGCAGATCATGCGTCGCGATGGCCGCCAGCGGCGCCCAGATGCAGGCATTGGCGAGACCTGCCACCGCCGCGGACACCAGGAACCAGAACACCGGGGAGTCCGGCCGCATCAGAGCCGCGAACCAGAACACCGACAGCGCGAACAAACCGAACCCGATACCCGGAACCACCCTCGGGTGCACTCGGTCGGCGAAGCGACCGATCACAGGGGCCATGATGCCGGTGACGATGGCCATGGGCGCGAAAACCAGCGCGGACTTCGTCGACGACATCTCGCGCACGGCCTGCAGATAGAAGTACGTCGGCACCATCAGCGCGGTCACCGCCGCACCCATCGCGGCGATAGCGGTATTGGACAGCGCGAAGTTGCGGTTCCGGAACAGGCTCAGTGGCAGCAACGGTTCCCTGGTATTACGGGCCTGGTAGACCAGGAACGCGGTGAGCACCAGCAAGCCCGAGCCGATCAACAACCAGATTCGCGACGACCAGTCGTAGCTGTTGCCTTCCTGAATACCGAATACCAGCAGGGACATACCGATACCGCTCAACAGCACACCAGGGATGTCGAACTTGTGCTCGTGGGTCGGCAATGCCGGCACCAGCCAGGTCGCCAGCGCGAAGGCTATGACGCCGATCGGGACATTCACGATGAAGATCCATTCCCAGCCGAGATTGTCGACCAGCACACCGCCGAGGAGCGGGCCGACCAGTGTGGCCAGTCCCGCGACACCGCCCCACAGCCCCATGGCCGCGCCACGCCGGTCGGGCGGGAAGGTCCTGGTGATCACAGCCATGGTTTGCGGTGCTATCAGGGCGGCGCCGAAGCCCTGCACAGCGCGGGCGGCGATCAGCATCTCGATACTGCCGGACAATCCGCACCACAGCGAGGCGCCGGTGAACACGAGCAGACCGAGCAGATAGATGTTCTTGGGGCCGAATCGATCACCAAGCCTGCCCGCGACCAGCAGCGGTACCGCATAGGTGAGCAGATAGGCACTGGTCACCCAGATCACCTGCGAAATATCGGCGTGCAAATCGGTCATGATGGCCGGATTGGCCACCGCGACAATGGTCATGTCCAGCAGGACCATGAAGATGCCGACGACCAGCGCGGCCAACCCGAGCCACGGATTGCGTTGAGTGGGCATAGATTCGTTTCCTAATTCGAGGTATCCGAAACATTCGGGGTGGGATGCGCCGCTGCCCGGCCCGGCGCCGGTGGCGAGACGGGAACGATGGTGGTGTCGGTACGTGCGCCGGTCTCGGAATCGAAGTCCTCCCATTCGAGTGCGCCACTGGTTATCGCGGTGGCGAGCTCCTCGACCCAGGCGACTTCGGCGGCGAGCATCGTCCGCAGAAATGGGAGCGCGATCCAGTAGCGGGGCGGGATATCTTGTCCCTCGATCCAGGAGATCCGCATATCGGTATCGGCCAGTTCGGTTTCCAGCAGGCTGATCCGTTCCCGCAGCAGTGCGAGCGCATCCGGTGCAGGCACATTGTGCAGCTCCGCCAGTGCCATCGGGAACATCGGATACTCCGGAACCGGACGGCGCACGATCTCGGCGATCCGATTCCGCAACGCGTCCCTTCCTCTGGCAGTGATCCGATAGATGGTGCGTTCGGGCCGATTACCCGCCCGGTCGACACCTTCGGCGCAGACGAATCCCTGATCGTCCAGTCTGGCTACAGTGTGATACAGCGAGCCGGGTCGAACCTTGACGAGTTTGTCCTCCTGGCGAGAGATCAGCGTCTGATACATCTCATATGGATGCATCGGCCGCTCCTCCAGCAATGCGAGCACGGCGATAGCCAATGGCGTCACCGGTGAATGCGCTCGTCCCATGGGTTGTCACCTCCATTGCTCATCCCTTTGCCCTCTCGGTGGCCGGAGGACACAGCACGCCCTTTTCCGCTCAGCGGTAGCCGTACACCGCATATGGTCCGTACCGTATATTCCACGTGGAATATACGGTACGGAGTAAGCCAAGGACAAGGAGAACACCGAGCACGGAAAAAAATCTGCCATCCGCCGCATGCACCGCAGCGGATGATGACAGGAGTACTCCTAGAGGGCGTGCGCGTCCAACCAGGCACGCGCGACGTCGCCCGATGTGGCGCCGCGCTCCCGAACCTGTCGGATCATGGTGGTCAGTTCCGCTGTGGTCAGCTCACCAGCGACATAGTTCAGCTTGGTGATCTGCCGCTGGTCGAGCAGCCCTTTCCGGAACAGCGGCAGCACGTTCTCGGCACGCACCGCGTAGTCGTCGTCGGACAGCACGATCAGCCCGGCTGTCGCATCCGGCACGAGGGGCGGGGGTACGGTCAGTACGCCAACGTGGACCCGTCCGTCCAGCAATGCCTTTCGCAGCTCGACCGGGTCGGAGAACGCCACTGTGGCCGCGAAATCACATCCGGCGATCCGGTCGAACGTGGCCGTCCCCCGTAGCAGGCCTGGCGCGGATGCCACACCCGCGATCAGTTCGCCGCAGTATGGAGCGAGATCGCCGACGGACCGCACAGTCTCGTGCGCCGCCCGCTGGTCGGTGAGCAGTACGCGCGGCCGCAGATCGGCGCCTTCGGCCATATCGGAGACCACAAGCCCCTCTGGCAGCGCGGCACTCACCGCGTCCGCCACCTTCTCCGGCAGCTGAGCCACCGCGCTGTCATCGAAATAGGCCAGCAACGAGCCGGTGTGCTCGCCGACCACCTGGATCCGATTCGCATCGAGTGCGGCGAGGTACTCCGCCCGACCGCCCAGCTGCGATACGACTTCGGTGCGCGCGCCGGTCCGCGCCAGCGCACCGGCATAGATCTCGGCGAGCACCGCGGACTCCACCGAATCACCCGCCCCGACGGTGATCGGCTCCGGTTCCGCAGTACCGCAGGATACGACCAGCGCGACGGACGCGACGGCCAAGAACCGGGCCAGCATTCGCTGTGACGCGACCATCCTCATCCGGCGACACCCACTCTCCGACGAACCGACACAGCCAACAGAACAGCCGAAACGGACAGTACCGACCCCGGAATGCCCCTGCGGCCGCACCAGCGACCGATTCGTATGCTGCGGACCGCATTCTCCCCGACGGAGGTACGGCACCGCATAAGAACCCCCGACGCCGAGGGCGCCCCGCTCTCCATCAGGAACGGGGCGCCCTCGGCACCAGCGGAAAGTTCGCGCTACGCCAGGCCCTCGGCGCGGGCCGCGGCTGCCACCGCCGCGGCGACGGCCGGAGCCACCCGCGGGTCCAGCGGGCTCGGCACGATCTTGTCCGGGCCCAGCTCATCGGCGACGACGCTGAGGATGGCATCGGCAGCAGCGATCTTCATCCCCTCGCTGATCTGCCTGGCGCCCGCGTCCAGCGCGCCTCGGAAGACGCCGGGGAAGGCCAGCACATTGTTGATCTGGTTCGGGAAGTCGCTGCGGCCGGTGGCCACGATCGCGGCATAGCGGCGGGCCACATCGGGGTGAATCTCCGGATCCGGATTGGACATGGCGAAGACGATCGATCCCGGCGCCATCGACGCGATGAGCCCCTCGGCGATCCGGCCCGCGGACAGACCGAGGAACACGTCGGCACCCGCAAGCGCCTCGGCCGCGCTACCGGTCCGGCCGCGTGGATTGGTGCGGGAGGCCAGCTCGGCCTTCACCTCGTTGAGATCATCGCGCTCACGACTCAGGATGCCCTTGGAGTCGAGCACGATGACATCCCGGACGCCCGCGGCGAGCAGAATGTTCGCGCACGCGACACCGGCCGCACCCGCGCCGGAAACGACGACTTTCAAATCCGCGATACCGCGCCCCTGCACCTTGGCGGCGCCGTTGAGCGCGGCGAGCACGACGATCGCGGTGCCGTGCTGGTCGTCGTGCATCACCGGGCAGTCGAGCGCCTCGATAACCCGCCGCTCCAGCTCGAAGCAGCGCGGCGCGGAGATGTCCTCCAGATTCACCGCACCGAAGCTCGGGCGCAAGCGCACCAGGGTTTCGACGATCTCGTCGACATCCTTGGTATCCAGCACCAGTGGAATCGAGTCCAGCCCGGCGAACTTCTTGAACAGGGCGGACTTACCTTCCATCACCGGCAGCGAGGCACGCGCGCCGATATCGCCGAGACCGAGCACGGCGGTGCCGTCACTGACCACAACCACCAGCCGATCGGTCCAGGTGTACCGCTTGGCCAGCGCCTCGTCCTCCGCGATCGCGCGACTGACCCTGGCGACGCCGGGGGTGTAGGCGATCGAGAGATCACGCTGCGTCTCCAGCGGCGCGCTGAGTCCGACCGAGAGTTTGCCGCCGAGATGTCCCGCGAAAATTTCGTCGCTGGTGATATCGGAAAGACTTGCGGTGGCGTTCGGTGCGTCAGTCACAGGTGACACGATTTCACTCCTGCTCGAGTCGGACTAAACCGGGGGACAGTTACCACCGGGTAATAGATATAAGCTGTTTCACTACGCTCATCGAGTGCGTTGACCGGGATGTTCGAGGCAGCTGCGATATGAATCGCCGCCATCTCGGTGATATGGGCGGCACCGATCCGCGAAGCAAGAACTGGGCAGGTGAGCCCAGGTAGAACATGCCGTGTGATCCTTCGGGCCGCGACGGTACGTCGCGATGCGAAGACCTCCGTAATTCCCTTACCCGGCGGTGGCGTAGGCAAGGGGTTTGCCATATTCTGCCAGCCACACAGCTGAGTTGCCAAGCCGGTGCCCCCTGTGTCATCGCACGCGTCAGTATCCAGCGGAATTCCACGCCGATAAACAGAAAACGCACTACACGGGCCACAGCACAGTGAGCTGTCGCACTATTCGGCAGGCGGCGCTGTGGGAATCAGACCGAGCCATGGGAATCGGGCCGAGTGGCCGAAATCAGCCCGCGTAGCGGAAGCGGCCGGGGTGACAACCGAATAGCACGCGACGATGCCCGCTCCGGCGCTCGACTTGAGTCGGTCTCAACTCCACCACTGAGTCCACAACAAGAGCCCAGTGGTGAGGAAGACCAACCCGGACCCGGCGCACGCTGCCGAACCTCGATGCCGGTCCGCGTAGATCTGCGCCGCGACAACTACCACAGCGGCCACCACATGCCAGAAAACGGACTCGTTGCCCGGCCCGGGAAAACCACGCCGGTCCGCGAGCACGGCGGTACCGACCACTACGAGCATGCCTGCGAAAGTTCCCGCTGCGACGAGACCGCTGAGCCCACGCAGCAGTTTCACCACGCGATCACCGGCACTCCGGTGGCCTTGCTCACCAGCTTCTCGAATTGCTCCGGTTCCGTGGTGAATTCCCCCAGCCGAATAGACTTGTTCGCACCGTGGTAATCCGACGAACCCGTGCTGAGCAGGGCGAGTTCGGCGGCAAGATCGGTCAGGAGCGCGCGATCGGCCGCGGAGTGGTCGGGGTGCGCGACCTCGAGGCCACCGAGCCCGAGATCGGCCAGCTCACGGATATGGTCGAGCGCGAGCAAACGACCACGCTTGCGCGCCCTGACGTGCGCGAGCACGCTGACCCCTCCGGCACTGGCGATCATCTCGACCGCATGCCGCAACGGGGTATCGGCTTTTTCCACGTAGTACCGGCCGTGCGGAGCGAGCAGCTCGGCGAACGCCGCGCCCACATTCGGCACCACCCCCGCTTCGGTCAATGCCCGCGCCAGATGCGGGCGCCCCGCCGACGGCCCGGCCGAGGCGAGCACAGCCTCCGGATCGATCGGCAGTCCGTCGGCGGCCATCCGTTCGGCCATCGCGCGCAGCCGCTCGACCCGTTCGGCACGCAGCCGCTCGCGTTCGTCGGCGAAGCAGCGATCGGCCGGGTCGAACAAATAGGCCAGCAAGTGCACCGACACCGGCCAACCGTCCTCACCCACTCCGAGACAGGACATCTCCATGCCGCGGATCAGCGTCATCCCCTTCGGTAACGCGTCGACGGCCGCCGCCCAGCCGGCCGTGGTGTCGTGATCGGTGATCGCGACGACATCCAAGCCGGCGGCAGTCGCGTTCCGCACCAGCTCGGCCGGATGGTCGGTACCGTCGGACGCGGTCGAATGGGTATGCAGATCGATACGCACCCTCTCAGTCTTACCGTGCCTGGGTGCCATACCGCAGCCGCACCGCGTCTTCCAGCACCGATGAGCGCTGCCGATGAGGCTGATGACTACTACAGCGGCACGGATTCGATCCGCTGGCCGCCGCGTTCCGGCCGCGATTCACAGACTCGCGGCGCCTCGTCCCGGATCACGCACATCGATCCCGGCCTCCTGCCACGCGTCCCGCAATGCCTGCGCGCCCCGCAGCCGCACCCACGCCGCCTCGGTCGCGGTCACCGGCGTCACCGCGAAGTAGCGCACCGGTTCGGCCGGTGCGGGCAACGGCACATCGGGGATCGCGCTCTCGCCGAGCAGAACCGCGACGAACGGCGCGTTATGCCACATCGGCTCCCCCAAATCCACCAGCGCATCATTCTGCAGCACAATGCCTTCCACCGCGGGTGCGGCGGCAAGCACACCGAGTGATCTGGCCAGTCCCGAACTCGCACCGACCCCGGAGCGCAGCGTCAGAACCAGCTCGGCGCGCGGCCCACGCACCGGATCGGCATGCAGCGCGGTGGGATCAACCATCGGATGCCTCGACCCGCCGAGTGTCAGGTAGTGCACTTGATCGTCCTCGACGATGCGCAGGATCTCGATCGGTTCCAAACCCAGAAAGGTCACCGACGCGACATCGACACTCGCGGCAGGCACACCGAAATGGCCGAGTACCTCAGCACGGACCGTCTCCAGCGCTTCCATACCTCAGATGGCCAGCCGCGCAAGCATATCGCGCGCCTGTTCCGCCGACTTCGGGTCGCACAACACGTCGTAACGACCCGCGACCAACTGCATGGTGGACGCGAAATCACGCTGTCCCCTGGTCGCCGCGTACGGAATCGAGGTCGAGATGACGCCGAAGATGATGCCGCCGAGTAAGCCGACGAGCAGCGGCCCCAATGCGCCACTGGTGGTGAACAGGCTCAGCAACAAACCGAGGAACAGGCCGAGCCAAGCGCCGGACACCACGCCGCCGCCGATCACCTTTCCCCAGGTCAGCCGATAAAGTACCCGCTCTACCTGCATCAGGTCGACACCGACGATGGTCACGTCTTGTACCGGGAACTGATTATCGGCCAAGTAGTCGACCGCCTTCTGCGCCTCGGCATACGTCGGATAAGAGCCGACCGGCCAGCCCGACGGGGGCGTCGGGAGGCCCTGCCGCGCACGGTTCGAGTTCCCCAAGGGATTCGTCATATCTCTATTCTGCTATCACGAAGGATGCTGTGGTGGAGTGAAACGCGTGGTGCGCGTCATTCCGGCGGCCCGGCCCTGCTCCGCGATCACCTGAGCCATCTTGGCACTCGCCTCATCGATCATCTCGTCACCGAGCATCACCGCGCCCCTGGCACCACCGGCGGGCGAGGTGTGGAAGGCATAAGCATCCAAGATCATTTCGGCACGATCGTAATCCGCCTGACGCGGGCTGAAGACCTCGTTCGCCGCCTCGATCTGGCTCGGGTGCAGCACCCACTTACCATCGAAGCCGAGCGCCGCGGTGCGCGCGGCCGCTCGCCGGAACCCCTCGACATCCCGGATCTGTAAATACGGCCCGTCGATTGCCTGGAGGCCGTGGGCGCGGGCGGTGAGCAGGATGGTCATCAGAATGTGGTGATAAGCATCACCCGTGTCGTATCCCTCCGGTTGTTCACCGACCACGAGAGTCCGCATATTGATACCTGCCATGAAGTCGGCCGGCCCGAAAACCAAGGCCTGCACCCGGCGGCTCGCCGTAGCGATCGCATCGATATTGCGCAATCCCAGCGCATTCTCTATCTGCGGTTCGATACCGATCCGGCCTATATCCAGGCCACATACCTTTTCCAGCTGAGTCAACAGCAAGTCGAGCGCGCGCACCTGACCAGCATCGGTCACCTTGGGTAATAAGATCGCATCCAGCACCGCGCCCGCGCCTTCGACCACGGAAATAACGTCGGTATAAGTCCATTCGGTGGTCCAGTCGTTCACCCTGACCACACGCAGCTGCTGTCCCCAGCCGGAATCATTAAGCGCTGCAACAATATTCGCACGTGCCTCAGCTTTGGCGACCGGCGCGACCGCGTCCTCCAGATCGAGAAATACTTCGTCGACCGGCAACGTCTTGGCTTTCTCGATCATCTTCTTACTGCTGCCAGGGCAGGCGAGCACAGAACGGCGCGGCCTCATGATCACTCCCTCGATGGTGGCGCGGTACGAACATTCCGTCGGCGAACCTTTAGCCTGGCAGCATGGCAGCTACCAGGGTGTACGTCGCCAGGCTCGCCGGCCTGGTGGTGCTGGGACCAGACGGCGAGTCTATCGGCCGAATCCGGGATGTCGTCGTAGCAATTCGCTATGACCGCCAGCAACCGCGGGTACACGGCTTGGTGGTCGAATTGTTCACCCGACGACGCATTTTCGTACCGATCTTGCGAGTCACCGCGATCGAGCCGGGCGTAGTCACGCTGAATACCGGAACAGTCAGCCTACGGCGTTTCACGCAGCGCCCCGGTGAGATGCTCGCCTTGGCGCAAATCGTGGATTCCACGGTGCAGGTGGAAGACCCGGACCTGCCCGACCTGGCCGGAGTCGATGTGCATGTGGCCGATCTCGGCATCGAGCAGGCCCGTGGCAGGGACTGGCTGGTCACCAGGGTCGCGGTACGCGGTCACCGCAGGCTCGGGCGCAGGCGCACGATACATGTGGTGCAGTGGAGCGCGGTCTCCGGCCTGACTCCGTACGAGATCAGCAGACCGGGACAGCACGTCACCCAACTGCTGGAGCAGTTCGAAGGAATGCGCCCGGCCGATGTGGCGCAGTTGTTGCGCGAACTACCGGAGAAGCGTCGTGTCGAAGTAGCCATCGCGCTGGATGACGAACGCCTCGCCGATGTCGTACAGGAGCTGCCCGATGACGAGCAGGTCGAGTTGCTCAGCCATCTGGAGGTGCGCCGAGCCGCCGACCTCCTGGAGGCGATGGACCCGGATGACGCCGCCGACCTGTTGGGCGAACTTCCCGAGGGCGAGGCCGAATCGCTGCTCGCCTTGATGGACCCGCAAGAATCCGAACCCGTCCGCAGACTGCTCGAGCACTCCCCGTACAGCGCGGGCGGTCTGATGACGCCGAAACCGGTCATCCTGACTCCGTCGACCACAGTGGCCGAGGCACTGGCCCGGGTACGCAATCCCGATCTGACCCCCGCGCTGGCCTCCATGGTGTTCGTCGTCCGGCCGCCGACCGCCACACCGACCGGCCGCTATCTGGGCACGGTGCATATCCAGCAGTTACTGCGCGAACCCCCAGCCCATTTGGTCGGCGGCATTATGGACACCGATCTGTCGACACTGCGCCCCGAGCTTCCGCTGACCGCGGTAACCCGCTACTTCGCGACCTACAACCTGGTCTGCGGTCCGGTGGTGGACGAGGAGAACCACCTGCTCGGGGCAGTCACCGTCGATGACGCGCTCGATCATCTGCTCCCTGAGGACTGGCGCGACCAGGAAGAAACAGCATGAGCGGTCAGGCCCGTAGGAGGCAGCGCAGCATCACCACGCAGGGCCCCGCTCGTGCTGGAAAGGACTACCAGCATGAGTGACAAGGACCCGGTGACACGACTCGGCTACAGTAATGCCCGCCAGCGGCTGGAGACCCCGGTCGAAACCCGGTTCCGGCTGGATTGGGATGCCGAGGCGCTGGCCCGCAGCAGTGAGCGGGTGGCCCGGTTCCTCGGCACCGGACGGTATCTGGCGATCCAGACGATCGTGGTGCTGCTCTGGATCGCGGTGAACGCCTTCGTGATCACGCTGCAGTGGGACCCGTATCCGTTCATCCTGTTGAACCTGGCATTCTCCACCCAGGCCGCGTATGCCGCGCCACTGATCCTGCTCGCGCAGAATCGGCAGGACAACCGGGACCGGGTTGCGCTGGAGGAAGATCGGGTACGGGCCGCGCAAACCAAGGCGGACACCGAGTTTCTCGCCCGCGAACTCGCGGCACTGCGAATCGCGGTCGGCGAGGTGGCCACCCGCGACTACCTGCGCCGCGAATTGGAAGAGATGAAAGGGATTCTGGATCGGATCGAGTCCACGGAATTCCCGAACAGCAAGACTCGCCCAGAAGGATCCGAAAAAACCGATCGCAAGAAAAGATCCGGCCGAAAGCGGGCTGGGAAACCGGTTTCGCCGGGAGTAACTGATGATCGGCCGGAAATACCGAACAATGACCTGACCGGTGGGTAACCTGTATCACGTTGTCCTGAGCGGCCCGGGCGGGGATGCCCTGGACACCCGCTACCGTGACGTCGAGGATTGGGTGTGGCCGAATGCGTGTATCTGTTCCGGTAACAGTCTCGGCTCTACTTGTCGCCGGTGTCGTAGCCAGCGGCTCGGCACCGCGGACATCGCAGCTGGTTCAGTCACCGGAGACGTCGGCATCGGGCACGGTGGCCAGGGATACGGAATTGTCTCGGATCGTGGGATTCCTGCCGGTGACGGCGGCGGGCCCGCGGCGGTTGCGGGCAGTGACACCGCTCGCGGGCGCGGTTCCGGTACAGGACGTTACGCTGCCGTCGACGGGGAGCGGCGCCCTCGGGATTCCCGAAGTGGTGCTGGCGGCTTACCGGAACGCGGAGCTGTCGTTGGCGGCCTCGACACCAGGGTGCGGATTGTCGTGGAGCCTGCTGGCTGGCATCGGACGGATCGAGTCAGGACATGCCAGGGGTGGCCGTACCGACTCAACAGGTACGACAGTGCAACCGATCTATGGCCCGGCCCTCGACGGCAGTTTGCCGGGTAACGAGATCATCCCGGACGACCACGGCGGGTATGTACGGGCGATGGGCCCGATGCAGTTCCTGCCGAGCACGTGGAAGATGTACGAGGCGGACGGCAATGGTGACGGCGTGGCCGATCCGCACAATGTGTTCGATGCGGCATTGGCCGCGGGAAAGTATCTGTGCTCGGGGGGGTTGAATCTGCGCGACCCGGCCCAGGAGTTGCGAGCGGTACTGCGATACAACAACTCGGTAGCGTACGCGGCGAACGTATTGAGCTGGTCGATCGCCTACCGCAGCGGCGGGGCACCGGTACAGGTACTGATTCCACCCGGAGCGATCCCACCGGGGACGGCCTCGCCCACGCCACGGGCACCGGAGGCGATCATAGTCGACTACTCCCCTCCTTCCACCGATCCGGAGCAGCAGGAACCCACCACGGAACAGCCGCAGCCGCCCGCCCAGGTAATGATCACCATTCCAGGCCTGCCGCCGATCCCGTGCGGCATTCTCTGCCCCGCACCACCCACCTGGCCGGGTGATCCATGTGTGGTGCAGCCGGTTCCAGCGCCGATGCCGGGTACGAACCGGCCCGCGATCGAATACACACCGCTGGCATCGGCGCAACCCTATGGCGCCACGCCCACTGACATAGGGGGCACAACGGTGAACGGGCAACCCGGCAGACATATCGCCGGCTGCGCACGCCCCGGCGCGGTCCCTGCTCCCGACCCGGTCCTCACTCAGGGCACCGCACCACGCACCGATCCCGGACCGACCACCACCCCCCTCGAACCCGAAACCCCGGCACCTCCGCCAGAGCAGGCAACCCCGGCAACCCCGGCAACCCCGCCGGAGCAGGCACCCCGACTAGAGCGGTCCGAGCCGGCCACCCCATCGGACCGACCCGGATCCGCCGCCGCACCAGCCCAACCCGAACCCATCCCCCAACCCCTCGTCCCCCAACCCGCCATCACTCTGCCCTTCGGCATCGTCATCCCCCTCCCCGCACCACCCCGGCCATGATCCCCGCCCGAAAGAAGATCACGAAGCAGTAACAAAAAGGTCTCGAATACGGTAACCTCCCTGGGGCACAACGCAAAGCGCACCGTAAGCCAGGGAGGGGCACCGCACCATGGGACGTCATCGAAAGCAGCAGCCCGCCACCGGCAGAAGGAATTCCGTTATCGCGTTGACCGGGCTGTTTCCCGCTGGTCTCGTAACAGGTACGCCGGTCTCCGCCGGCGGCAGCGCAGTGCCCGTTTCGGTCACGGCAGGCGCTCAGGACGAGAATCCCGGCGCGCAGGGCCATCCCGATACGCAGGGCCATCCCGATACGTACAGCGCCGAGCGGCAAACCACCGCATCCGCCGCCGCGGGCGAACCCATCTCGCACGCGATGGCGAAGCCGGTGCCCACTGCGGCTCCGATCGTGAAAACCGTTGCATTGCCCGACGGTCGCCAGCCTGCCGCGCTACCCGCGGGCCCACATGGCATTCCCGGTATCGCCGCCGCGGCCTACCAGAACGCGGAGCGTGTTCTAGCGGTGGAGAATCCGATATGCGCGGTGCCGTGGTCACTGCTGGCCGGTATCGGCCGGGTGGAGTCGACGCACGCGTTCGGCGGCAAGGCCGATACCGAGGGCAATCCACTGAGCCCGGTCTATGGCCCGGTACTGGACGGCTCACTCACCGGCAACCATATCGTCTACGACTCCGACGAGGGCGCGCTGGACGGCTCGGCCGGTTACGACCGCGCGATCGGCCCGATGCAGTTCCTGCCGGAAACCTGGAAGCACTACGCGGCCGACGGCAACGGCGACGGCGTAGCCGATCCGCAGAATTTCTTCGATGCCGCACTGACCGCGGGGAAGTATCTGTGTGATGGCGGGTCGAACATGCTCGACCCGGCCCAGAAGGCCAAGGCGATCCTGCGCTACAACCACTCCATGGCGTACGTCACGAACGTCATGGCCTGGGAAAATTCCTACAGCACCGGGATGCCACCCCGGCCCGGGGACCTACCGAGAATTTGACACCCCTAAAATTTCTGCCATGTCAGTGGTTACGGAATCGGATGTGCGAGGTGCCCTCGCGAAGGTCGACGACCCGGAGATCCGTAAGCCGATCACCGAGCTAGGCATGGTGAAGAGCATCACTATCGGCGCTCAGAGCGATGTCCATGTAGAGATCTATCTCACGACAGCGGGTTGCCCGTTGCGCACCGAGATCACGCAGCGGGTGACCAAAGCCGTCGCTGACGTACCCGGTGCGGGCGCGGTGACCGTCGAGCTCGACGTCATGAACGATGAGCAGCGCACCGCACTGCGCAAACAGTTGCGCGGCGACTCGGCCGACCCGGTCATCCCATTCGCACAGCCGGGCTCACTGACCCGGGTCTACGCGGTCGCCTCCGGTAAGGGCGGTGTCGGCAAATCCAGTGTCACGGTGAATCTCGCCGCCGCGATGGCCACACGTGGCCTGTCCGTGGGCGTACTTGACGCGGATATCTACGGCCACTCCATTCCGCGCATGCTCGGTACCGACGCCAGGCCGACACAGGTCGAACGGATGATCATGCCGCCCGTCGCGCACGACGTGAAGATGATCTCGATCGCGCAGTTCACCCAGGGCAACACCCCCGTAGTGTGGCGCGGACCCATGCTGCACCGAGCGTTGCAGCAGTTCCTCGCCGACGTGTTCTGGGGCGACCTGGACGTCCTGCTGCTCGACCTGCCGCCTGGCACCGGTGATGTCGCCATCTCCATCGCGCAGCTGATCCCCGGCGCCGAAATCCTGGTCGTCACCACTCCGCAGCCCGCGGCGGCCGAAGTAGCCGAACGGGCAGGCGCGATCGCGCTGCAGACCCGTCAGCGGATCGCGGGCGTAGTAGAGAACATGTCCTGGCTGGACCTGCCCGACGGCACCAGGATGGACCTGTACGGCTCCGGCGGCGGACAGGCCGTCGCCGATCGACTCACCCGCGCCGTCGGCGCCACCGTGCCACTGCTCGGTCAGATTCCCATCGAGCAGACGCTGCGCGAATCAGGTGACGAAGGCACCCCGCTGGTATTGCGCGATCCACAGAACCCGGCAGCCAAAGCGCTACTGGAAATCGCAGGAAAACTCGCAGTACGCCGCCGCGGTCTCGCAGGCATGTCCCTCGGCATCGACACCACCCGCCACCTATAGGCGAACCCCACGACGACCTAAGCTCGGGGCATGCCAACCCTGTTGCAGTATGTGCTGTTCGTCGGATTGATCGCCGCGGTGTTGTTCTTCCTGGCCAGTACGGTGTTCGGGCGGTCGGAAGAGCTGGGTCCGTTGCCTGCGGATACCACGGCCACCGTACTGCCTGTCGAGGGCATCACCGGAGCGGATGTGCGCGCGCTCCGGTTCCAGCAGGCAGTACGTGGCTACAAGGCCAGCGAAGTGGATTGGGCGCTGGCCAGGCTGGCCGCCCGGATCGATGAACTCCAACACCAGCTGGCCGCGCGGTCGCAGGCACCGGTGGGACCAGAGCCGAAGTAGCCGTATCCGGACAACCGCGCCCCACCATGCGACAGGTGTGTATCGACACCGGGTGAAAGCGATACTGCCGTCCCTTCATTTCCGCGATCGGGAGATACACTTCCGAGGTCGAGACCTTCGGCAATCCGCACCGTTGAGCGTTGTCACCGAGTACCACGCGAAGAATGGAGCGCCATGTCGAACGATTCGCCGCCCGACAGGCCGGGAATGAGCCGCCGCGCCGCGCTCGGGACCGGTGCCGCGCTGGGGGCAGGCTTGGCCACTGCGGCAGCCGCGTGCGCGGAGGCAGCGCCGAGCGGCTTACCGAACACCGGCGAGGTGGACGAGAACCTCAACGACTCTTCGCATTTGTTCCGCCTCAGCGCCAGCGAGCCGAAGCAATTCGATGGCGGCAACCTACGGGGCGCGCACGAGAACAACTTTCCGGTGTTGGCCGGACAGAACGGATCGGTGTATTCGGTCCGGCTGGAGCCGGGCGGTATCCGCGAGCCGCACTGGCACCCCACTGCGTGGGAGCTGAACTATCACATCTCCGGCAGCGCCAAATGGACCATCCTCGGCACCCATCCCGACGGCCGTTACCGCACCGATGTCTTCGAGGCGCATCCGGGTGATCTCGTCTTCGCCCCGCAGGGCTACTTCCACTACTTCGAGAACGCTCGAACCGACACACCCCTCGAAGTGTTGATCGTTTTCAATACCAGCGCCCAGGAACCCTATGACGATATCGGCCTTCGTGGCGCACTGAATTCCATTCCGCGGGATGTAACCGCCAGGGTGCTCGGCATTCCCGAATCGGCCTTGGCCGGAATACCGGATGATCTCGAACCGGTTGTGATCACCAGTCGCGGCTGATTACTGCGACCATCCGGCCGACGCCGCGATGGTTGAATAGGCCTGTGAACGAGATCCGAGCAGGTCAGGGCACGTGTTGGGGAACGAAGGGACAGTTCGCCGATCCCCTCTATCAGAGGTATCACGACGAAGAGTGGGGTAAACCGCTACACGGCGATGACGCCTTGTTCGAGCGACTGTGCCTGGAGGCGTTCCAGTCCGGCTTGTCCTGGCTGACCATCCTGCGGAAGCGCCCGGCTTTCCGTGCGGCGTTCGCAGGGTTCTCGATCGAGCGCGTCGCAGAGTTCGACGAGGCCGACCGCGCCCGGCTGATGTCCGATGCGGGCATCGTCCGCAATCGGCTCAAGGTGGACGCGGCGATCGCCAACGCGCGTGTTGCCCGTGATCTCGATATCGGCTTGGACGAGCTGCTCTGGTCATTCGCACCAGCACCGCGCCCGCGCCCGCGCAGCAGCGCCGACGTACCCGCTGAAACAACCGAATCAGTCACTCTGGCAAAGGAATTGAAGCGAATAGGATTTCGTTTCGTCGGCCCGACTACCGCGTACGCCCTGATGCAGGCAACCGGCATGGTCGATGATCACCTGGCCGATTGCTGGGTGGACAATTACCGGTCCAGCACCGCCCTGCCGTGAACTTTTCGAACTCAGGTATCCGTCCACATCCGCGATAGGGAAGAATAGGACGAGCGTAGTTCGCCAAAAGCCGGCGAGCTCGCTGGTTGGTAACAACTGGAGTGCCTAGGACAATGCGCAGCAGACCGCGCAGATCTGGAGGGAGCAGAGGATGGCGGCCATGAAGCCCCGCACCGGGGACGGTCCCCTCGAGGCGACCAAGGAAGGTCGTGGAATCGTCATGCGAGTTCCACTCGAGGGTGGCGGGCGTCTAGTCGTCGAACTCACGCCGGACGAAGCAGCGGCGCTCGGTGACGAACTGAAGAGTGTCACCAGCTGAGTGGGCGGAGCTGAGCATTCGGCTCTCACCGCCGCGGCCGGTTTTCTGGCCTGCCCCGAATGTATGCGGGCACAGCGGGTTCCCGAGGAGCCCGAGCTCGAAGCATATGATCGGGTACTGCGCTGCGGATACGGGCACAGCTTCGACATCGCCAGGCAGGGCTATGTCAGCCTCCTGACCGGCGCATCCACCAAGATGACCGGGGACACGGCGGCCATGCTCGACGCGCGGGCCGCTTTCCAGCGCGGCGGGCACTTCATCCCGATCGCCGATGCGGTGACGCATACCATGACCGCATGTGTGCGCGCGGGCGCGGTGCTGGAAGTCGGCGCGGGTACGGGCTATTACCTCGCTCGGGTACTCGACGCCACTCCACAGGCACTCGGTATCGCGCTGGACGTGGCCAAGCCGGCGGTCCGGCGATGCGCTCGTGCCCATCCACGGGCCGCGGCGGTGCTGGCCGATGCCTGGCGCGGGTTACCCCTTCGCGACGGCGCGCTCGCCGGCGCACTCTCCGTCTTCGCACCACGTAATCCCGGCGAGGTCGCCAGGGCACTCGCCCCGGACGGCCGCTTCGTCGTCGCCACCCCTACCGAACGCCATCTCGGCGAACTGATCGATCCGCTGAGTATGGTGCGCGTCGACCCGGACAAGGACCGCAGGCTCGACGCCGCGATGGCGGGACATTTCGAGCCGGTAGAGCAGCGCCTGGTGGAATACCCGATGGCGCTCGACCGAGCCGAGGTGGCGCATATCGTCGGTATGGGGCCGTCCGCTCATCACACCACCGCGGCGGACGAGCGCCTCACCGGATTGCCCCAGACCCTCGAGGTCACCGCGTCGGTTCTGGTGAGCACCTATCGACCCGCGGTGGGAACAGTGCGATAAGCAGGTACTCGACCCTTGTCCACGGCGTCAGCCCTTACGAACGGCGTCATAGACCTCTGCGGTGCGTGCCGCGATACTCGACCAGTCGAATTCGGCGACCGCCCTGGCTCGGCCCGCAGCGCCCAACTCGGCCGCCAGTGCGGGATCACCGGCGATCTCGTTCACCGCGTCGGCCAACGCGCGTTCGTAGTCTTCGGTGGCGCCCGCGTCGTAGTGCACCAATCGTCCGTTGCGACCGTCCGCGACAACCTCGGGAATACCGCCGACATCGGAGGCGACCACGGCGGTCGCGCAGGCCATCGCCTCCAGGTTCACGATGCCGAGCGGCTCGTACACCGACGGGCACACGAAAACCGACGCAGTGGTGAGAATTTGCCGGATCTGCTCGGTCGGCAACATATCTCGGACCCAGAACACGTTGTCGCGCCGCCGTTGCAGTTCCCGCACCGATGCGGCGACCTCCTCGGCCAGTTCCGGGGTGTCCGGTGCGCCCGCGCACAGCACGAGCTGGATATCGGAATCGAAACCGTTGGCGGCGGCCAGCAGATGCCCGACCCCCTTCTGTCTGGTGATGCGGCCGACAAATGCCACGGTCGGCCGATCCGGCCGGAGCCCGAGCTCCGCGATCATCGAAGGCGAGTCATCGGCGACCGGGCCAGGATGCCAGATCCCCACGTCGATACCGTTGTGCACCACGTGCACCCGGTCCGGGTCTACTGCCGGATAGGCGTCGAGCACATCGCGGCGCATCCCCTCGCTCACCGCGATGACCGCGTCGGCGTGCTCGACAGCATTGCGTTCCGACCACGACGAGAGCCGGTAACCACCACCGAGCTGCTCGGCTTTCCACGGTCTTCGCGGCTCCAGCGAATGCGCGGTCAGTACATGGGGAACGCCGTACAGTGTCGCGGCCAGATGCCCGGCAAGGCCGGTGTACCAGGTGTGCGAGTGCACCACATCGACCTCGCCGACGGCGTCGGCCATCCGCAACTGCGCGGACATCATCCGCAGTGCGGAATTGGCCGAGGCGAGCGACGGATCCGATTGGTGCACTACAGCATCCATACGAGGGGCACCCATACAGTGCACGGTCACCTCGCACAGCCGACGCAGATGCGCCGCCAGCTCGGTGACATGCACACCGGCCCCGCCGTATACCTCGGGTGGGTATTCACGGGTCAACATAGCGACCCGAAGCCGGTCCTGCTCTTCGGAATGTAACGCCGAGTGCCTGCCGTTCGTGCCGAAGCTCACCGCTACAAACTAAACGTTCATGTCGGTGGGGGCCACTCATGCGCGAGTCACCCGGTAGTTTGGCAGATGTGAGGAGCCAGCCGCACGTATTAGGGATCGTGCTCGCCGGTGGCGAGGGGAAACGACTCTTTCCGCTCACAGCCGATCGCGCCAAACCCGCCGTACCATTCGGCGGTGCATACCGCCTGATCGACTTCGTACTCAGCAACCTGGTCAACGCGGGTTTTCTGCGACTGTGTGTACTCACCCAGTACAAGTCGCACTCGCTGGACCGGCATATCTCGCAGACCTGGCGGCTGTCCGGTTTCGCGGGTGAGTACATCACCCCGGTACCCGCGCAGCAGCGGTTGGGACCACGCTGGTACACCGGCAGCGCGGACGCGATCATGCAGTCGCTGAACCTGATCTACGACGAGGACCCGGAGTACATCGTGGTGTTCGGCGCCGACCACGTGTACCGCATGGACCCGGAGCAGATGGTGCGCCACCATATCGATTCCGGCGCCGGTGTCACTGTGGCAGGCATCAGGGTGCCGCGCAGCGAGGCGAGCGCATTCGGCTGCATCGACAGCGACGACGCCGGCCGGATCACCCAGTTCCTGGAGAAACCCGCGCATCCGCCGGGCACCCCAGACGACCCGAACGTCACGTTCGCTTCCATGGGCAACTATGTCTTCACCACCAAAGTGCTGGTGGATTCGATCAGAGCGGACGCGGACAACGGCGACTCCGACCACGATATGGGCGGTGACATCATCCCGGCGCTGGTGTCCGCGGGCCAAGCGAGCGTCTACGACTTCGCCGACAACGAGGTACCTGGCGCGACCGACCGGGACCGCGGATACTGGCGCGATGTAGGGACTATCGACGCGTTCTACGACGCGCATATGGATCTGGTCTCGGTGCACCCGGTCTTCAACCTCTACAACCGGCACTGGCCGATTCGGGGTGCGGCCGAGAACCTCCCGCCCGCGAAGTTCGCCCAGGGCGGACTGGCGCAGGAATGCATCGTCGGCGCGGGCAGCATCCTTTCCGCGGCCACCGTACGCAACTCGGTGCTCAGCGCCAATGTCATGGTCGATGACGGCGCCACCGTGGAAGGCTCGGTACTGATGCCGGGCGTCCGGATCGGACGTGGTGCGGTGGTGCGGCACGCCATTCTGGACAAGAACGTGATCGTCGGCGAAGGAGAGATCATCGGGGTGGACACGGCCCGTGATCGCAGCCGGTTCGCCGTCAGCAACGGCGGTGTGGTCACGGTCGGCAAGGGCGTCTGGGTCTAGGGCCCTCCCGAGAACGACACGGCAGGCTCCGGACAGAACGGCGCGCACGGACCTGGGGTGCGCGGCGTCGTCGTTCGCGGCGTATCGCCGAAGTCGGCGGTGCTGACCAAATAGACCATCAGCACGGCGAACAGCAGCACCGCGCCGAGAGCCAGCATCGTCCATCCCCAGTGCAGCGGACGCGGACGACGCTTGTCATCGTCCCAGAGGAACATCATCGTCGCACCCCATCCGCTTTCCCGACCTGCTCGGAGTATGCCGTACCACGTGCCGAATCGTGGCCGTAGAGAGCCGAATACGCGAACCCGCCGGACGAACTCACTAACCGCGCGAGGCGCAGAGCAATCCGTCGCCGACCGGAATCAGCACACTGGTCAGCCTGGGGTCCTCCGCGATGACGCGAGTAGCGGTACGCACCGCCTGCGTAGCCGGATCGCGCTGCGTGGTATCCGGTACCCGTCCGCCGAGCAACGCGTTGTGTAGGAGAATCGCCCCGCCGTTACGTAAGAGACGCACCGCCTGAGCAACGTACTCCGGATGCTCCAATGGCGCCGCATCGATGAAGACCAGATCGTAGGCGCCATCGGCCAGCCGCGGCAGCACGTCCGATGCGCGCCCGTTGATCAGGCGGGTACGCGCGGGCGGTATGTCGGCGGCACGGAAGGCTTCCTTGGCCGCGCGCTGATGCTCCGGTTCCCAATCGATGGTGGTGAGTGTGCCGTCCTCGCGCATCCCGTCGAGCAGCCATAGTCCGCTGATGCCCGCGCCGGTGCCGACCTCGACCACTGCCCGTGCGCCGAGTAGCTGTGCGTACATGCTCAGCAGCGCGCCCACCGCGGGCGGCACGGGTTCGGTACCGAGTTCGGTCGCCCGTTCGCGCGCGCTGATGAGGATCTCGTCTTCCACGACGGATTCCTCCACGTAGGCGAGATTTCGCTCCAGATTCGATGCCACGGTATGAGGCTAACGCCGGGCAGGTGGTCACGGCGTTCCGGACAACACGCGCTGCCCCCATTTTTCGGCAGCCGATTTTCTCAGGTACACCTCAGGATCTGCATAACTCGGCCATATCAGGACCAGAAAGAGTATGAGCAACGCAAGACCACCGACCGTATTGACCACGGATCCGGGAACAACGACGTACCTGACGTCGGTTGTATCCATACGTGACGGACCGCAGACCCGGCCCCCAGCGAGTTCCTCGGTTTATGCGGTCCCTAGTAGGAGGTAGGCCCGTCCACATGGTCGATGCGGCGCACGAATACGCCACCCTGTCCGAGCAGGCCCTGTCTGCTGAAACCGGCTCCGCCGAGGAGCCGGTCACGCTGACCGGGACCGCTGCCTTCGATGCCACCGGTGACCGCTCGGCGATGCCGTCGTGGGACGATCTGGTCCGCGAGCACGCCGACCGGGTCTACCGTTTGGCCTATCGCCTGTCCGGCGATGCGCAGGACGCGGAGGACCTCACCCAGGACACCTTCATCCGGGTGTTCCGCTCGCTGTCCAACTACCAACCGGGTACCTTCGAGGGCTGGTTGCACCGCATCACCACCAACCTGTTCCTGGATATGGTCCGCAGGCGTAGCCGCATCAGGATGGAAGCGCTGCCAGAGGACTACGATCGCGTTCCTTCCGAGGGGCCGGATCCCGAGCAGGCATATCACGACGCCCGCCTCGATCCGGACCTGCAATCCGCCCTGGATTCACTGGCGCCGGAGTTCCGCGCCGCGGTGGTCCTCTGCGATATCGAAGGGCTGTCCTACGAAGAGATCGGCGCTACGCTCGGAGTGAAACTGGGCACTGTGCGCAGTCGAATCCACCGCGGGCGCCAAGCTCTACGGGACTACCTTGCGCATAATGGAAGTAAGCAGCGGTTCGCCGCTGACACGAATATCGGGTGATCCGTCGGAAGTCGTCATCACCCGCGAATCGGTCCATGACGGCGGAAAGGGTGAGCACCGAATGAGTGGCGACTTCAGCACTGCCGGTCGTCCGCATCGCTTCCGCCCCACCGAGCATCTGGCGAGCGAGGCTATCGCCGCATATGTGGACGGCGAGCTGCGGATGAATGCCTATCTACGCGCTGCCCAGCATCTTTCGCTGTGTCCGGAGTGCGCGGCAGAGGTCGATGCGCAGCAACAGGCGCGTATCGCGTTGCGGCACGCGGGCCATATCGCCATTCCTACCGGACTGCACGACAGCCTGACCAGGATTCCGCTCGCGGAGCTACCCGACGGCACCTCCAGCGCATCCGGACCCGGTCGGCCTCAGCCCAACGAGGCGGTTTCGGGTTCTTCGGCCGGTTCGTTCACCGCGACTCGATGGACTACATGGTGGCGCAAGTAGAGTTTCTCGCGTGACCACCGAATCGACGAATTCCGGATCGGGCGAGACCTCGGATTCGGCGGCCAACCGCGGGAATCTCCGTCCACCGGACGCGCCCGTGCTCGGCCCGCGCCCGGTCTACCGGCCCCATGTCGACACGCATACGGCGCGTGCCTTCCGCAGACCGTCCGGCTTATCCGGTTCCTTCGCGGAAGCACCACCGATTCGCACCGCGGGTTCGGCACGACAGTCGGGACCCGAACTGCACAACAGCCCGCCCGACGCGGTGTTGGCCGAGGCGTTCGGCCGCCCCGAAGGGTCCACCGAGCTGCTGCAACGCGACCCTGATGCGATTGCCCCCACACCGGTAGCAGGCCCGGCCGATCCCTGGCGCGATCCCGAGGCCGCCGCACGCCTCGGCGCTCCCGCAGTGCCGAGGCCAACGCCACAGCCATTGCCACGAGCCGAGCGGCTGAGCGCGCGCGAGGTGCTGTTCGGCTCGCGGGTCGCACCGAAGGCACTGGCCCTGCTCGCCGTGGTCGCACTCGGCATCGGACTGGTCGGCGGACTGGTCGGCAGGCTGACCGCGGAAACCACCTCGGCGCTCACATCCCGCAAAGTCACCTTGGAACAGGGCAGTGCGGGCACCCGCCCACACGGCCTGATCGCGCAGGTCGCCAACGCCGTACTACCCTCGGTCGTCTCGATCCGGGTCACCGTCGGCGACAATGGCGCCACCGGATCCGGGGTGGTGATCGATGGTGCCGGGTATCTCGTCACGAACAACCATGTCATCTCGATGGCAGCCCAGGACACGAGCGGCAGGGCCGCGATCCGGATCCAATTCTCCGATGGCACCTGGGCGCCCGCCGAGATCGTCGGCCGCGATCCGAAGAGCGATTTGGCCGTCCTGAAGGTCGATGTGAAAAATCTCACAGTAGCGCAACTCGGCAAGTCCGAGGAGGTTCAGGTGGGCGATGACGTCTTGGCCATCGGCTCACCACTCGGCCTGAGCAAGACGGTGACCTCAGGTATCGTCAGCGCCCTGCATCGCCCGGTAGCGCTGGGAGGCGAGGGCACCGACACCAATGCCGTGATCGACGCGGTACAGACCGACGCATCGATCAACCCGGGTAACTCCGGCGGCGCGCTTGTGGATATGAACGGCCGGGTGATCGGCATCAATACCGCGAACCGCACCGAAACCGGCGGCTCGGTCGGGCTCGGCTTCGCGATCCCGGTGGACAAGATGACCGAAGTCGCCCAAACCTTGATTCGCGACGGGGTGATCCACCACCCGATACTCGGGGTCAGCCAACGCACCAAACAGGTAGCCAACGAGTGGACCAGCGGTGCGGAAATCGCCGATGTGGCTCCCGGCGGCCCCGCGGCCAAAGCCGGGATCGTCGAGGGCGACATCATCGTGAAGGTCGGCGACCGAGAGGTGAGCGGGCCGGAAGAACTGGTCGTCGCGGTACAGTCGCACGAGATCGGCGAGACGGTGAACGTAGTCTTGATCCGCGATGGCCGGCAGGTAGACGTGCCTGTGACCCTGGAATCCGACTGAGCCGCTGGTCGCGGCACCGGGTAGCCTGATTACGTGTTCAGCAACATCGGCTGGGGCGAGATGATCATCTTGCTCGTCGCCGCTCTCATGATCCTCGGCCCGGAGCGCCTGCCCGGTGCCGTGCGCTGGACCATGCGCAGCCTACGGCAGGTGCGTGACTATGCCAGCGGCGCCACCTCCCAGCTGAAGCAGGAACTCGGGCCGGAGTTCGAGGATCTGCGCAAACCGCTGGCCGATCTGAACCAACTGCGCGGTATGACACCGCGCGCGATGGTGACCAAGCATCTTCTCAACGGCGACGATTCGGTGTTGCAGGATCTCAGCCGCGCGATGCCCGATCCGAAAGACCTGTACGGCACGAACAGCGGAATGCCGGACCACCCCATGACGAAGCTGGATAAGCCGAAGCTGGATAAGCCGTTGGAACACAACGAACGTCCCCCGATCGACTCCGATGCCACCTGATCGGTCAAGCAGTCTAGACACCAGATGGGTTCCGGCTGTCTAGACTTCGCACATGTCGGCCGATGATGTGGCACGCGTGTTCGCAATCAAGGACAAGGTCGAGCGACTGAAGGCGGCCACCGACAGGGTGGCGGCGGCCCAGCAGACCATCAACGAACTAACCAGGATTCGCCGTTCGGTGATCCGGGAGCTCCATGCCGAAGGCTGGACATTCGCCAGAATCGGTGCGGCAGCAGGCCTTTCTCGTGCCCGCATCCACCAGGTGAGTACTCAAGGACCGGTACCGGAGGGCCTGTTCTTCGGGCACGGCCCACTCACCATCCTCGCCCCGGAATTGCCCGCCGGACAAGTGATCGGCGCGCCGGATCCAGCCGCACCACAGCGGTTGGCGGAACTACTGCGCCAACTCGATTTCACTGTCGCGGTCGAATATTTTCGCCCCGGCCACCCGATCGATCTGCGGCGCGACGGACTGATTGTGCTCGGCGGTCCAGAACTTTCTCCCAGTCTGCGGCAGCTGGTAACTTCCGATCCACGGCTGCGGCGCACCGTGGCCAGGGTCGGTGACACACGCCGGGGAATCGAGGACCGGGCCGCACGGCGGGTGTATCGGCCCGGCGGACCGGAACCACACGACATCGCTTATCTAGCCAGGCTGCCCCGGCCCGACGGACGCGGCAGCGTACTGATGATCGACGGCATGCATCCGCCCGGCTCACTCGGCGCTATCCGGCTGCTCGCTACCAGGCTGGCCTGCTTGTATGAGCGGGCGAGCGTTCACCGATTCTCGGTACTGATCGCCTGCCGCTTCGACCGGGCCACCGGAGAACCATCGGAAACCCAACTGCTCACACCGGTCTACCGCCACGATTCCGAAAACCGCGTCCCCACATCGAGTCTGCGCCGCTGAACCCCGCGCACCCTACGGCAGGCCGCCGGTGCGTTCGAGGCGAAGAGCACCCACCCTACCTTTGCGGCCTTTGTGTTATCGATCACCTGAGCTTTCCCCTCCGCTCCCCTACCGGCTCCTGACAACCCACCCGAAATAGCTGGAAGGTAACCTGAATACCGAGAAAGCATCGGGTGCATAATCGAGGTGCACTGTCCGCGAGCTCCGCATCGCCTGTGCAGCGCAGCGCTACGCTCGGCAGCACAGCTTTCGCCGAAGCCACTGATCCGGTGGTGCCATCACCCACTGGATCATCCACAACGTCGGCCGAAGGATGCCCTCGATCTCACTCAACCATCGACAAGATCCAGAGGAAATCGTGAATCCGTTACTGCTCATCGGCGGCATCGCCCTGGTAGGGGGGCTGATCGGCCTGATAACTACCGTGCTGCTACGACCGAGAGCAGCACGTGCTTATCTGAGCGTCGCCGATCTACAAGCTCGGCTCGCGCGAGAACGAACGGCCGTGCCGCTCAGCCCGGCAAACGAGAACGAACCAATGGCCGATAGCGAACAACCACAGGGAGACGGAAGCGGACAGGCGATGCCGACAATTCGCCAACAGCCGCCGCCCACACCCGTGGATGACAAGAACACGAAGGAGAAGGCCGTAGACGTGCCGATTCAGGCGGACAGCACAGCCGAACCGCGGGCAGACGACACCGTCCCCGGCGAACAGCGCGGACACACCGAATAGACCCACCATAGCCAGGCTGGCGAGCGGTTGCCGCTGCTCTCGGCGCTGCGCCTGCGGATAGCCGATGGCGCAGCGGTCGCGGTGGCCACCACAATGGATACCACTCCCGACTGGAAGCTGTTGTCCGCCGTTGATACCGCATCATGGGGTGGGGTGGACCGCGATGCGCGAGCACTGCTCACCACAGGCCGCAGCGGCATAGTCGGCAGCGACGAATGCGCGACAGACAGCGCACGGACACCGGAGGAAACGGTGATCGCTATCGTCGCTCAGATCCTGACCGAGCGTGGCGGTGCCGCAGCCCGCCCGCTGAACCGTCTCAGTGGTCCCATTCACCGGTGAATCAGTTGCACTGAGGAATAACTGAGAATTCTCGACTGAGCGCGGTTCATCCGAGAGCCGCCGGGCGCCTTTCCGTCCATTCGACCAATGCGACACCTACCGTGTCGTATTCCCTCTTGCATGGTGTGCCCACTCGGCTCACACTTGATTTGCTGGAAGTTAACCATAGCTAGGTGACGGTGCGTTGCGCTGTAGCTCCGCCACACTCTGCCCGGCCCGCCCCACCGAGAGGAGATCGCGCCGTGACCGCCACCCAGATCGCCATCCTCTGCTCACTCGCCGGCGCTGTGAGTCTGATTGCCACCATCGGTATGCTGCACTGGCCGACGCTCCGGCGACGCAGGATCAGGGTGACCGAGCACGCAATCACCGAGCATATCCCGGCCCGGCTCCCCGCCTGCCCCATCGGCAAGCCCCAGCAACTACCTACCGAGCCGTTGACCGTGGCGGAGGCCCATGAACTCATGCAGCGCCACCGGATCTGCGAACCCGCCGAATGCGTCTACAAGAACGCGGCCTTCCGCACCCTGATCGAAGCCGGATATATGAGAGACCCACGTGCGGGCGGGAGCTGACCGACCACCGGAATCAGCGGCGAAAACCTCCGAAAACGTTCACGCCGCTGCCCGCTCGGGCCGCAGAGTATTCATCGGCGGCCGGTCGAGCAGCGACACCTCGGTACGATGCGCCGTGAACTCCCCAGCGATCAGCGGGAATTGGGTCAGCGCCGCACCCGAGTCCCGGACGCCACTTCGCCCGAGCGCAGTGCCGAGAATCTGGCGGCTCATCACCCCTAAGTCGGCCAGTGGCCGATTCCGATGTGTCCGGACCCCGAGGTTGACCTGGCCGATCGCGGACATACCGAGCCGATCATAGGTATCGAGCAGCAGTCCGATCTCTACGCCATAACCAGGCGCGAACGGCACCGAAGTGAGCAATTCCCTTGTCCCGGCGTATTCACCACCCAATGGCTGCAGCACCTGGGACAACTCCGGCCGCAGCGCCGCGAGCAATGGGCGCGCGACCAGTTCGGTGACCCGGCCCCCACCGTGTGCGTCCACCGCGTCCCCCTGCCGCAGCGGCCTGCGATAGTAGGCCTTGGACAGGTGCATATCATCGACGGTGAGCAGCGGGCCGAGCAACTTCGGTACGAAGGCCGGGTCAGGGTCGATCAGATCGGAATCGACGAAAGCGATCAGATCACCGCTGGTCACCGCCAGCGAACGCCAGAGAACCTCGCCTTTGCCCGGTACCGGATCCAGCTCCGGTACCGCCTGCTCACGGCTGATAACCTCGGCGCCGGCCGCGCGAGCTCGCTCCACGGTGGCGTCGGTGGAGCCGGAATCGAGCACCAGCAGCTCGTCGACCAGCGTGCCGAACAGCGGCCGGATACTGGCCACTACATCGGCCACGGTGCGCTCCTCGTTCAACGCGGGCAGCACCACCGATACGGTGCGTCCCGCTTTGGCTGCGACGAGCTCATCCACTGTCCAGTCCGGGATATCCCAGGTGTTGGTCTTCGCCCAAGTGGGCTCGCGGTGTTGAAATGTCATACCAGACCTCGCAAGGTTCGTGCGGGGGGGCGGATGCCCTGGATCGCGGCGATCATGTCCACCACTCGCCGGGTCGCGGCGACTTCGTGAACACGAAAGACTCGAGCGCCGGCCGCCGCTGACCATGCCGTTGCCGCCAATGTCCCCTCCAATCGTTCGGAAAGACCGACACCAAGAGTCTCCCCGATGAAATCCTTGTTGCTCAGCGCCATCAAGACAGGCCATCCGGTATTTACAAGAACGTCGACTCCCCGCAACAGTTCGAGGCCGTGATAGGTGTTCTTGCCGAAATCATGAGTCGGATCGATCAGAATCGAATCCTTCGCCACCCCGGCCGCGAGCGCGTTTTCGGCGGCATGCACCACTGTGCCGGTGACATCGTGCACGATATCGGCATAGCGGACCCGATGCGGCCTGGTGCGCGGCACCGCACCCCCGGTATGGCTGCACACCAGGCCCATGCCAGTGGCCGCGGCCACCGAGACCAGCTCTGGGTCGGCCCCCGCCCAGGTATCGTTGATCAGATCCGCACCCTCGGCCGCCGCTGCCGCCGCCACCTCGGCACGCCAGGTATCGACGCTGATCAACAGCTCTGGATATTTCCTCCGGATGGCCGCGACGAACGGGAGCACCCTGTGCTTCTCCTCTGCCGGGTGCACTGTATCGCCCGGCCCGGCCTTTACCCCGCCGATATCGACCAGATCGGCACCTTCGTCGACCGCGCGCGCCACCGCGTCCATGGCCGCGGCGTCGGTGAATGTGGCGCCACGGTCATAGAACGAGTCCGGCGTGCGGTTCACGATGGCCATAACCAGCGCCCGGTCCGTGGCTACTGGCCGACCGCACAGTGTGGGAAGCGGTGGCGCGGTCGAGCTGAACATGCCAACGACTGTAGCCAATCCGCCGATCACCGGAACCGGGATCAACCCTTCGGAGCACGGCCTGCCACGACATCGTCCGGGTAGCCCGCATAGGCCGGAACGTACCCTTCGTCACGTCCGGCGAGCACATACAGCGTGCTGTGATCGTCCGGCGCATAGCCCTGTTTGCGCAGTTCGACTTTATGAGGTTTGAACGTAGAGGTCATTTCGTGCTCCCGCACGATGCGGACGAACAGCGGGATGGCGTACCCGGGCAGCTGCTCGTAGACCACCTCCGCCACCGCGGAGGCGGCGAATTCGGCACCGGGACGCAAGGTCACCGCGGCCATACCCGCCTTGCCGTCGGCACCGGGAATCTCCACCCCGTACACCACGGCCTCGGCGATCGACTCCGCTCCGTCCAGCACCGCCTCCACCTCGGTGGCAGACACATTCTCCCCCTTCCAGCGGAACGTATCCCCTAGCCGGTCCACGAATGCGATATGACACAGGCCTTGGTCGCGCACGAGATCGCCGGTGTCGAACCAGGTATCCCCTGGTTCGAAGCCATCGCGCACCAACTTGCCCTCGGTGGCAGCCTTATCGGTGTACCCGTCGAACGGGGAATAGTCGGTCACTTTGCTCAGCAGCAGTCCGACCTGTCCTCGCCCCACCCGATGCAGCCGGCCTTTCTCGTCGCGCAATGCCTTTCCGGTCTCGGTGTCGTACGCTACGACGGCATACGGCAGGAGGGTGAACCCCGCGGTGCGGTCGATCTGGAAGACGTTGGCGAAAGCGATATTCGACTCACTCGCGCCGTAGAACTCTATGATCTGCCCGATACCGAACCTGGCCGAGAACTCATCCCATAACTCGGCGCGCAGTCCGTTGCCGATGGCGAGCCGGACCTTATGGTGCCGATCAGCCGGTCGCGGCGGTTGGTCGATCAGATAACGGCACAGCTCGCCGATATAAGTGAACGCCGTGGCCTGCTCCCGGATGACCTCGTCCCAGAACCTGGACGCGGAGAATTCTCGGCCGAGCGCGAAGGTGGCATCGGCGGCCAGCACCGCGGGCAGCGCGACGGCCAGCGCATTACTGTGGTAGAGCGGCAAGCAACAGTACAACGTGTCTTCGCCGTGCAAGCGAACCGCGAAGTGGCCGAATGCGGCCAAGCTCTTGGCCCAGCGCAGGTGCGTCATCACGCTGGCTTTCGGCAGGCCGGTGGTACCGGAGGTGAAGATCAGGAACGCGTGCTCGCCTGCGGTGATCTCCGAGCACACCGGTGGATCGGTGGCCTCGGCGTGCTCGGCCGCTCGGTCGAGCTCGGTGGCCGAAACAACGTTGTCCGGCGGCTCCGGCAGTGAATCGATCGCCTCGGCGCACTCCGCACCGACCACGGTCAGCACACTGCCGAGCAGATCGATACTGTGGGCGAGAGTCCGGCTGTGCTGGTGATAGTTGAGCATGCCCGCGGTGGCGCCGAGTTTCACCGTGGCCAGCACGACGAACAGCATCTCCGGCCGGTTGGTCATCAGTATGCCGACCACGTCGCCGCGCCGTACACCACGGGCGGCTAATACACTCGCATACCGATTGACCTGGGCATTGGCCTCACCATAGGAGTATGTGGTCCCCTCGAAGCGCAGAAAGGGACGGTCCGGGTGGCGGTGGGCACTGCGCTGGAAGTACAGCCCGACCGATACTCTGTGGTCCGGCTTCAGCAGAATCCCCTGCACGCTGCGCAGCATCCTCGGCAGTTCCGCGACTATGGCAGGCAGCTTGCGGGCGAGGTCGAACAGGCTCACCGTAGTACGAGCGTCAGTGCTCACATCGCCGACCTCCTCGTCAAGGAGTACCTGGCGCCTCCAATGCCGCGAAGGCAGCGGGAAGCTCATGTACTACGGTAATCCGCGATAGTGCCGCCTGGGAGACGAATCTCCGATTACGCAACTCGTCCAGCCAGGAGAACAGTCCACGGAAGAATCCCCCCGGGTCCAATACAACGACAGGCTTGTCATGCTGTCCCAAGTACCCGCCGGTCCAGGTCTCGAAGAACTCCTCGAGAGTGCCGACACCGCCGGGTAGGGTGAGGAATGCGTCGGCACGGTCCTCCATCACCTGCTTGCGCTGCCGCATGGTATCGGTGACCACCAGTTCATCGGCATCGATATCGGCCATCTCCCGATGCACCAGATGTTTCGGGATCACGCCGAGGGTATGCGCGCCACCGGCACGCGCCGCGGTCGCGACCGCGCCCATCATCGAGACGTTACCGCCACCGGACACCAGTCGCCATCCACGCCGGGCGATCTCGGTACCAACCTGGGAAGCCAGCGAGAGATGGTCCGGATTCGTCGTACTCGCCGAACAATAGACACATACGGCGAAGGGCTGCTCGCTCACGACTCGACCCTCCCCATCTCGATCGCGTCCTCGGGGCAGGCCTGCTCCACGGTGGTCCGGATGATCCGTACGACTTCCTCGACGCTGTCGGTCACCTGCAACAAGCCGAGATCCCCTGAGGAGATCTTGCCGGAAGCGTCGAGTGCCTGCCGTAACCAATCGATCAGCCCGGACCAGTACTCGCTGCCGAACAGAACGATCGGAAATCGGGTGATCTTGCGGGTCTGCACCAGGGTCAACGCCTCGAACAGCTCATCGAGTGTGCCGAAACCGCCTGGCAGGCAAACGAATGCCTGGGCGTACTTCACGAACATCGTCTTGCGCACGAAGAAGTAACGGAAGTTGATGCCGAGGTCGACCCATTCGTTGAGATGTTGTTCGAACGGCAGCTCGATGCCGAGGCCGATGGAGTACCCGCCCGCCTCACAGGCACCGCGGTTGACCGCTTCCATAGCACCGGGCCCACCGCCGGTGATCACCGCGAATCCCGCCTCGGCCAGCGCGGCCCCGATCGCAAGACCCGCCTCGTACTCGGGGTGGTCGGTGGGCGTACGCGCGGAACCGAAGACGGTCACCGCCTTCGGTACCTCGGCTAACGCATCGAAGCCCTCGACGAACTCGGCCTGGATACGCAGTACGCGCCAGGGATCGTGGTGCGCCCAGTCCGAATCCTCGCGGCGATCCAACAGATTCCGGTCGGCGCTGCCGATGCGGTCTTTGCGATCACGCCGGAACATGACCGGCCCGCACACCGTAGCTGTCGACTGCTGCGGGACGGCGGACTCTCGGTCCGGGGCATCGGTAGACATATGCCCAACGCTACCGTTCCGCGCTACCCGCCCGTGCCCGGCTGTTTCAGGCCGAATCCCCGGTCGAGACCGGATTCCCGGTCAAGGCCGCATCCCGGTCAAGTAGGTGCGCAACATGGCTGTGACCGCGGTGATCTGGGCTACCGGGACATGTTCGTCGCGCTTATGGGCCAGGTTGGGGTCACCGGGGCCGAAATTGACGGCGGGGATACCGCGGGCGGCGAACCGGGAGACATCGGTCCAGCCGTACTTGGCGCGCACCCCGCCACCCCCGTGGCTGCGCACCGAGTCGATCAGGTTCGCGGCAGCGGGCGCGGTCAGTCCGGGCAGGGCGCCGGGAGCGGAGTCGGTTACCTCGCAGGCGACATCGAGTCCGGCGAAAACCTCCTGTACATGCGCGAGGGCCTGGTCCACGGTGCGGTCAGGGGCGAAACGGAAGTTGACATCCAGCTCGGCGGCATCGGGCACCACATTGCCTGCCACACCTCCGGCGACACGGACCGCGGACAGCCCCTCGCGATAGACGCATCCATCGATATCGACCTCCAGCGCCCGGTAGTCGGCCAGTCGCCGCAGCAGCGGAGCCAACCGGTGAATCGCGTTATCGCCCAACCAGGCCCGTGCCGAATGCGCGCGCACCCCCGCGGTACTCAGCCGAACCCGCAGTGTGCCCTGACAACCTGCCTCGACCCAGCCGCCGGATGGCTCGCCGAGCACCGCGAGATCGCCTGCGAGCCAGTCCGGCAACTCACGCTCGATATGACCGAGACCGTTGAACTCCGCGGCGATCTCCTCACCGTCGTAGAAGATCAGCGTGAGATCGTGCACCGGATCGGCGATGGTCGCGGCCAGATGCAGGAATACCGCGTCACCGGATTTCATGTCCACCGAACCACAGCCGTAGAGCACCCGCTCGCCCGCCGGATTCACGTCGAAACGGCCGGGCACGTTATCCGCGATCGGCACAGTGTCCAGATGTCCGGCCAGGATCACCCGGGTCGGCAGCCCGCGGTGGGTGCGCGCCAGCACCACATTCCCGTGGCGCAGCACCTCGAAACCGGTCGTCTGCTCTCGTAACGCCCGCTCCACCACATCCGCGATGGCTTCCTCGTTCCGCGAGACACTCGGGATGTCGACGAGCGCGGCGGTGAGCGTTACCGGATCGGCATGCAGGTCTATTGTCACGCGCCCAGCCTACGGGCGGGCCGAAGGCGAGGCGGCGGCCCTGTCGCGGATTCTGCGGACCCGCTGCTCGGCGCCGCTCCCTCCAGCGTGCTCCACGGAGCGGTCGCGCAGCGCAGGCATGCGGGTGGGTACCCTCTAATGCCGTGAGTATCCAGGGAGCAACAGCAGTCGGTATCGCCAATGTGACCGCGGACGGGACCGTGCTCGACACGTGGTACCCGAATCCACAGCTGGGCGAGTTCGCCGGAACCGGCACCGAACGGCTCGACGACGCGCCCGCCGAATACGCGGCACTGCTCGGCGTCGACGAGGCGCGCGGGGTCGAGGTGATCGCGGTGCGCACCACGATCGCCGACCTGGCCGCGGCCCCGGTCGACGCACACGATGTCTACCTGCGCCTGCACCTGCTCTCGCACCGCTTGGTCACGCCGCACAGCGTGAGTCTGGAGGGCCAGTTCGGCCTGCTGACCAATGTGGTGTGGACCAACCACGGTCCTGCCGCGGTGGACGGCTTCGAGACCACTCGCGCCAAGCTGCGCGCTCGTGGGCCGGTCACGGTGTACAGCGTCGACAAGTTCCCACGCATGGTCGACTATGTACTGCCCGCAGGCGTCCGCATCGGCGACGCCGACCGGGTCCGCCTCGGCGCGCACTTGGCCTCGGGTACCACGGTCATGCACGAAGGATTCGTGAACTTCAACGCGGGCACCCTAGGGGCGTCCATGGTCGAGGGTCGCATCTCCGCGGGCGTCGTGGTCGGCAACGGCACCGATATCGGCGGCGGCGCGTCCATCATGGGCACATTGTCCGGCGGCGGCACCACAGTGATCTCCCTCGGCGAACGGTGCCTGCTCGGTGCGAACGCCGGACTCGGTATCCCGCTCGGCAATGACTGCGTCGTGGAGGCCGGTCTCTACCTGACCGCGGGCACCAAGGTCACCACGCCGGAAGGCACCCTGGTCAAGGCCGCCGAACTGGCCGGCCGCGACAACCTGCTGTTCCGTCGCAATTCCGCTACCGGCGTTGTGGAGGTGGTCCCGCGCAAAGGTACCGGGATCGAGCTCAACGCCGACCTGCACGCCAACGACTGACCCGGTATCGCCGCGCTGCCCGCGCTTATCCGAAACGCGGTGGCTGCCAGAACCGGGTTCTGGCAGCCACCGCGTTCAGCTGAGCAGCTTCTTCTGCACCTTGCCCATGGCGTTGCGCGGCAGCGCGTCGACCATCCTGATCTCACGGGGACGTTTGTGCACCGAGAGCTGTTCGGCCACATGATCGATCAGTTCGCGCTCGGTGACAGCGGCGCGCAGCACGACGAATGCGGTGATGCGCTGACCGAGATCGTCATCGGGTAGCCCGACCACCGCGACCTCGGCGACTGCCGGGTGGCCGAGTAATACCGTCTCCACCTCGCCTGCACCGACCCGGTACCCGCCGGACTTGATCAAATCCACCGATTCCCGGCCGACAATGCGATGAAAACCCTCCGGGTCGATGACGGCGACATCACCGGTCCGGAGCCAGCCGTCATCGGTCCAGATCGCCGCGGTCGCCTCAGGGCGGTTCAGGTAGCCGTCGAAGAAGATCGGGCCACGGACTTGGAGTCCGCCGATGCTTTCGCCATCGTGCGGTACCGGAGCACCGGACTCGTCCCTGAGTCGGGTATGCACCCCGCGCACCGGAGTACCGACCCAGCCCGGCCTACGCTCACCATCCGCCCTGGTAGACAGCGTGATCAGGGTTTCGCTCATGCCGTAGCGTTCGACCGGTGCGTGCCCGGTCAGCTCGCGCAGCCGCTCGAATACCGGCACCGGAAGCGGCGCGCTGCCGGAGACCAGCAGCCGGGCACCGGCCAATCGCTCGGCCGTGCCCGGATCGTCCGCCACCCGCGACCACACCGTCGGCACCCCGAAATACAGCGAACCCTGCGCCTCGGCGTAGGCCTTCGGTGTCGGTTTGCCGGTGTGGATCAGCGGACTGCCCACCCGCAGCGCGCCGAGTACACCGAGAATGAGCCCGTGCACATGGAATAGCGGAAGACCTTGCACCAGAACATCATTCGCAGTCCATGACCACGCGTCGATCAGTGCGTCCAATCCCGCCGCGATCGCGCCCCGACTGAGTACCACCCCCTTGGGCGGACCGGTGGTTCCCGAGGTGTACATCACGAAAGCCGTTGTGCCTGGATCCGGTTCCGGATAGGTATGCCACGATCTGGCATGTCGCCGTACCGGCACCCTCGGCAGCGACGAACCTTCCGCGGCCTTCCCCAGCCATACCTGCGCACCCGAGTCGCTGAGGATATGCGCCAGTTCCGCGGTTCCCGAGTCCGGTGGCACCGGTACCACCGGCACGCCCGCGATCAAGCAGCCCACCACCGCGAGCACTGTGTCCACAGTCGGCTCGGCCAGCACCGCCACCCGCTCCGCACCGGCGATGCGTTCGGCTACCGAGGTGGCCGCACCGAGCAGATCACTGCGCGAGAGAGTGGTCCCGGCGATGGTGACCGCGTCCGGGATATCTGCGCCACCGGCGACGGCGAGCGGGTTCAGGGAACTGAGCAGCAGCGGTGAACCGAACGACATTCGACCACGCTACTGCGCCGAGTCCGGGGTACAGCGTCCGGCCGGATGCTCGACGTATACATGGCGCATCGGCTAGTTGACACCTCAGTGATTCAGTGAGACATTTATTGAGTAATCTTCTCAGGCTGTGAGGTCGATGATGCCCAAGCCCTCTCGCGCGACACACCAGCTCGAATCACCGGATTCCTTCGATGTCGGCCGATATCTGGACGGTATCGTCGGCCTCCTCGGCGGCACCGCGAATGTCATCATGCAATTGAGCACCCCACCGGTCGGATACGGCGTCGTGGAGAGCAGGGTCGACAGCGGGAATGTCATGCTGCATCCGGTCAAACGATTACGCACGACCGTGACCTACCTGTCCGTGGCCCTGCTCGGCACCGATGCCGAGCGCACCGCCTACCGCGAAGCGGTCGACGTCTCCCATCGCCAGGTCCGCTCCACCGGGTCGAGCCCGGTGCGGTACAACGCCTTCGATCCCGCACTGCAGTTATGGGTCGCGGCCTGCCTGTATTGGGGCGCTCAGGACCTGCACGAGCGGATGCACGGCCCGGTGGACGAGGCGACCGCCGACGCCTTCTATCGGTTCAGCGCCAGGATGGGAACCACACTCCAGATGCCGGAAGCGATGTGGCCCACCGACCGGAACGCCTTCGCGGAGTACTGGACGACCCATCTCGCGAACACGAGCATCGATCCGACCGTACGCACCTATTTCGATGACCTCATCGACCTGCGCATGCTGCCGCGACCGGCCCGATGGACCTTCGGCCGCGTACACCGTTTCTTCGTCACCGGATTACTGCCGCAGCACCTCCGCGACGAAATGGGCATGACCTGGACCGCACGCGACGAACGCGCACTCGACCTCATCCTGCGCACACTCGGCGCCACGACGTCCAAGCTCCCATCGCCGGTCCGCGCCTTCCCGCTCAACGCCTATCTGCTGGATCTGCGGATCCGGCGCAGGCTGGGCCTGCCCTTGGTCTGACCCGATCCGCCCAACCAGATCTACGGCACCCGGAAAGACACCACCACATGGTCGCGCGCGAACTTCCTTATCGCCGCGTCATCGCCGAGCGGGATCACCGTCTGCGGGGTCAACGCCAGCGACAACGCGGTACGAGCGATCATCTCGGCCAACGGCTCCGGATCATAGGGGGGCAGCTTGCCTTCTTGTTGCAGCCGCGTGATGAACTCGGCGAGGTAATCCCGGCCGAGTTCGATGACCGGGGCGCCCTCGATGGTCAGATAGGGCAGTACGAGTTCCGGCTCGGTGGCCAGCAGCCGGTGGATCAGCTGATTACTCCGGAGTCCGGTGATGAACGCGGCGAACAGTTCCACGATCTGCTCCTCGGCACTCACGTCCCGATCGGTCTGCCGCTGCAACGCGGCGTCGACTTCATCGACGAATTCCCGCGCCTGCCGCAGTCCGACGGCCTTGATCAGATCGGATTTACCCGCGAAGCGCCGGTAGAGCGTCGCCAGCGACAATCTGGAGCGCCGCGCGACCTCCGCCATGCTGGTGCGCTTGATGCCGAAGTCCAGGAATGCCAAGAGCGCCGCGTCCAGTACCCGAGTCTGATTGCGGTCTTCCGGCGCCGCTCCGCGAACGAGCGGCAACAGCCTGGTCAGCGTGGCCATATCTCCACCTATCCGCGTCGACGAAACGATGAGTGTCCCAGCATCGCATACCGTCATACCCGCACTCCCCGGCGATTGACAAGCAGTAGAGTCAATGAAACATTGAGTCTATATTCTTCTCAAGAACCCATCCGCTGGGTGGAGCAGACACTGAAAGATGAGGTCGACGATGACCGCGGTACCGAGCACGAACCAGACCCCGACACCGGAAACCACCGCAGTGCCGAGCACGACCCTGGTCCTGACACCGGAAACCGTCGACGAATATGTGGACGGAATCGCCGCCTTTCTCGGCGGCACCGCCAACGTCATCATGCAGCTGAGCCTGCGCCCGGTCGGTCGCGGTGTCCTGGAGAGCACAGTCGACAGCGGAAAGGTCACCCTGCACCCGGCCAAGCGGATGCGGACCACGCTGACCTATATCGCCGTCGCGCTGCTCGGCACCGATGCCGAACGCGCCGCCTACCGCGCGGCCGTCAACACATCGCACCGTCCGGTGCGTTCCACCGCATCGAGCCCGGTCCGGTACAACGCTTTCGACCCGAAACTGCAACTGTGGGTCGCGGCCTGCGTGTACTGGGGCATCGATGACCTCTACACCCGGATGCACGGTCCGATGGACGAGGCGACCGCCGATGCCTTCTATCACTACGCCGCGCGCTTCGGCACCACCCTGCAGATGCGGCCGGAGCTATGGCCGGCGAATCGTGCGGAGTTCCACCGGTACTGGAACGAGAACCTCGAGCAGCACACCATCGAGCCCGCACTGCGTGAATACTTCGACAATCTGATCGATATGACGATGCTGCCGTGGCCGGTGCGGTTCACCTTCGCCGAACTGCATCGCTTCTGTGTCACCGCCCTACTGCCCGAACATCTGCGCAATGAAATGGGTATGTCCTGGACCGACCGCGATCAGCGGCGATTCGATCGATTCCTCCGGGTGCTCACGGCGGTGCACACCCGCCTGCCCAAGCCCTTACGGATGTTCCCGACGAATGCCTATCTCTTCGACCTGCGCCTGCGGATCCGGCTGGGTAAACCACTGGTTTGACATCCTCCTCGGCCTGAAGGGCGGCGCACTGGCCCGGACCCGATAGCAGTGATCGGGAAGGGGTGATCAGGAGTTACTCGCCACAGCCCGCAGAAAGAACGTGAGGTTGGCAGGCCGTTCGGCAAGCCGCCGGGTCAGGTAGCCGTACCACTGGCTGCCATAGGGCACATAGACTCGCACGGCGTTATCGGCTCGCGCCAGCCGCATCTGCTCACCGTCGCGGATCCCGTACAGCATCTGATACTCGAAGTCGCCGCTGGCCCGTCCAGTTCCGGCGACCAATCGCTCGGCGGCGGCGAGCACCTCGGGATCGTGGGAGGCCACCATCGGATAGCCGCTACCGCGCATCAGGATCTCCAGACAGCGCAAATAGGATGCGGTGACTTCACTCGCACGGCGGAACGCCACATCATGCGGCTCTCGATAGGCGCCCTTACACAACCGAATCCGCGATCCGGCGCCCGCGAACGCACGGCAGTCCGCCTCGGTGCGCCGCAGATAGGCCTGCAGCACCGCACCGAGCCAGGGGAATTCGGCGCGCAGCGCGCGCACCGTGGCCAAGGTGGCATCGGTGGTCGTGTGATCTTCGGCGTCGACGGTCACCCACACAGCACACCGCGCGGCCTCGGCACACAGCAGGTGCAGATTCTCGGTCGCGACGGCGGGCCCGTCCACGGGTAACGTCAGCCCCAACGCCGACAGTTTCACCGAGACCTCCACCGGCTGGGCCGTCGTACCTGGCAGCATGGGCCGTTCCAGTGCGGCGAGCTCCCGGATCAGGGCACAGTATTCGTCGAGTGTGTCGCGCGCTTGCTCGCGGTCGGTGGTGTACTCGCCGAGGAAGTCCACACTGACCATCCGGCCACCTGCCGATAACGCGGCGGCAACGGCGAGCAACTCCTCGCGCGTCTCGCCGGCCACGAAACGCCGCACGATCTGCGCGGTCACCGGGAATCCGGTGAGCAACCGCTTCATTCGCGGTGAGGAGGAAGCCGCCAGAATCGCCGGTCGCAGCGGATTCACCATGCCCGCTCCGAGGAGACTGTCGCGCCGGACATCACAATCCCATATGTGGGTAGCGATGTTCCCCTGAGGGAAGGAAGGTTTCCTTGATCGTGCGCGGCGCGATCCAGCGCAACAGGTTCAGCGGAGAACCCGCTTTATCGTCGGTGCCGGAGGCGCGGGCGCCACCGAACGGTTGCTGCCCGACCACCGCGCCGGTGGGTTTGTCGTTGATGTAGAAGTTACCCGCCGCGAAGCGCAATACCGCACCTGCTTGTTCGATGGCGTGCCTGTCCTGTGCGAATACCGCGCCGGTCAGCGCGTACGGCGCCGCTGAATCGACTTCGGCGAGAATCTCTCGATAGGCGCAGGGATCGGCGTCGTCGTAGACATATACCGAAAGAATCGGCCCGAAGTACTCGGTGGCGAACGATTCATCGTGCGGATCATCCGCCAGCAGCACGGTCGGCCGGACGAACCAGCCTTCGCTGTCATCGCAGCTCCCACCGACCGGAATATCGATGCCCGCGTCCCTGGCCCGCTGGATGGCCGCCACATTCTTGTCGAAAGCGCGCCGATCGATTACCGCGCCACCGAAATTCGATAGATCGGCTACATCCCCATAGCTCAGTTCGGCGGCGATATCGAGGAACTGCTCGCCCATCACACGCCACACCGATCGTGCGATGTAAGCACGCGAGGCCGCCGAGCATTTCTGGCCTTGATATTCGTAGGCACCACGGATCAGGGCAGTGCACAGCGCCGCGGGATCGGCCGAGGAGTGCGCGACGATGAAATCCTTTCCCCCGGTCTCCCCGACCAGACGTGGATAACCGTGATAACGGCTGATATTCGCACCGACCTGCTGCCAGAGATAATGGAACGTCTTTGTGGAACCGGTGAAATGGATACCTGCCAGCCGGGGATCGGGCAGCGCCACCTCCGACAGCTGCTTGCCGTCGCCGGTGACCATATTGATCACGCCGGGAGGCAGGCCAGCCGCCTCCAGCAAGCGCATCGTGTAGAGCGCCGCCAATGTCTGGGTCGGCGAAGGCTTCCACACCACCGTATTGCCCATCAGCGCGGGCGCGGTCGGCAGGTTTCCGGCGATCGCGGTGAAATTGAACGGAGTGATGGCATAGACGAAACCCTCGAGCGGACGATGGTCCATGCGGTTCCATACCCCGGCGCCGGAGCGTGGCTGCTGCTCCAGGATGCCGCGGGCGAAGGCGACATTGAACCGCCAGAAGTCGACCAGTTCGCATGGCGCGTCGATCTCGGCCTGCTGGACTGATTTCGACTGCCCCAGCATGGTGGCCGCGGCAAGCGTTTCGCGCCACGGCCCGGCCAGCAGATCGGCCGCGCGGAGCAGTACCGCGGCGCGTTCCTCGAAGGGCAGCGCCCGCCAACCGGGCGCGGCCGCCATCGCGGCGTCGATAGCGGCGTCGGCTTCCGAGTGGGTGGTGTCGGTATAGGTCCCCAGCACCTGGCGATGCCGATGCGGGGCGACGATATCGTGCCGTTCGCCGGTCCCCGGCCGGTGTTTGCCACCGATCACCAGCGGAACATCCACGGCTTCGGCGGACAACTCGGCGAGCTTGCCCAGCAGCAACTCCCGTTCGGGACTGCCAGGTGCGTAGGAGTGCACCGGCTCATTACTCGGCTCAGGGACAACCGTGACAGCGTCCATACCTCAGGCTAGCTCCCCCGGCCCGGTACCGGGGGTTGTCGACACACCGGCACACCGCACCGGATCAACAGGTTCGGCAAGCCCACACGGAGGCGTCACCCGGAATCGCGCACTTCCCGACCGGCCAGGACGCCGACGCTCAGCCCGCGGTCAGCCGTTCGGCCGCCGCGGCGATGCGCTCATCGGTCGCGGTCAGCGCGATCCGCACATGCTCACGCACACCGGGACCGTAGAAGTCGCCGGGGGCCGCGAGGATACCGCGCTCGGCCAGCCAGTCCAGCGTGTCCCGGCACGCAGTGCCGCGCGTTGCCCACAGATACAGACCCGCCTGCGAGTCATCAATCCGAAAACCAGCTTCCAGCAGTGCCTTCCGTAACACTTCGCGGCGTTTCCGGTACCGCTCGCGCTGCTGCGCCTCATGGGCGTCATCGCTGAGCGCGGCCGTCATCGCGGCCTGGACCGGGAACGGCACGATCATGCCCGCGTGCCTGCGCACCGTGAGCAGCTCCGCGACCAGAGCCGGATCACCCGCAATGAACCCGGCGCGATAACTGGCGAGGTTCGAGGTCTTGGACAACGAGTGCACCACGAGCAGGTTGGTGTGGTCGCCCGCGCACACCTCGGGGTCGAGCAGGGACGGTGCGCGGCCCGCCCAGGCCAGTCCGAGATAACACTCGTCGGCGGCGACGATCGTGCCACGCTCACGCGCGAATGCGACCACCTTGCGTAGATGCTCGACACCGAGCACCCGACCGGTCGGATTGGACGGCGAGTTCACATAGATCAACGCGGGCGTCTGCGGCCCGAGCCGGGTCAGCCCGTCGGCGCGGAGTACCCGCGCACCCGCCAGCAGCGCACCGACCTCGTAGGTGGGGTAGGCGATCTCGGGGATGACCACCATATCGCCCGAACCGAGGCCGAGCAGCCGGGGCAATCCGGCGATCAGCTCCTTGGTGCCGACCACGGGCAATACCGCCGCCGGATCGAGACCGGTGATCCCATAGCGCCGCTTCAGCGCCTCGACCGCGGCCGCGCGGAGCTCGGGGGTGCCATGCGTGGTCGGGTAGCCCGGCACCTCGGCGACCGAGCTCAGTGCCGTCCGGATCATCGGATCCACCGGATCGACCGGGGTGCCGACGGATAGGTCGACGATGCCGTCCGGATGAGCGGCCGCTTTCGCCTTCGCCGAAGCGATGGTGTCCCAGGGAAATTCGGGCAGCAGTGCACTGACCCGGCCACGCGGCGGCACCTCTGGCCTCACTCGCTCGCCATCGGGGGCAGTTCCTTGATGAACGGTGGGTCGTAGTCGACCTTGCCGACCTTCGTGGCACCGCCGGGTGAACCGAGATCGTCGAAGAAGTCGACGTTGGCGTTTATATATCCGCTCCACTGATCCGGGGTGTCGTCTTCATAGAAGATCGCCTCCACCGGGCACACCGGCTCACATGCACCACAGTCCACGCACTCGTCCGGATGGATGTACAGCATGCGACCGCCCTCGTAGATGCAGTCCACGGGGCATTCCTCGATGCATGCCTTGTCCTTCACGTCAACGCACGGTTCAGCGATGATGTACGGCACTGCCGCTCTCCTAGTCTGTCCTTGCCTGCGGGATAGTCCGCCCGGCAAACCCTATCCCGGCACCACACGTTACTACTGGTCAGCCTGTCCTAACATCTGGTGCCACGAACTTCACGACACCGCCGGGAAACGGTGATCGGTATCACTGCACCGGCACCGACAACAGCGGCATCCTGCGCTTCGGCGTGCCATAGGTCGTGGTTCGCTCCCGAGCGGGCCTTCCGATACCCTCGGCGATCTCGACCAGCTCGGCAACGGTTTTCGCCGAGCCGTGCTGCGAGCCTGCCATTCGGGAGATGGTCTCCTCCATCAAGGTGCCGCCGAGGTCATTGGCGCCGCTCGACAGCATCACCCTGGTTCCGATGGTCCCGAGCTTGACCCAGCTGGTCTGGATATTGGGGATCCGGCCGTGCAACATGATCCTGGCCAGTGCGTGGGCGGCACGATTATCCCGATTGGTCGGTCCTGGCCGCGCGGCGCCCGCGAGATACAGCGGCGCGCTCTGATGCACGAACGGCAGGAGCACGAACTCGGTGAACCCACCGGTTTCGTCCTGGATGCCACGCAGTACCCGTAGGTGCCCGACCCAGTGTTCCGGATTGTCCACGTGGCCGTACATCATGGTCGAGCTGGACCTGATATCCACTTGGTGCGCTGTGGTGATTACCTCGATCCACGCCGAGGCGGGCAGCTTGCCCTTGGTGAGTACCCAGCGCACTTCGTCGTCCAGGATCTCGGCGGCCGTTCCCGGAATGGTGTCCAGTCCGGCCTCTTTCAGCGCCACCAGCCAGTCACGGATGCTCTGCCCGCCACGCGAAGCGCCGTTCACAATTTCCATCGGGCTGAACGCGTGCACATGCATGGACGGCACCCGACTTTTGACCGCGCGGACCAGGTCCGCGTACCCGCTGACCGGCAGGTCGGGATCGATACCACCCTGCATGCACACTTCGGTGGCGCCGTCCACATGCGCCTCCCATGCCCGATCGGCGACCTCGTCCATGCTCAGTGTGAACGCGTCCGCATCGCCCTTACGCTGCGCGAAGGCGCAGAACCGGCAACCCGTATAGCAGATATTGGTGAAGTTGATATTCCGGTTCACCACGTAGGTGACATCGTCACCGACCGCATCGCGGCGCAGCTGATCGGCCAGCGCGGCGACCGCGTCGAGTTCGGCACCGTCCGCGGTGGCCAGTGCGAGATACTCGGCGTCGCTGAGCCCGGCCGGATCACGTTCGGCGGCGCGCAGCGCGGCGAGTACATCGGCGTCCAACCGTTGCGGCGGCGCCGCCGCGAGATCCCGAGCCTGTTCGCGGATGGTGTCCCAATCCCCGAAAGCACCGACCATCGAGGTGTCCGGTCCGCGGCCATCGCGGGGCCCTTCGTGGTCACGCCCGCTACCGCCACCGAACGCGGCATCACTGCGGTGGTCGGTATTGCGGCCCTCGGTATCGATGGCGGTATCGAGATCCACCCGCCCGGACGATTCCCAGGATTCGTCCGGTTCCTGCCAGGGCAGGCCGATCGGTAGCGCATCCGGGTTCGCCAGGCCGGTGGCCGGATCGGTGAGGGCGGCGACATGCGCACCGATCCGCGGATCCACCCACGGATTGCCCGCGCGTACATACTTAGGATGCGCGGAGGTCCGCTCGACCAGCTGATAGCCCGCCGCCTCGGTGATTTCGCGCAGAGTGTCCAGGTTCGGCCATGGCCGCTCCGGGTTCACATGGTCGGGCGTGACCGGGGAAACGCCGCCCCAGTCATCGATACCCGCATCGATCAGCGCGCGGCATTCGGCATGTGACACCAGGTTCGGCGGTGCCTGTACCGGAACATCGGGGCCGAGCACGATACGGGTGACCGCGATGGTGGCGAGGAATTCCTCGATAGCCGCATCGGGCACATCCCGCATCGCGGTGTCGTCCTTGGCCAGGAAATTCTGCACAATGACTTCCTGGATGTGTCCGAAAGCCTTGTGCTGCTTGCGAATAGCCATGATCGATTCGGCCCGCTCCGCCATGGTCTCACCGATGCCGACCAGGATGCCGGTGGTGTATGGCACCGAAAGGCGGCCCGCGTCCGTGATGGCCCGCAGGCGCACCGCGGGATCCTTGTCCGGGCTGCCGTAATGACAGTTGCCCTTCTCGGTGTAGAGCCGGGTCGCCGTGGTCTCCAGCATCATGCCCATCGACTGCGCCACCGGCTTGAGCCGGGCGATCTCCGCCCACGACATCACGCCGGGGTTCAAATGTGGCAGCAGACCGGTCTCTTCCAGCACCATGATCGATACGGCGCGCAGATAGTCCAGCGTGGAATCGTAGCCGCGCTCGTCCAGCCAGCGCGCGGCTTCCGGCCAGCGGTCCTCCGGGCGATCCCCCAGGGTGAACAGCGCCTCCTTGCAGCCGAGCGCGGCGCCGCGACGAGCGATATCGAGTACCTCATCGGGTTCGAGGAACATCCCCTTGCCCTCGGCACGCAATTTGCCCGGAACAGTGACGAATGTGCAGTAGTGACATTTGTCTCGACACAGGCGCGTCAGCGGGATGAAGACATTCTTGGAATAGCTGAGCGTCTTCGGACGGCCCGCAGAGGCCAGCCCGGCATCACGTATCCGCGCGGCACTGCGACACAACTCGACAAGGTCCGGCCCCGTCGCGTGCAACAGCACTGCGGCCTCGTCCACATTCAATGTGACACCATCACGGGCCCGGCGCAGCGCCCGGCGCATGGCCGACGGTGCGGGCGGGGTGGACGGAACGCTCGGGTTCGGTAGGTCGTTCACGCCCTCGATCATGCGCTACCCATCCGGAACTGTCTCCCTCCAGTGTTCGAAAACAAGGCCAAGCGTACGAGCCGCCTACGTGGCTCTGTTCGCCGAGGAGCCCGCTGGGTATGGGCACCACTGCGCGGTGACAACTACGCGATGAGCACAGCTATTCCAGAGCCGGATGCTCGATAGCGACAGCAAGCACGTAATCGTGCAAACATGACATCATGCCGCAGCTGCGCACGATCATGACCGACCCGGCCTGGCGCCCCAGCCAGAAGGCGAAACTCCTGTGGACCGTACATGCCGTGCTGGCCTGGACGATTCCGTTCGCGGCCCAAATCGTGTGGGCGGTGCTGGACTCCGCGCATCGCGGCTGGCAGCTCACGGTTTTCCTGCTCGCATTGACAGCGGCCGGGCTGAACATAGGCGTGGTGCCGTGGTGGCGGTACGCGGTACACCGCTGGGAGATCACCGACGAGGCTGTGTACACCAGGGTCGGCTGGCTCAATCAGGAGAGCCGGGTAGCACCGATCTCGCGGGTGCAGACCGTGGACACCGAACGTGGACCGCTGGAACGCCTGCTCGGATTGGCGACGGTAACGGTGACGACCGCATCCTCGGCGGGCGCGGTACAGATCAATGCCCTCGATCTGCCGGTGGCCGAGGAAACCGTGCAGCGGCTGACCCGGATCGCCGCCCAGCACCGTGGAGACGCGACGTGAGCGGTCTATCCCGAGGACCGCGGCGCGATATGACCACGCAGAGCTCCGCTCATGCGGGAAAGCACACCATGAGCGAGACAGGCGGCGTACAGGCCGAGCAGCCGTGGCAGCGGCTCGACAAACGGATGCTGTTGGTACACCCTGTCACCGAAACGATCCGATTCATCCCGGTGCTTATCGGCTCGGTGATCCTCAGCACCAGTAGCGACAACCCCCTGGCGAGCATTATCGCGCTACCACTGATCGTCGGGCTCGCTCTCACCCGCTGGCTCACCACGACGTATCGGGTGGGGCCAACGCACGTCGAATTGCGTACCGGGTTGTTACAGCGCAAGAAACTGTCGGTGCCGCGGCCGCGGATCCGGTCGGTTGACATCGAGGCCAGCCTGCTGCACCGGGTGCTCGGTCTCGCGGTACTGGCGATCGGGACGGGGCAGCAAGCCGAATCGGAGGAACAGTTCAAGCTCGACGCCTTGGACGCGCGTGTCGTACCCCAGTTGCGTGCCACGCTGCTCGCGCATACGACAGATCCGACAGAAGAGGAATTCGAGAAACAGAAGAATCCGCTGGAGAATGCCTCGGGCGAAGCAACGGCAAGGCGAACTCCTGCACACGAGATCGGGCATTGGACTCCGGCATGGGTGCGCTACGCTCCGCTATCGCTGACCGGCTTCGCGATCGTCGTACCGATCATCGGGATCGCGTTCCAATACGGACTCGGTGAACTCGCATTCCGATCGGATGTGATGGCAGATATAGAAGACGGTGGCGTCTTCGTTCTTGTGCTGACCGTGGCCGTCTTGTTGTCCGCCACTATTGCGCTGGTCAGCGCCGCGACCTGCGCAGACTATCTGGCCACCTATTTCGGGCTGCGAGTCGTCGATAACGGCAAGACTTTGCAGCTGCGGCACGGCCTGTTCACCACCCGCCAGATCACCCTCGACCTGGCCCGGCTGCGTGGAGCGACAGTGAAGCAACCGCTGCTGCTGCGCTTGGCCGGCGGCGCCGAACTGGAGGCGATCATGACCGGCGAGAATCCGTGCCAGACAATCCTGCCGAAGGCCCCGCGCGCCGCGGTCGAACATACCCTGAGCCATCTGCTCGCCCCGGTCGATATACGCGCCGATGCTATTGCGGCTCGACCGGACGCGATTGCCGATGGCGCGAACGCGGCCGGCGCGCACGCATTCACGGCGCCGGCCAGCGCGCCGCTGATCACGCACGGCTCGGCCGCCCGGCGGCGCAGGTACACCCGGGCTCTGGCACCGGTAGCTGTGATCGCTGCGGTGCTGGCAGGCATTTCGCTTACCGGACAGAACTATTCACCATGGTGGTGGCTGATACCAGGCATTGCCCTACCCGCCGCGCTCGCGCTGGCGGAAGACCGCTACCGTGGCCTCGGGCACACGGTACTTCCCCGCACGAGTATCAGCCCGACCTGGTTGATCACCCAGTCCGGCTCGCTCGACCGGAGCAGAGACTGCCTGGAAGCACCCGGTGTAATCGGCTGGACCGTACGCCAGACCTTCTTCCAACGGCGAGCCGGAGTAGCCACAGTGGTGGCGGCGACCGCCGCGGGCAAGAAGCGCTATTCGGTGGTCGACATCCGCCTCGCCGAAGCATGGGAGCTCATCGAGTCCGTCACACCGGGGCGGCTCGGCCACCGCCTGCCCGCCGAGCACCCCGGCGGCACTGAGCGGTGGCCGAACCACGGCGAAAACCACTGACCGCCGCACCCTGCGCCGGGCCTGCCGCTCTCCCGGCCCCGCCACCGAGCATCCAGCTCAGCCCCGGCTGAAGAGATGTGCGTTCACCTGGAAGTAGATATATACCAAGGGTGGAACTATTCCGCAGAAGAGCAGCAATACGGTAGGCCACGCCGGGCTGAGCAGAAGGTCACCACCGGGTCCGGTGCTCACACACACCAAGAACCCCAACGCCCAGGCGACCACAGGAAGCCCCATAGCGGCGGTACACGAGCTGAGCGACCGCATACCCGCGACAAGCAGAACATTCACCGCGCCTGCCACCGGAGCGGAAACCGGGAAGGCGATCGCGCCGAGATAGGTCGGCAGATACAGCACCTCTAATGACAGCGTGAGCAGAGCATTCAGCACGAGGACACCGGCGATCACCGCATTGAGCACCGGGCCGAAGCGGTGCTGTGCGGTGCCGGATTTTCCGGAGACGTGGTCGTCGAGCTCCGTCGTCACGGTACCGGCGGGTAGCCGAGGAGGGTCAACAGGTTGCTCTGCATCTCGGCGAACGCGTGCAGCGCCGAAATGTACAGATCGTGTTGCTCCTGCCAATACGGCTTCATACTGTCCACGAACGCCACGATCGCGTCCTGGAGTTCCCAGTTGTACATGGTGCCGAGTCTATTCCGGTCCGATCGCGCGTTCCCGCACCCGATCGACAGGAAGGACCACGCCCCGGAATCGAAAGAATCACCGCATCCGGCGAATCGACGAGAGTCATTGCCGGCCGATGGCTCTCGTCGAGTAGCCGAAGAACAGTATCCGGGTCAGACCAAGCCGGCGAACAAGTCGTGTTCCCGCCCATCCGGCCCGAGCGGCCCGAGCCGACCGCGCACCAGGATGAAGTGCTCTTCCGGCAATATCGGCTGCGCGATGTTGTTCGACAGCGCGAATTCCCGTCCGGACGGCGCGACACTGACCTGGGTGGCGTGTGCTCGCAGCGCGGCGCGCTTGGCAGACAGAACCTCGGAGACGTCGAGAACGGTGGTTACCGTGTGGCTCGGCACGCACGCCAGCTCCTCCGGGCCGGGCAGACGCCAACCGGGTGGCAGCGCACCTGGCAGCCCCTCGACCGTGCGCTTGGCCAATGCGGTGGTGTGCAGGCGCAGCATATCGGCGTCGGTGACCGTCCAATAGAACTTCGGGGTATCCCAGCCGCGAGCTGCCGCGGCATGCACCGCGGCCGTGGTGATCTCGTGCGCTCGGATGTGGTCGGGGTGGCCGTAACCACCTTTCGGGTCGTAACCGACCACTACCCGCGGACGCAACCGCAACAGCACCTCCGTCAGCGCCAGTACCGCCTCGTCTCCGGAGCGGGTGAACGCCATCGGCTTGTTCGCCTGCCCCGGAGACGAGGGGGCGGTGCCTGCCATTCCGGAGTCACGCCAGCGTCCAGCACCACCGAGAAAGCACGGGGGGCCCGCGTCGAGCTCCGCGAGCGCGCGGGTCAGCTCCGAGATCCGGTAGCCGCCGAGTTGGTCGGCGTGCTGTGCGGCCAAGAACGCCCACTCATCCCCGATTACCTCGCCTTCCTCACCGAGAGTGCAGGTGAGCACGGTGACCGGCACACCACGACGGCGGTACTGCGCGATCGTCCCTCCAGTGGTGATGGATTCGTCGTCCGGATGCGCGTGGACCAGCAGCAGGCCACCCGGTGCCGCCACGGTCACGGAATCCTGCGCCACATAGCCGCGTCACCGAAAATACCGGCCTGAATGGCACCGCTGAGCGAGGCACCATCCACTCTGGGACCGGCGGCGGCGACCACGTTGTCCTGCACTATCGGCAGCACCGTCGCCATGGACCACAGTTGGGGCTCGATATCGGCGAGCACCGAGTCCACGTCGATACCACGCAGCGCCGCATCGATCGCGGGTTGCAGAGCTGGATCGCACACCCCGGACAGGTTGCTCGGTGCACGCTGCGCCGCCTCCGTCATGGCCTGCACGGCGCCCGTGGCCGCTTCTGCCGGTGGCGGGCAGCCATAGCGGGATGCCAGCACCGTCGCGGGATCCGAACCGGCCACCTCCCAGCCGACAATCGCGTCGACAGTGCCTTCGATCAGTTTCTCGCCGTACAGCTCCTCGGCATCGAGGCTGCGTACTGTGGCATCTATCCCCGCGCTACGCAGCTGGTCGGCAGCGGTATGCGCCACCGCGAGCGCGGTGGCGTCCCTGTTGACCGCACCGATGCGCACGGTCAACGGCTCGCCGTCCTTGACGATGGTGCGTGGCTGTGGTGCGGGTGAGGTCTGCGACAGCATCGGAGGCGGCTCCGGCGCCCGGTTGTACCCGGCCGCGGCGAGTAGCGCGAATGCCTCGTCCTCGGAGGGGCGCGGTGGCGCGGTCGGCACATAGCCGGGATCGGACGGCGCGAGGACTTGAGCGCGCGCCGGTTCCACCCAGTTCCCTGTCTGCGCACCGACCGTCGCGAGCAGGACCGGGTCGAGTAATGCCAGCACACCGGCACGGACCTGTGGATCGCTCAGCTCGCCTACACGTCCGTTGAGCACCAGTTGCAGCACCCGTGACTGTGGCATGATCGCGGTCCGCACCGAGGGAATCGCCCCCAGCTGCGCCTGAGTCGCCACTCCCCCGTGCACCAGAGCCATCTGCACATCACCGGTGCGCAACGAACCCGCCAGTTGCGCGGTAGTACCGGCCCGGCGCAACAGGATCTGGCCCGGTATGGCCGGCGTACCCCAGAAGCGATCGTTACGTTCCAGCAGCATCTCGTCGCGACCGGGGTCCGCCGAGCGGATGCCGAACGGCCCCCCGGAAACCCGGACCCCGTTGACCTGACCGTTCATTCCTCTGGTGAACCCGCCTGGCGCATCCTTCAGCAGATGGGACGGCAGCAGATTGGTGAACAACTCACGCCAGCCGGGGTAGGGCTGCGACATCACCACGGTGACCGTCTTGCCCCCCGCCGACGAACCCACATCCGAGATCAACCGATAACCGGCCGGATCCACAACCCCCGGTTCGGAAATCATCTCCTGCCAGAGGTAATGGAAGTCCTCTGCCGCGATAGGCGCTCCGTCCGACCAGGATGCCTCGTTGCGCAACGTGTAGGTGATGGTGAACGGCTCCTGCGCGGTCACATCGGCCGAGAGCAGCAACGACGCATCCGGCACCCAGACCGTCGCACCCGGTATGTCCGGACTCGGCACCGGCCGGAACGGACTCGGCAGCACCAGCGAAGCGATCGCGGCGGTGGCAGTGGATTGGTCCGAACGAAGATGCGGGTTGAAAGCCGTGCCCACCGTGTCCAAGGCGACGACCACAGTGCTTTCCACCGGTTCCATCGGTGTGGACATCGGGCTATCGGTGCTTTCGATGGGCGGCGGCGGATTAGCCGCACAGCTGCTGATCAGCGTCAGCGCTGCCACAGCCGGCAACAATGTGCGCCACGTCGCGCGTTTTCCTGCGCCCACTTTCACGTTCGGGAACTCTACCGTATGGCCGAGTTCGACCGCAGATTCGCGCTCTTACGAACGAATCTCCGGATCGAGCGATACCCACGGAGAAGAATTCGGAGCCCGCCGCAGCGGCATAGCCATTCACCCAAGAATCCCTTGCCTATCAAGCTGTCTCGACAGATACCAGGACCACAGGTGTGCTGAACAAGACCGACCGGCCAGTGCGTAATTCCGCTGCTTCCAGAAAGGAAACGAAAGCAAGAATTCACTCGGGGATTAACCGGAGAACGAGATATCCGTTGCACGGAGGCCGCCTGCGAAACAGACGAAAACCCCATCCGAAGAAGAGCCTCCGACCGTATTGTGATTTCGGTAACCAATTCTCGGGTGGCCGCGGTGAATTACCGGGCCGGAAACCGGCGCCCCACGGGGACACCGGTTTCCACCTTACCGAAGTGACTACAGGGCCGCGCGATCGCGGGCCTTACGCCGGGACAGTTCACGCGCGCGCTCGTTCTGGCCGAGGATCACCTTACGCACCCGGACCACCTCCGGAGTGACCTCGACGCACTCGTCGGCGGCGCAGAACTCCATCGCGCCTTCCAGATCCAGGGGCAGCGGCTTGGCCAGCGTCTCGATCACATCAGCGGTCGAGCTGCGCATATTGGTCAGCTTCTTCTCCCTGGTGACATTGATATCGAGATCCTCGGCACGCGGATTGACACCGACGACATGGCCCTCGTAGGTGTCCGTGCCCGGCTCGACGAAGAACTGGCCACGGTCGGCCAGTTGGATCATGGCGAACGGCGTCACCGTGCCCGACCGGTCGGATACCAGCGAGCCGGTATGCCTGGCCCGGATCTCCCCCGCCCACTGGGCGTAACCGTGCGACACCGCATTCGCGATACCGGTACCGCGGGTCTCGGTGAGGAAATCGGTGCGGAAACCGATCAAACCGCGCGAGGGGACGATGAACTCCATTCGCACCCAGCCCGCGGCATGGTTGTTCATCTGCACCATCTTGCCCTTGCGTGCCGCCATCAACTGCGTGATCGCGCCGAGATATTCTTCGGGACAATCGATGGTCAGCTCTTCATACGGCTCGTGCACCTTGCCGTCCACCTGCTTGGTGACCACCTGCGGCTTGCCGACGGTGAGCTCGAAGCCCTCCCTGCGCATGGTCTCCACCAGGATGGCCAGCGCCAGTTCACCTCGGCCCTGCACCTCCCAGGCATCAGGGCGGCCGATGTCGAGCACGCGCAAGGACACGTTACCGACCAGTTCCTGATCCAACCGCGACTTCACCATGCGGGCGGTCAGCTTATGGCCCTGCACCCGACCGACCAGCGGCGAGGTGTTGGTTCCGATGGTGACCGAGATAGCGGGCTCATCGACGGTGATACGGGGCAGCGCGACAGGGTTGTCGATATCGGCGAGCGTATCGCCGATCATGATGTCCGGGATACCCGCGATGGCGACGATATCGCCCGCCCCGGCGACTTCGCCCGGCTGCCGCTGGACACCGACTGTCTGCAGCAACTCGGTGATCTTCACCTGCTTGACACCATCGGCGTGCATCCACGCGACGCTCTGCCCCTTGCGCAGCTCGCCATTGTGCACACGGACCAACGCGAGGCGGCCGAGGAATGCCGAGGCATCGAGGTTGGTGACGTGCGCCTGTAGTGGCGCGGTCGGATCGCCCTTCGGCGCGGGAATGTTCTGCAGCAGCACATCGAACAACGCGTCGAGATTCTCCGCGTCCGGCGCGTTACCGTTCTCCGGACGCACCTTGGACGCCTTGCCTTCCCGGCCGGAGGCGTACAGCACCGGCAGATCGAGCGCGAGCTCGGCGGCCTCGGCGGCCGCGTCGTCCAAGTCGGAGGCCAGATCGAGCAACAGATCGTGGCTTTCCTCGACCACTTCTTCGATACGGGCGTCCGGCCGGTCTGTCTTGTTCACCACCAAGATCACCGGCAACGAGGCGGCCAGGGCCTTGCGCAGGACGAACCGGGTCTGCGGCAACGGCCCCTCGGAGGCGTCGACCAGTAGTACGACGCCGTCGACCATGGACAGACCGCGCTCCACCTCGCCGCCGAAATCGGCGTGCCCCGGGGTATCGATCACGTTGATCACGGTGACCGAGCCATCGGGATGGTGGCGGTGCACCGCCGTGTTCTTGGCGAGAATGGTGATGCCCTTCTCGCGCTCCAGATCGCCGGAATCCATCACCCGATCAACGAGCTCGTCCCGTTCAGCGAACGCGCCCGATTGGCGCAGCATGGCGTCGACCAGAGTCGTCTTGCCGTGGTCGACGTGGGCCACAATGGCGACGTTGCGAAAATCGCGTGCAGACGACACGCCTGAATCCTCCTGCTGTTCGGTATTGGTGCCCGCCGACCCCTACAAACAGGTGGAGAATCGAAACTCACCGGGTATCGCGGCCAGCTACACCCTACCGGCAGTCCGGTTCGAGCAACGTTCCAGCCTTTGTACTAAGGGTATGCTAACCATCGTGGGCAAGGTCAAAGCGAAGCAGGTTTCGAGCCTGAAACCGAAGAAGAAGTGCTGCCGGAAGAAGAAGCGCTGCTTGAAGTGCCCCGTCGTGATCATGCGGATGAAGAAGTGCGAAGCCGCGGGAATCCGCGGTAAGGATCTCAAGAAGGCACTCGAGCAGGCCCGCGCTGCCTGACCCCGCCGCCACCGACATCGGGGCGGCCAGAGGCGAGAGGAAGCAGTGTCATGACGCAGCAAACCGTACTCTCCGACACCGAAATCACCGAGGCGCTCACCGAGCTGCCGGAGTGGGAGCGATCAGGCGACAATCTGGTCCGCACTACCCGAGCGGCCACGTTCCCCGCTGGTATCGAACTCGTGCGCCGAGTCGCCGCGGCCGCGGAGGTCGCCGATCACCACCCGGACATCGATATCCGTTGGCGCACGATCAGGTTCGCACTGTCCACCCACTCCGCAGGCGGGATCACCCCGCTGGACGTGGCGCTGGCTCATGAGATAGATCGCCTCATAACACAATCCAGCTGACCGGAGCCCTCCGTGGCCACGCAAGCTCCTACCTCCGGGCTCGACCGCGCGGGGCTGAAACCTATGCGCCCCGCACGGAGCCCTCCGTGGCCACGCGCACTCCCTCCTCCTGGCCTGACCGTGCGGAGTGTGAACCACACCAGATCACCCAGAGATAGAACAGCACGACGCCGAGCACGTCGACAGTGCCGAGCCAGGCCAGCACGCCAGGACGCGAGATCGTCCAGATCGTCTCCTGGAAGAACGACAGTACCCATGGAACCCCGACCAGAGCGGTCACCAACCAGAATCCGATCACGAATCGGACACCTGGCGCCGAACGCAGCGGTCCGTAGACCAACCACAGCACGACGGGAAGCAGCCATACCCAGTGATGTGACCAGGAGATGGGCGAGATCATCAGCCCGAACAGTTGCACCACGATCAGCGTGCCGAGCCGGTCCTCCGACCCGAGCGCGCGCCAGGCCAGATATGCCAGCACCGCGACCACGAGGACAGCCGCTATCCACCACAGGCCGGACTCCACGTCGTAGCCGCGCAGCCGGCTCAGCGCACCGCGCAACGACTGGTTCCACACCGAACCGACCGGTCCGATCCGATCGGCATCACCGAGCAGGGTGCCGAAGTACCTTCGTACCGCATTCGGCGCGATCACGAAGCTCAGCCCTACTGTCATGCCGAAAACCAGTGCCGACCACACCACGGTCGACCACCGCCGCCTGGCGAGGAAGTACAGACCGGTGATCGCGGGCGTCAACTTGATACCGGCGACGATCCCTACCAGCCCGCCGGAGATCCACCACCGGGAACTGCGTACCGCGAGCATCCCCGCGAGCATGAGGAACACGTTGACCTGGCCGTAATCCAATGTGGTCCGCACCGGTTCCAGCCACAGTCCCAGCGCGGTCCAGGCCGCTGTCACCGCCCGCCACCGCGAGGTGCGCAAGGTCTGCGCACCGAGCATGAGTTCGAGGCTGATGTACACCACCGCGTAGAGCGCAGCGACGACCGCGAATAACCAGGCGATCGCGACGACGGTGAACGGCAGATAGTGCAACGGGAAGAACATGACTGCCGCGAACGGCGGATAGGTGAACGGGAGCGGAAAGTCCGGCGTCTTCGCGGCATAGGTGAAGTCGTAGAGCCCGCCGGTCGACAACGCGGACGATCCATCGACGTAGACGTGCAGGTCGACGAGATTCATCCCGTTCTGGGAGAACAGCATCCAGAGCAACCTCGCCAGCACGGACAGACCGAGCACCGGCACGGCCCATCGGAGGTAACGGTTCACATCGCTGGCTTTCGGCTAGGGCGCGTCGGTTCGACATCCCGGACCGCAGGGTGTTCTTCGGCGACGGCACGGACGGATGGCACGGATAGATTAACCGCCGCGCCGATCGGCTCGGCGCCACCCTCGAATCATCGATAACATTTGCATCAATTATCACACCAGCAACATCGCGGGCGCACTCCTGTCTGCTAAACACGGATCGTCCACATAGATTTCGGCCCTATAGCTGTACACGTAGCCGTATTGTCCCTAGAGTGACCCCGAATCGATGTCACTTCGCAATCGAACCCTGATGTACCCGAGGTAAGGACGGCCAGACCAGTGCTTCGCACCCGAGGAACGCGGATCGCATTGTCCGCATTCGCCATCGTGGCGAGTGCCACGCTCGCCGCGCCGACGACAGCAATCGCGGCCCCCGCCCCCGCGGCGACAACCTACAGCGTTCCGATGGTCCCTGAGGGCGTTCCGGTGGACGCTCTGGCCGCGTTGGCGCCTGTTATCGCCCAAGCCATCTCCACTCCGGCGAATATCGCCGACCCGAAGATGATGATCCTGGACCAGGCACGCCAGCTACTGGCGGTCCTGAACCTGCCGCCGCAGATCGAGGCGACGCTGGAACGGATCATCACCTTCCTCGACGGCAGCGGCGGTGGGGGCCCCGAGCTGCCGCAGGACGGCCCGCCGATCGCGCAGTTCCTGTATCCGACCATCGGTAAGGGATGCATCGGCCCGACCTCGGACTCGGTGGGTACCGCACTGGCCGTACCGGGTCCGGCGACTCTGCCTCCGCCCAGCCCCTCGGCCGGTCAGGCCGGATTCGTGTTCACCGCGCTCGGCACCAAAGCGCCGACGCCGGTGCAGAATCCGCCGATGACGGTGCAGTGGCTGAACGTGGACACCATGCAGTCCGGCGCCAAGCAGTTGACCGACGAAGCGAAGATCAACCCGGACGGCCCCGCCACCTTGTCCGCGGTCGCCGATACCGGTTCCGGTCGGATCGTCGCGGTGATCTCCGGCTCGCTGACCACTCAGGCCGACCCCGAAACCGCACCTCGGACCTGTTCCTTCGCGCCGACGCTCGGATTCTTCACGGTCGCCTGAGCTTTCGGTCGTCGACTACCGGGGCAGGTCGAGGGAACGAATCTGTCGCGATGCCATGTGTTGGCGCGGGAACTGTGATAAACCGCTAACCATGACAGGCCTCACCATGACAGGCATCGATCGTCCAGAGCATTCGATCCGGAGCAGAAAATCGCACCGATCGATTCTGTCGATCCGTTCCGAAGGGTCGATTCTATCGATCGGCTCGGCCTACTCGATTCTGTCGATCGGCAGCGTCGGGTCGGTGCTGTCGATCGGGTCGGCGGGGTCGTTCGGGTCAGCGATCTCGGCGTTCTCGTTCAGCAGCCTGGGTTCGGCCTTTTCCGGCTTGTCCCGGTGGTCGCTGTTCTCCTGGCTCGGCGACCGTACGGCGCCAGAGAGTCGTCCCGCGCTGCGTGTCGTCCCAGACGAGCCCGACCTGCGCGTGGCACCGCTGAGCCACTGGCAGACCTAGCCAGTGGCGGCGGTGTACGGCCGCCGCCCGGTCGGCCGCGCCCGACAGAGAACACCGATCACCATTGCCCGTACTGCGGTGTCAGGATGGTATTCAGATCGATGCCGACACCGTCGACGGATTGTTTATCGATCTCGAACTGGTGCAAATGCGCGGCAGGGTGGACGAACCCCTTCGGGGTACCCCAATTGTGCTGCCAGTACCAGGAACCGAGTCCGGCGGCATCGGCCGATCCGATGGTCGGGGTATTCGCGTAGACGCCAGTGCGCTCCTTGCCGAGCACCGCGTGCCAGCCCAGGAGATACGGCGCGATCATGGCAGCGAATTCAGCCGCGGAAGGATTGTCGTCGATAGAGGCGTAGATCGGCACATTATCCGGGCCACCTGCCGCACGGTGCAGTTCGAGGCCGCGCTCAGCGTGCCGCTTACCCGCCTCCAATCCACCGCGCCAGTCCGCGGTCGGGCCCTTGCCGAACTGGTAACAGGAAACGATCTGCAGCCCGGCCGCCCGCAACTGCTCGACCTCCCCCGCCAGCAGCGGCTTGCCCGTCATCCACTGGGCTCCCGGCCTGCGATCGGAGACGTAGCGGATCACACCGAGATAGCCCGCTTCCTTGATCGCCGCGGCGGAGGGAACTCCACCGGCGTAGTCGATCAGGGTGCCGTGCACGGGCCTGGCAGCGGCCGGAACCGCAGTGGCGGCCGCACCGACCACGGTCGCAGCGGCCGCATAAGCGAAAAGATCACGTCGAGATACCGAACTGGAACGCATCGTGGACTCCTTCGCGCAACCCCGCATCGGATGGCAGCGTGCCCGGCGCACCTTCCCCATACTTGATGCGCGCCGGGAGCCTCGAACGTGAACCCATTCCACCACATTCACATTGGAACCGCTAGGCCCATGAACCACATACTTCACATTCGTCACATGCTGATCTCCGCGGGGATCGGCGGATGGTCAGGCCACGTCGTTGATGCGCGCGGCGACATCGATGATGCGAGTCGACGGGTCCGCCAATTCCTGGGCTACCACTGCGGCGACTTGCCGTACCACCTGCTTCTTGATCCGCGCGAGCAGACCGAGAACGGCGGCCCGCACACCGTGCGCGGTGAACTCGAGGTAGATGTCGCCGGGATCCGGCGGCACGACATCGATCACCACCAGTAACGGCTCGGCGGCCCGAGCAGTGAGCGCCAACGGCACCTCCAGCTCGGCCTGATAACGATTGACCTTCAACACATCCACGGTGATGTCCAGGCTTATCGGCAAGGTCAGGTCGAACGCGACCGGGCCAGCGGGACGGTCGGTCAGCCGGGGCAGCCTGATCGTGCCATTGACCGTTACGGTCGCACGATCCCGCGGCCCGGTCCGCAACGGCCCGATCTCGATGGGCCTGCCCGTCAAATGCTCCACCGCCTCGTACACCCGGTGCCGCGTCACTATGCGGGTGAAGAACCGGCGACCGAACTCGTCGTATCCGATCCAGTCGAACTGGGTGTTGTCCAGGTACTCCGAACGTGTGTCACCGATCATGGCCTCGATATCGAAGACCAGACCACGACGGGTCTGCGGCTCGGACAACATGGCGTTCACCCTGGCCGCGACCTCGTTCTGCACTATCCCCGCGACCGGGCCGAGCAGCCATTCCCAGGACGATTCCACTGCCCGCGCACGCAGTACGAAGCTGATATCGCGCCGCGTGATCGGCGGAATATCGATGACGATGAGTAACGGGTCGGCAGTGCGAGCGTGCAACGTCAGATCGATCTCGACCCTGGCCTCCAGCTGCAGCTTTTTCCGGCGCAATCGCAGGGTCAACGCGAGTGACACCGGGATGGTGACCTCGAAGGTCACCTGCGGACCACAGCGCAGGACATGGGGAGCGCCTACCTTGCCCTCAGCGGTGAAACTGGCCAGTTTGGCCGGAGCCAGCGAAACCGGGCCGATGGTGATGCCATGGCCGGTCATGCCGGAAACAGCGGCTTCGATCCGGGCCGCGGTCACGGCGTGCGCCACGAAACGCTTGCCGAATTCCGCGTAGTCGATCCAGGCCGGGGCACTGTTCGAATCGTCGATCAGCTGCATCAGTAGTCCCGCAACACTCATCTCTCGGTGGACAGCCGCTACGGTACTCGTCCGGTTGCGGACCATCCGCGTCCACACACCTCAACCCGAATCCCCGTCCTGCCGATGAGGGGGAAGCAGGGCGGGGATCGGTGACGGCGCTGCCGGGCACCGTCACCTCTATGGTAGGACGGTTCGGCCCGCTGTTTAACAGTGCGGAGCGGACCGATCTACCCACCACATCGCCGATCCGCACACTCACCCGTGCGATACCGCCGGTTTCGAGCCGTATCGGTTTCGAGTAGCACGGGGAGGGCATTGCACAGGGGCCGCACTCGCGGGTGGGACAGTTCTCGACCCAACCGGCCGATGGGGAAGGTACAACCCTGGACGCACTGTGGACATTCGTCATGCACCGTCGACACCAGTTGCTTGTCGACTTCACCCTGCATGTCTCCGCTGTGCTGCAGTCGGTGCTGCTGGCCACGGTGATCGCGGTGCTGATCGGGCTCCTGGTGTACCGCAGTCCGCTCGGCTCTTCGCTCGCCACCGCGCTGGCAGGCGCGGTACTGACCATCCCGTCGTTCGCCCTGCTCGGTCTGTTGATCCCGCTACTCGGTCTCGGTGTCGCACCGACCGTCACCGCACTGGTGATATACGCGTTGCTGCCGATCATGCGTAATACCATCATCGGGCTGACCTCGGTGGATCCCGCCGTCACCGACGCGGCGCGTGGAGTCGGGATGAATCGGCTCCGCGTACTCGCCCGCATCGAATTGCCGCTGGCCTGGCCCGCGATCCTGGCCGGGATGCGGGTGAGTACGCAGCTGAGCATGGGCATCCTGGCCATCGCCGCATACGCCAAGGGCCCCGGGCTCGGCAATCTGATCTTCTCCGGGCTCTCCCGTCTCGGCAGCCCCAATGCGGTACCACAGGCCCTGGTCGGCACGATCCTCATCGTCGTGGCCGCACTCGCGCTCGACGGAAGTTATGCCCTGGTCGGACGGCTTACCACAGCGAAAGGAATCCGTGACTGATCGCCGAATCCGTGCCACCGATACCGCCGAACCGATCGTGTCCGGTGTGGAGATCGTGCTCGATTCGGTCACCAAACACTATCCGGGGCATCGCGATCCGGCAGTGGATCGGGTCTCGATGACCATCCCGGCCGGTGCGATCGTTGTACTGGTCGGTCCGTCCGGCTGCGGTAAAACCACCACGATGCGGATGATCAACCGGCTGATCGAGCCGACCTCGGGAACCATAACCATCGATGGGCGAGATGCCGCCGCCATGCATCCTGATCGGCTGCGGCGCGGCATCGGCTACGCGATCCAGCAGGCAGGTCTGTTCCCGCATCTGACGGTCGCGAAGAATATCGCGACCGTACCCCGTCTGATGGGCTGGGACCGGCGGCGCACGGCAGCCAGGGTGGACGAAATGCTCGAGTTGGTCGGTCTCGACCCGGGTACCTTCCGCGACCGTTACCCGCGCGGACTGTCCGGTGGCCAGCAACAACGTGTCGGGGTGGCGCGGGCGTTGGCGGCCGACCCACCCGTACTGCTGATGGATGAGCCGTTCGGCGCGGTCGACCCGATCACCCGGGGGCTACTCCAGGACGAGTTGCTGCGCCTACAAGACGAACTGGGCAAAACAATCGTCTTCGTTACCCACGATTTCACCGAGGCGGTCAAACTGGGCGATCGAATCGCCGTGCTCGGCAACCGATCGAGGATTCTGCAGTACGACACGCCCGTCGCTGTCCTTGCCGCCCCGGCCGACGAGACGGTCGCAGGCTTCATCGGAGTGGATGCCGCCCGCAAACAGCTCATGCTGACCCGGGTCGGGGATGTCGAGCTCGGCCACTGCCCCACCGCCACCGAGCAGGATTCGGTCGAGCGGCTGCGCAGCGCACTCACCGGCCAGGACCGACCATGGGCACTGGTGCTCGACCGACATCGCCGTCCGCGCCGCTGGGTCTCGGTGGAACAGTTGGCCCACGCGGACTCACTGCGTGAGATCGGCTCACCGCCACGGAATACCTTGTCCCTGCAATCGACCCTGCAGGACGCTCTGGAAACACTACTGACTCACCAGAGCGCGATCGCCATCGTCACCGGCGCGCACGGCGAGTACGTGGGACTGATCACGATCAACACCTTGATCGAGCATCTATCAGCTCTCCGCGCGGAACACAGCGCCGACCACACCGCGGTGAACGGCACACCATGACAACCACCGGATCATCCGCCACCCAGCGCAGAGCCGAACGCATCAGGTTGGTCGCCCAGCCTGTTCTCGTGCTCGCCCTCGCCGCCGGTGTGCTCGGGTGGGCATTCGCCAACGACCTCACCGATACCCAGCAGATCAGTCTCAATGCGGGCACCCTGGCGACCGTCACTCGTCAGCACGTACTGATCACCGCCACAGTGGCACTGATCGTGGTCGTGGTGGCCGTCCCGCTCGGCACCCTGCTCACCCGCCCCGGATTCGGCCGTGCGGCGCCGTTGTTCATCGGTATCGCGAATATCGGCGCGGCCGCGCCCGCCATCGGCCTGATCGTGCTGTGCTACCTCGCCACCCGAACCACCGGCTTCTGGGTCGGCGTGGCACCGATCGCGTTCTCCGCACTGCTACCGGTACTACGCAACACCATCCTGGGATACCAGCAGGTGGACCGGTCGCTCATCGACGCGGGACGCGGTCAGGGGATGTCGGCGGCGACGGTGTTGCGCCGTATCGAATTCCCTCTCGCCGTGCCCTACATCCTGGCCGGACTGCGCACCTCACTGGTGCTCGCCGTTGGCACCGCGACACTGGCGTTCCTGGTCAGCGCGGGTGGCCTCGGCATCCTGATCGATACCGGATACAAGTTGCGCGATAACGTCACCCTGACCGTCGGTGCGGTACTCGCTGTCGCACTGGCCCTGCTGGCGGACTGGCTCGGCGCGCTCGCCGAACGATTCCTCGGGCCGAAGGGGCTGGCATGAGGTGGATACGGCGCACGATCGCACTGCTGCTCGGGCTGTTACTGGTGGCCGCATGTGGGCTGGAATCCGGCGGTGCGATACCACTGCAGGTGGGGCCGGGCAGCATCCGCCCGGTACCCGCACTCGACGGAGTGCGCATCACGGTGGGATCGAAGGCCTTCACCGAGCAGCTCATCCTCGGATATCTCATCGAGTTCGCGCTGTCGGCGGCAGGTGCGAGTATCCGTGATCTGACGAATATCCAAGGGTCGAGCAGTATGCGCGATGCGCAGCTACTCGGACAGATCGACCTCGCCTACGACTACACCGGTACCGGCTGGATCACTTACCTCGGCCACGAAACACCGGTGCCAGGCGCGATCCGCCAGTTCCAGGCAGTCCGCGCCGCCGATCTCGTCGAGCACGGCATGCTGTGGACGGCGATGGCGCCGATGAACAACACCTATGCACTGGCGACGAGCACGCAGACCGCGCAGGAGACCGGGGTACGCACCCTGTCGGACTACGCCGGATTGGCCGCTACCGACCCGGACGCGGCGGCGGTGTGTGTCGGCACCGAATTCAATGTCCGACGGGACGGCTTCCCCGGCATGACCCGCGCGTATGGGATAGCAGGCGACAAGATACCCAAGCGGATCGTCCAGGATGCCGTGGTCTACCAGGCCGTCGCGGATGGGACACAATGCCGCTTCGGCTCCGTAAACGCCACCGACGGGCGGATCCCCGCACTGCGTCTCGTCGTACTGCGGGATGACCGCGACTTCTTCCCGAAATACAACGCGGCATTGGTGATGCGGGAGAAATTCGCCGATAAGTATCCGCAGATCACCACGATCATGGAGCCGATCTCGCGACGGCTCACCAATGAGACCATTACCGAGTTGAATCGTCAGGTCGATGTCGATGGACGCGAACCCGCCGAGGTAGCGCGGGACTGGCTGGTTGCCCAGGGGTTCGTCACCATCCGCTGATCAGTCCGATCCGCTGAGCCGAGCGGATCGGACTGCGGACTCGTTCGCCGATAGGTCGCCGCAGAAATGAACAACGACGCGCCTGCTCCGGTCCCGCCTCTCCCGAGTCCGGACCGTCACGAAAAAGCGTGACTGATGAACCCGAAAATCACCAGGGACAGAACCCAGCCCAGTACGATGATCCCGGCTCCGGCGAGTTGCTGGGAAGTCGTACGCACTCGGCTGGGGATAAGCCAGAAAGCCAGGTATCTATTCACCACAGGCATGGCGATCCAGGTCAGGGCCACGACACTGAGAGCGGACTCGACGAACAGCTGAATGAACAAGGGCACCCCGATATCGTCGAGCGCGGCACCAATGTAGTACAGCACCGCGACTATCGGGTAAAGAGCGAGCAGTACCGTGAAAGCCTGCTTCCAGTTGGGGGGAACATCTGAGGTCGCCCCCTTGTCGAAGCGGAACCAACCGCTGAAACTGGACGCGACTTTACGCACCCGGTAAGTGGTGAAATATTGGTGCCCCGCCACCAAATGTTCGGCGTAGACGTCGGATTCCAGCCAATTGTCGAGATGCCCGTGGGTACCGAAACGGATAACCGCGACCCAGCGCTCCTGGACACCGGCCATGGGCTGGAAGACCTCGGAACCCATGAAGCCTGGGAAGGTCCGTGCCGCCGCGAGCGCCTTGTCCCACCAGTATCCGCAATCCCGCTCATGGCCTGGTCGCACTTCGTGCGAGATGATCGCGGTGACGGGTTGCCGGTAGACAGGCGCACCCCCGAGCAGGACATCCTGGATGCGCTGATCGACGATCAGCGCATATCCCTCCTCCAGCAAGGACTTCCGTACGTCCGAACGAAGCCAGGCGGTGAGTTGTTCGGACTGCGCGAATCGGAAGGCGATGACCCACTGGTTGTCCTCGCTGGATTCGGGCGGATGGACTTCCGTCGCCTCATAACCGGTGAATTCGGTTGCCGCGGCGATCACTCTGTCCTGCCAGCGCCGGTATTCCTCGGCCAGGCCGGGGCGAACGTTTACCGACACCATGAGCGTGGCGCCGCCGGATATAGGATCCAGGTCCGCCGAACCCACCATAGGCTCCATCCTCTCTCAGAGGCTTTCATAGCGTCGAAGTACGCGCCTATCGAAGAGACCGGGCGCCACAAAGACGCTCGGTTGGAAGACCCCGGCCGAAGCTCTCGACGAACAGCTATCGTCGGCTCAGCAACACGGTATTGCTACGACCGGTTGAACCTGAGCATTGGATTCGCGCTATCCGTTGGTCTCATGACCGGCGTCGGGTTGACCGAATTGCAAGGTCGGCATCTCATAGGCGCCGAGCTTGGGACGTGTCATCGCCGGCTGCAAGATTTCGACGAGATACAGCTCGTTGACGAATTGGACCGAGCCGGACAACAGGTGGCTCGTCTTGCCCGCCGCGGCGTGGTCTCGCTCGCCCACGGCAACATGCACGTGCGGTGCCACTTGCTGGGTCTCTTCGTTCCAGGCTATGGTTCCCGAACCCAGGATTTCGACGTGATGATACTCGGCGGCCGACCAGACCGGGCCTTCCGGATCGTCGATATGCTCGCACGTACCCACGAGATGGACGGTGCGGAATGCTCCGAGAAACATCGGTAGATAGCCTGCCCGGATATCGTGCTCGGTACAAAACGCGGTGAGCTGGGCGAAGAACTCTTCGCCGTGGTCGAGAGCGATCCCGAAGGTACGACCAATCGTCAGCTGGGTATATCGCATGGTCCAGAACTCCTCACGGTCGTGGCATCACCCACTCCATCGCGGTGACCAGATCAACGATTCGTGCCGATCGATTCGATGGTGCGGCCGACCACGCCAGACCACTGGGACAGACTAGGCGCTGCCACTGTCTGTGTAGCGCACCGCGGCGTCCAGCAGGGCGGCGTCGGCATAGTGCCCGGCGAGAATGCCGACACCGAAGGCACGTCCGCGACTCGGTACGACGAGTTGCGGGCAGCCGGACAAGCCGGCGGGCGCGGTCAGGAAGAAGGTGGTCAGCCGGTAACTCTCCAGTTCCTGGTCGTCAGCGTGCCGTGACGGCGGCAGGTGCGGCATGATCGGGAGCACGACCGCGGCCCCGTCCGCGACAATGCTGTTCAGACGTTCGCGGTAGTCCGCTCTGGCCTGCTCGTCGGCCCGCTTCTCCGCCTCGGACACGCGGCTGACTTCTTCGGCGTGCTGCAAGCGTCCCGCGATGAGGGGGTGAAAGGCGTCCCGGTGCTCACGGACCCACGCTCCATGTGTCTGCCAGATCTCCCGGTCCACCAGGTTCGCGAACACCGAGGCCGCGGTCTCGGAGACGAAATCCGCGAAAGCCAGGGATGTATCGACTGCGCATCCGAGCACCTCGGACAACGTTCCCACTGTCATCCGGATGGCACGAGCGGCCTCCTCGCTGACCATACTCAAGCAGTCCTCGGGGAAGCGGATACGCGAGATCTCCGTTCGCGGCCGCTCGTCGCCGCCACCGGCTGCGATGGCGAAGGACCTAGTGAGCAACCCTGGATCGGCACACAAGAATCCCACCGTATCGAACGAGGGGGCAAGTGGGAGCACCCCGGCCGTGTCCAGCATCCCATGGGTCGGACGTAGGCCGAACAAGCCGCAGGCTGCCGATGGAACGCGGATCGATCCCGCGGTATCGGTGCCGAGTCCGATATCAGCCGCTCCGCCGGCCACCGCGGACGCGGAACCCGACGACGACCCGCCGGTGAAGCGGTCCGGATAACGGGGGTTCAACGGCGCTTCCCCCTCCCCGGTATTGCCCTCGAGCGAATATGCCAGTTCATCGAGTTTGCTCAACCCGGCGATCGCCGCTCCCGCATCGAGAAGCCGCTCGAGCACGGGTGCGGTCGCCGCGCTCGGTGAGTGGGTCGAGCGCCACGTGGCGAGACCATAGGAAGACGTGTGCCCAGCGATCGCGACCATATCCTTCACTGCGATCGAGTGACCGCTGAGCGGTCCGTCTTGGTACGGAGGCCGCGTTCGTGAGGTCGGCACCCAGCAGTGGAGATCTTCTTCGACCTTTGTCATGATCGTCCGCCCTTCGCCATGAAGGCCCTCGCGCGGGGGAAGGCCGTGAATGGGATGCTGATCAAGATGCGACAGGCTCGAGTCTAGTACTCCAGTGGTAGATCGTGGTGGTCATGCTGTTCTGGCTCGGGACTCGACAGACAGTGGCATGAGGAGATCCAACTGGCCACTGACACAACGCAATTCTCTGTTCGTCCCGATGCCGCTTCGACGCTTGATGGGCGCTACAGCCGGGTCAGGCGTGCCCGAGCGTCGCGGCCGCGTCGGCCGTCTTCCGCACCGGAATCAATGTGGTCAAACCGAGCGCGAGCAGCGCAGCCACCATCGCGATGAGGAAGGTGGTGTGGAAGCCCTCCCGCGACGGCAACATATGCGGGCCGAGCTGCATGGTCATCTGCGATAGGACCACGCCGAGTACCGCCGAGGAGGTCGATGTACCGACCGAACGCATCAACGAGTTCAAACCGTTGGCCGCCGCGGTCTCGGAGAGCGGCACCGCGCTCATGATCAGCGCGGGCATCGCCGCGTAGGCCAAGCCGACGCCCGCCGCCACGATCAGCGACGCGACCATGATCTCCCAGACGCTGTTCATCAACACCACGGCGCACAGGTAACCCACGGCGATCACCGCCGACCCGAGTGCGAGGGTGACTTTGGGCCCTCGGCTGGCCGACAGCCGCGCCGAGACCGGCGAGAGCAGCATCATCATGAATCCGGTCGGCGCCAGCACCAGCCCGGCGTCGACCATGGACAATCCGAAACCGTATCCGGTCTGTTCCGGGGCCATCAACAGCTGCGGGAAGGCCAGCGACATGCCGTAGAGCGCGAAGCCGACGGCAATCGAAGCCACGTTGGTGAACAACACCCGGGGCCGGGCCGAAACCCGCAGATCCACCAGTGGTGAGCGCTGCCGCAGCTCATAAGCACCCCAGGCGAGGAAAACCACCGCTGATACGGCGAACAGGATCAGGATCCGCGCACTGGCCCACCCCCAGTCCGCCCCCTTGGTGATCCCGATGAGCAGCGCCAGCAGCGCCACCGAAAGCCCGATCGCACCACCGAAGTCGAACTTCGCAGGCGTATGCACCGGCGATTCCGGCACGAACAGGAAGACCAGCACGGCGCAGAGGACACCGAGCCCGCCGGAGGTCCAGAACAACGCGTGCCAATCGGCGTTCTGCGCGATGGCCGCCGAGATCGGCAACCCGAGCGCGCCGCCGATGCCGAGGGTGGCGCTCATGATCGCTATCGCGCCACCCACACGCTCGGCGGGCAATTCATCGCGCATGATGCTGATGCCGAGCGGGATGGCACCCACAGCGGCACCCTGCAGCGAACGGCCGACGATTTCGGGCACCAAAGTGGAGGACATCGCACAGACCACCGAACCGGCGATCAGCAGAAGCAGATTCGTGAACAGGACCCGGCGCTTGCCGAACATATCGCCGAGGCGGCCGCTGATCGGGGTCGCCACGGCACCGGCGAGCAGGGTGGCCGTCACCACCCAGGAGGCATTGGCCGCCGAAGTGTTCAGCAGCGTTGGCAGCGACGGAATGATCGGAATGACCAACGTCTGCATGAGCGAGACGACGACACCGACCATGCCGAGTGTCGCGATGAGCAAGGCCGGCACGGGGCGGCGGCGGTCATCGGAACCAGAGGCGGTCGAAGACACATCGGCAGCTACATTCACATGTGTACGTTACACATGCTGTGTATCGTGCACAATTTGATTTGCGCGTGATACGCGCGACATAGTGAGGCCATGTCCGATTCCGGCGCCGACAGCGCAGCACTGCCCCGCCTCGCCTTCGAGCTCGCGCTGTTGGCCCGGCACTTCCCCTCGGCCCTGTCGCGCCGCCCAGGCTTCCAGCTCGACCGCTCGGCATATCTGATCCTGACCAGGCTGGAACTGGACTCCCCGCTGAGTCTGCGCGAGCTGTCCGAAGCATTCCAATTGGATATTTCCACGATCAACCGCCAGGTCCGAGCCATGCTCGAACAAGGATTGGTCGAGCGGGTGCCCGACCCGGCGGGAGGTATCGCCCGCAAGATTCACGCCAGCCCCAAAGGGCTGGAATTACTGACCTCCGACCGCGACCAGAGCCGCCGAGGTATCGGCACGGTAGTAGCCGATTGGAGTGACTCCGATATCGATCAACTCAGCAAGCTGATCTCCCGATTCAACCAATCCATCGAGCACACTGAAGGCAATCCCTGGCCACGCCCGCCGGGCTCGGCGTAAGCCGGAAAATTGGTCGCCCGCACTCGATTCGGGCGGATGGACTTCTGTCGCCTCACAACCGGTGAAGTCAGCAGCCGCGGCGATCATCCGGCCCTGCCGGCGCCGGAATTCCTCGGCGAGGCCTGGTCGAACGTTCACCGACACCACGAGCGTGGCGCCGCCGAATGAAGGGCCAGATCCGCCGAACCTGCCATACCTTCTATCCTCCCTCAGGAACTTTCCCGACGCCGAGATATACGTCCACGGATAGCGACTATGCGGTACGTCCGGTAATTCTCGATATGGAATCAACCGTTGCGGGCGATGCCGAGCCCGGTTCCTCAGCTTTAGGCTCGAGCTTCCGTACCCTGTGACCGCCTTCCCCGAGAAGGAGTCGACAATCGTGACGAAAGCCGGAATAGGTCTCCATTGCTTGGTACCGACTTCGGCGCCGCGACCTGCGCGACATACAGGGCCGCTGTATGGTCACTCGATCGCGGTGAAGGACATGATCGCGCTCACCGGGCATACACCCTCCTACGGCCTCGCCGCGTGGCGCTCGACCCATCCGCCGAGCGAGACGACCGCGCCCGTACTCGAACGGCTCCTCGCCGCAGGCGGGTGGCGACTCCAGCCGGAGTGGCCGCGCACAGCAGAAGGTTCATGACATGGCCAGTGCGGAAGTCACCGCTGAACAATTCGCCGAACGCCTGATGGCCTCGGCACTCGGCGCCATCGACCTGCTCGCGATCCATCTCGGTGATCGGCTGGGCTGGTATCGGGCACTGGCCGAGCACGGTGGCGCCGATGCCGCGGAATTGACCGGATACGCGGGTGGCGACCAACGCTATGCCCGCGAATGGCTGGAACAACAGGCCGCGGCCGGAATCCTGACCGTCACCGCGGAAGGCAGGTTCGAATTACCCGCGGGCGCCGCCGAGGTGCTCACCGATCCGTCCAGCCTGAACTTCCTTGCCCCGCTGGCACGTATGCTGACCACCGCCGCGGTACAGGCACCAGCACTCGTCCGCGCCTACCGGGACGGCGGCGGCGTCGGCTGGTCGGAGTTCGGCGCCGATATGCGCGAAGCGCAGTCCGATATGAACCGGCCCTGGTTCGAGCAGCGGCTCACCACCGCACTGAACACGGTCCCCGAGGTAGCCACGCTGCTCGGCAGGCCGGGAGCGCGAGCCGCCGATATCGGCTGCGGCGGTGGCTGGTCGGCTATCGCGCTGGCCAGGGCCTACCCTGACCTGATCGTCGACGGCTATGACATCGACGAACCATCGGTCGCGATGGCCGACCGCAACGCCGCCGCGGCCGGGTTGTCGGCACGAGCGCGATTCCACCACGCGGATGCCGCGACCGCGCTGGGCGAGCGGGTCTACGACACGCTCTTCGCCTTCGAATGCCTCCACGATCTGCCCTATCCGGTACGGATGCTGGCCGCCATGCGCCGGGCGCTGCGTCCCGGCGGCACGGTGCTCGTCATGGATGAGGCGGTGGCGCCGGATTTCCGGGCACCCGCCGACGATATCGACCGATTGATGTACGGATTCAGCCTGCTGATCTGCCTGCCCGATAGCCGAGCGCATCCCGATTCGGCCGCTACCGGCACTGTCCTGCGCCCCAGCACCCTGCGGCACTACGCGCAGGAAGCAGGTTTCACCGATATCGCACTGCTTCCGATAACCGATTTCGGCTTCTGGCGCTTCTACCAGCTGATTCCGTGACTGATCCCGTGCACACCGGCGGTCAGCTCAGGAAAGCGAATGCGTTCAGCCGCGCCTTCCGCGCAGATAATCGCGCACCACGGCAGCACCGAGACCATCCGAATCGGGCAGCACCACACGGCCACCACTGCGGCGGGCCATCAGATCGACGAACGTGGCCAGTCTCCGGTCCGTACCGAGCATGAATACCGTCAGCGCCGCACCGAGCTTCGCCAGCACGTCGACCTGGGCCATCGTCACAGCTAATGTGCGTTGCGCGGGCGGCCAGGTGAAGTAGACCGCACCGTCCGGCTCCACGTGGGCGGTAGGTTCACCGTCGGTAACCACGAGCACCACGGGCACGGCATCCGGATGCCTGCGCAGGTGCCCGGCGGCAAGCAGCAGCGCGTGGTGCAGGTTGGTGCCCTGCTCCCATACGCCGTCCAAAGCGGTCAGTTCACCGATATCGACCGTAGTGGCCTGCCTGCCGAAAGTGATCACACGCAATGCGTCGGAGCGAAACCGCGTGCCGATCAGGTGGTGCAGCGCCAAGGCAGTGCGCTTCATCGGCACCCACCGGCCTTCCTGCACCATCGACCAGGACGTGTCGACACACAGTGCCACCGCCGCCCTCGCCCGCTGCTCGGTCTCCATGATCTCGACATCGGAGATGTCCAGCCGGACCCGGCGACTGCCCGTCGACGCCGATCGCAGGACCGCATTGCGCACTGTCCTCGGCACATCCCATGGCTCGGTATCGCCGAACTGCCACGCCCTGGTGGCTCCGGTCGGCTCCCCCGCCGCACCGGCCGTGGCGGTGTCCCGCTCACCACGCCTGGACCGCAACTGTCCGAGGATATCCCGCAGCGCTGTTTCCCCGAGCCGCCGTAACGCCTTCGGGGTCAACCGGAGTGTGCCGTCCTGCCCCCGTTCGAACAAACCCTGTGCCCGCAGCTCCCGCTCCAGTTCGGCCAGCAGGGACGCCGCTATTCGCGCGTCAGCACCGAGCTGACGGGACACTGCGTCCAGATCGATATCCTCCAGCCTTGCTCCCGCATAGGACTGACCGAGCTGCTCGGCGAGCGCATCCAGTTCACCGAGGTCCTGCAGGGCCTGCGCACCCGCCCCGAGCCCCAACGGGTCAGGGCCACGGAACCGCTGTCCGGAGTCCCAGTCCTGCCCCGGCCGCAGCGCCCGCAGATGCGCGTCCAATGCGGCGATCTGTTCAGCGATACCCGAGTCGCCGAACGCCTGGCCGCTCAGCTCGGTCAGCTCCGCCCGCTGCTGCTCGGACATCGAATTCAGCATGCGCTGCGCGGCTGCGGCGCGGGCGGCGAGCGCATCGATCAGCTCCTCGATATCGCCGGGCCGCTCCGGGAAGAACTCACCGTACTCGGCCAGGAAATCGGCGAACCGCTGCTCGGTGTCCGCACCTCGCGCATGGGCCGCGAGCAGGTCGTTCAGTTCGGACATCATCCGCCGGACCCGCTCTACCTGCGCGGGTGTGGTGCTCCGCAAGGCTTGTTTCATGCCATGGAAGCGGGACTCCAGCAATTCCCGCCCGAGCAGATCACGGATCTCCCGGTAATTGTCCCGTCCGGTCTCCGATCGCCACTGGTAATCGTCGAGCTCCTCGACCGCGGCCGCTGTGCTCGCGGGCAGCGCATCCAGCTGCGCTTCAGCGAATCTGGCGTCATCGGAAGGATCAGGGAACAGCGCTCCGCGCTCGGCCAGCAGGGCTGCTTCCAGCAGTTCACGTACCTGCCGCAGCGTGCCGTCCAGCCGGTGCCGCCGGGAGATCTCCGCCCGGCGCTGCCACACTCGGCGGGTCAGCTCTTCCAGTCCGGTCATCGTGCTGGTGCCGCGCCGCAACAATTCCCGCAGGGCGGTGCGTGGCGAACTGCCTTCCATCACCTCACGCCCGATCCGATCCAGCGCCTCCCGCAGATCGAGCGGCGGCGCCAGCGGATCCGGCCCGTCGTGATAGGGCCCGTAAGCATAACGATCGGAGGAGGTCATCAGCCGTATACCGCGGTGCCGTCGGTGGCATCCTTGGCGAGCCGACGGGCCAGGTAGAGGGACTCCAGGGCGAACTCGACCGCCGAAGCGATCCGGGGCGGCGGATCGGCCGCACCCACCCCGAGCCGACCGGCGACCTCATGCAGCACCGGGAGCTCGGGCAGCGCGGCAAGGATTTCCTCGCCAAGCACCCGCTCCCCGGTGGTAACCGGATATCCGGCGTCCACGGCCTCGGCCAACGGCCGCAGGTCCAGCCCGCCGAGCCGCGCCCGCGCGGTCTCGGCGAACGCGCTGCGCAGCAGGTGGGTGAGATGTTCCTGCTCCCGCCCCTCCTCACCGGATTCGAACTCCAGCTTGCCGCGCAGCACCCCGGACACGGACTCCAGATCGATGGGGCGGGCCACCGCGGGGTGCTCCCCGGTGACCGCGGCACGGTGCAGCGCGGCGGCGGCAACTGTTTCGGCGGCAGCGACCGCGAATCGGGCGGACACGCCGGAACGCTGGTCGATCGCGGACGATTCACGCAGGTGCCGCACGAACCGCGCGATCACCTCGATCAGCGAGTCACCCACCTCGGCGACCAGCTCGGCCTCTTGGCGGACCAAGGCCATCTCGGCCTCGACGCTGAGCGGATAGTGGGTGCGGATCTCCGCGCCGAAGCGGTCCTTCAACGGGGTGATGATCCGGCCTCGGTTGGTGTAGTCCTCCGGGTTCGCGGTGGCGACGAGCAGCACATCCAACGGCAACCGCAAGGTGTAGCCGCGCACCTGGATATCCCGCTCCTCCATCACATTCAACAGCGCGACCTGGATACGTTCGGCGAGGTCGGGCAGCTCGTTGATGGCGACGATACCGCGGTGAGCGCGCGGCACCAGTCCGAAGTGGATGGTCTCGGGATCGCCGAGACTGCGCCCCTCGGCCACCTTGACCGGGTCGACATCACCGATCAGATCACCGACGGAGGTATCCGGTGTCGCGAGCTTCTCCGCATAACGCTGCGAGCGGTGCCGCCACGCCACAGGCAGATCGTCCCCGAATTCGGCGGCCGACCTACGACCCGCCGGACTGATCGGGTCGAGCGGATGCTCGCCCAGTTCGGCGCCCGCGATCACCGGAGTCCACTCGTCGAGCAGGCCTGCCACCGTACGCAACAACCGGGTCTTGCCTTGGCCGCGCTCCCCCAACAGCACAACATCATGCCCAGCCAGCAACGCGCGCTCCAGCTGCGGCACAACAGTCCGGTCGAAACCGACGATGCCCTGCCACGGGACACTGCCGGAACCGAGACAAGCCAGCAGGTTCTCCCGGATCTCGGACTTCACCCCGCGCGGCAAGTACCCCGCCGCGCGCAGGGCGCCCGCGGTGGTGGGTAAGTGTGCGGGAACATCCACCATCTCGACGCTACGTCCGTTCGGCGTCCGCGTCGACGTGTGGCGGCCGACCCGACTCGGCGCCCGCGTCGGTGTACAGCCGGTCGCGCAGATCAGCCGCCGGGAAATTCGATTCGGCTTGACTTCGACGCAACGTCATTCTCGACGATCAGGACATGAGCGAATACTTCAGTCCCGTTCCCGTACCTGCCCGCGACGCGGCCGCCCCCGAGATCTATCGCGAAATCTACGGCATGCCGATGTTCGCCACCATCCCGACCTCGGATCTCGCCGTTTCGAAAGAATTTTGGACGCGCGGGCTCGGATTCATCGATCTGTTCTCCGTTCCCGGCCAGCTCACCCACCTCAGACGCTGGGCCTTCCAGGATGTCCTGCTCGTTCCAGGGGACCGGATCGGCGAGACTCCAGCGCTGCGCATCAGTTTCTCCTGCGTTCTCGGCCAACTGGAGGAAACTGCCGCTCGCTGCGCCGAACTCGTACCCGGCTGCACCGACGGCCCGTCGGATACACCGTGGAACTCCACGGACCTGACGATCGTCACACCGGAGAACATCCATGTCGTCATGACCGCCGCGCGGCCACTCGATCCGCACAGCGCGCAAGCGGACAGCTTGCGGGCGATGGGCATCGAAGTGCCGCAACCGTAGGTATCCAGCGCGCAGGTCCGTGTCCCGCGCGCTGGATCTACCGGAAAACATCTGTTTCAGTCGAGGACCGCGGTGACTTCGATCTCGACCAGATGCTCAGGCACATCCAACGCCGTAACGCCGATCAGCGTGGCCGGTGGTACCGGGGTAAACCCCAGTTCGGTTGCCGCGCGGGTGATCCCCGCGATGAGCTGGGGCATCTTGTCGGGATTCCAGTCGACGACATAAGCCGTCAGTTTCGCCACATCCGCGAAAGAAGCACCGACCGCGGCCAGCGCGGTGCCGATATTGCGGTAACACTGCGCGACCTGAGCGGCGAGATCACCCACGCCGACCGTGACTCCCTCGGCATCCCAGGCGACCTGTCCGGCGAGGAACACCAGTTTCGACCCCGAGGCGATCGACACCTGCCGGTAGACATCGATCTCCGGCAGTCCTTCAGGGTTTACCAGGGTGATAGCCATACTGCCGCCTCCTTGTCAGGGGAGCCAACCGGCTCCCTCCACTATTCCGGATAACCGAGACATTCACAGTCTCTTGTGGTTACTCAGAAACCGTAGGAGAGTATGCGGTGACATGGAAGAACGCACTTTTCAGTGACTGAGGAACCTTATGGTGACCAAGCAATTCAGCGGTTCGGCCGAAGACGCGGACCTGACCCGCGCGGACTCGTTGGCACGGGAGATCTTCTCCGACGTGGCCAACAAATGGGCGCTACTGATCATCGAATCCATAGGTGAACACACCCTGCGCTTCAGCGAGTTACGCAATGAGATCGAGGGCATCAGCCACAAGATGCTCACGCAGAACTTGCGCATGCTCGAGCGCAACGGCCTGATCGAGCGGACGGTGTACCCCACAGTGCCGCCACGGGTCGAGTACACCCTCACCGAACCGGGCCAAGCGCTGCGCGTGACCATCGACGGCCTATGCAACTGGACTCGCCAGTACCTCGGCCATATCGAGTCGTCTCGATGCCGCTTCGATGCCTGATGGACGGTACATCCGCGGACAATGCCGCCACACACGGCCGGAACACGAAAGCCGAGGTGCGGGCGATTCTCGCCGAGACGGCCCGACCGAAGCACCTACTGTGCGAGCTGTGCAACGGCAGCCGTACCTATGCCGCGGAACTGGATACTCCCGAACAGCCGGAGGCCGGAACAGCGCAGCTGTGATCATCGCCGACACCAACGTCGTATCGGAGCTGTTCAAACCGGCCCCGGCCCCTCGGGTGATCGCGTGGAAGGCCGCGACCTCGAGGACTCTGCGGATCTCGAACGGAACATCGACGTTCAGCAAACTGTCATGGTGAGCGAGCCGGTTACGAAACTTCCGCACGCCCTCGACCGCGGCCACCACCGTGCACCATCAATTCCCGATCTGCTGATCGCGGCGACGGCTGAACAGGGAAAACTCATAGTCCTCCACGCCGATGAAGATTTCGAGATCATCTCTGAGATCACCGGCCAACCGGTCGAACGGCTCCGCTTCTGACTCGTCCCCGACCGCCGAAAACACCGAGCCACAACTGGCGTGCGATGGGTTGTCAGCCAGCAAGATTCACGTCCTGACGCATATCATCCGGGCTACGCCGATCAATACGGCGAGGGACCTGGAGGAGATCATGAACCGGTATCGACCAGCGACCGAGTGGATTGTCAGCGTATGGCACGAGGTATCCGGGCGACGGAACAGGCCGGTACCGGGCTGACCAAAGAGCAACAGTCAGCCCGGTACGACCACGGCCGTAACCCGAGAACCGGTGCACGACCATCAAGATCTCATCGCCTGGACTGCTCCCAGAGCCGCAGATAGACCTCAGCACCATGGAATACGTCGTTCATCATTTCCTGGCCGCCGAGAATCCTGACTGCTTCGAGCCAGTCGGCGTAGGTGCCGTATGTCGCGGTGCCGTCGGTGTTGATATCGAAAGTGCGGTCGCCCCAGCTTTCTCGGTCGAAGGTCACCGCACCGTCGTGAGAAGTGAAGGGGTAATGGACGAGGCCGGGTCCCACCGGCCCACCCTGGCGGGATATGCCGTTCATATCCGACCCGAAACCGAAACCGAAGCCGTCGGTGGAACCGTTCGCGGCGCGCGCTTTTCGCCACTTATCGACGAAGCCCGAGGGAGAACCCGCAGAGGGGGTGACCAAACCTCCTACGGCATAGATACGTTCGTCGGTGCGCTTGGAGTCCCAGCCGTGTGAGGACAGGACACCGGGGTAGCCCCGCTGTTCGATGATGGACATGACTTCATCGGCCATGGCTTCGCTCATGTGATCGATTTCGATGAGGAAACCCTGGTCGATCATCTTGTTGATCAGATACCTGCCGAGATCGGTCAGGCCGAGCGCGTTGCAGTGAGGTCCCTCCGGGTACAGGGGTAGCGGTGCGCCGCCGATCAACGGGCCGGTGAGCTTGCTGAGGAACTGGTTGATATGGCCTGCTATCGGCACCGAGAGCTGGGTTCTGTCGTGTTCGTCGCCTTGGCAGGGCTGCACATTCCAGAAAGTGCCGGTCTGCATGAAGTTGCCCGCGTTAACCAACAAGCCGGTGACGTCACCGTGCATCGTGGTGCCGCCGAAAGCATTGTCGAATTTGTGGATGGGAAAGAAGCTGCTGACACCGAGGTTCCTGAGTTCGACCAGCCAGCGGTCGACATCGGCCGTGGTGCACTTCGGTTGGCCGAGGAATACGCCGCAGCCCATGGGGTCGGACAGTTCCATACCGAGAACCACAGCGAGCTTGCCCGACGCGGCGACCCGGCGCGCTTCGGCGGGTTCGGTGACGATACGGAAGAAGCCTTGTCCTGGGCCACCAGCCTGGGCGTCGATGTAGTCCTGTAGCGCGCGCATGCTCTCGACCTGGATACGCGCGGAAGCCATATCATCGCAAGGGTTTCGGCGATCGGTCATCATGGTGCACAGCGACTCGTTGTCGACCAGGTCGACGGTTATCACGCGGAGGCCGGCCTTCCACGCTCGCGCGACGCTGGTCCAGTAGGTGCCCTCGGTGGTGAGCATGGACGGCTTCGGCCAGTCGCGGAAGCTGGGCCAACCGCGAGTGTCGTACGCGTGGGTGGGTTCACCGAAATCGATGAAATTGGCGACTGTGCCGTTGGTACCGGTCCGGTACGCGCAATCGGGTAGTGCGTAGGTCACACCGTACGGATGCCATGGGCGGCCACAGTGGAAGTTGCCGCCCATGAATTCATAGGCAGAGAGGTGCAGATGCGTGTCGATGGTGCCGACGATCGAACCGTCCGCGCCGACACTCGGGCCAGGCGTGCCGGTGGCGCCGATCTGTGCCTCAGGGAAGTCCGCACACCCGGTGTCCTGGACGAACACGGCGGGTGTACTGGTCTCGGTCGCCTCATTGGTGAGCGTGAATCCACCCGTGCCGGAACCGTCCACCCGCCAGACCGCGGTGGCCGATGGCTTCTTCGCGGGATGGATCGACCCCGCCGAGGCATCGAGTACCTCATGATTCCGCCCATAGAGCAGGTATTCACCGAGCGTTGTCGCGCGCATCCGGTACGGTCCCGCCTCCGGAACCAGTGGCCCGTCCGGGGTTTCGATCCGGTAGCAGCCGTTGACCAGCGAATAGCGGGTTTGCCCCGGTTCGGAAACCGGTTCAGCGGCGGCGAATCCCGGACCCGATCCGGTGAGGCCGGCGGCCATCAGGGTGGCAGCGATACATGCTGATAAGTACTTCAAATGCACTTCTCCTGAGAAAGGAGATATTGAAGCGCAAAGCTTCTCACTCTGAAGTGTTGATGTTTCACATTTAATGCAGCCGAGACCCACATCCGCGGTGACTGTATTCGGCCCGCCGATGCGTATCAGCACCGCCAAAGTACTATGGAACAAAGCCTTTTCGTGGCGATTTCTCAGACAATCCCCGACACGGAAGATGGCGCTGAACATCCACCATCACACACGTCGATGTACGAGTGTCTGGCGACAGGAGTTGTCGGCGGTCTGCAATACCTTGCGCCCATGGCAGATATGTTCGAGTTTCTGATCTCGGTCGACCTGCGGGATGAACTCTCTGCAGCAGATGTTGCGGAGCTGCGCTGGCAGCTGGGGTCGGGTGCGGCTCCCGAGGACGGCTTTCGAATCGAAAGCGGGGCCTGCTTCGCCATCGAAGGCGATGACGGAGAGCCGGTTCCCCTGGACCCCGAGCCTTTGCTCGGTCTGCACGGGCCTGCGTGGAAGATCGGGGGAATGCTCCACGCGAACCTCGAACGGAGTTCGGCCGGCTGGCATCTCGAAGCTCGGCAGGAGCTACACGCCGAGACGCTTCAGGAAATGACCGAGCTGATGCTCTGGCTGTATCGGCGCGTGGATCTCGGAATGGTCGGTCCCGATGGCTCGGTAGAGCTTGGGCGTTTGCGCTGGCACGAGGATGCAGAATCGACACCGCTGATGGTCAGCGATGCCCACGTACCTTGGCCGCAACAGCCAGACGGCTCAATATCCTACCCTGCCGTAACATGCTGGCGTACAAGCTATCTCCCTCTTTGTCTTTACCTCCACTTCTCCGGACGCCTCCACGAGACGCCAGTGGCGCTGTCGGTAACCGTGTCCGGCAGCAGGGAGTTACGGATGTGACTCATACCCAGATGAGAAGAGTGGGGCATAAGAGCCTTCAGCTCGGCAGAAAACCGTTTTGGCGGGAACACAGCGATCGTGACGAAGCTCGGATTGACGTGGCTAGCCATCCGGACCGCGGGTGCCAGGTCGCTGTCGGCCGAGATCAACAAAGCCGTGTCTATGGACTTGCTCGCGGCGTCGGCGACGAGCGAGACTGCGATGTTGACATCAGTCTCCTTCTCCTCGTGGCGCTGCCACTGGTCACCACATTGGCGGCATGTCATTGTCTTCGACTGGTACCGGCCCTGGACGATCTCGATCCGGCTGCCGTTCGTGGCCTTCAGCGCTGCTAGATAGTCGCTCTGACGCGCCGCGCCCTGCAGATCATTCAGCACTGGTGCGGTGAAGTAGTGAACCTTGACCAGGGTGCTCCGAGGGCGAAGGCGCTCAGCGAGTTTGACCAGGTCGAGCCACAGGAACTTATGTGCGCTCTTCGCCTTGAGTCCGTAGTACAGATTGAACCCATCGACGTAAACCGAGAACAGTTCGGACACCGGTGCGGCAGCTTTCGGACGTAGGGATTTTGTGATGCAGGTCTAGTACCAGACACGCCATCCGTGCGTTATGATGCTCTCATACCCCGCCATCGCCTTGCGGCGATTGGCTCGACGGCCTCTTTTCGGAGAGGCCGTCTTTGTATCTGTAACCCCAGGAGTCACTGGGGTTCGACCGCAGCTTGCCACTCGAGATGCCACGGCGAATCCGGTTCAGGTGTCCGGCCGAGTAATCAGTACGGTGAGCCGCCGAGCCGACCGAGTGCTCGGCTGTCCGTTGACACTCCGAGACACTACAACTATGTGGATCGAACCAGTTTCAGTGAAGGCCGGGTGTCCACTCGAGTGGACTCCTTCGCACCTTCTCCACGGTTCGCCATGACAGTGTGCAGTGCCGTCCCGAACGTCATCGCATGGAGTTCCGCGACCGGAAGTCCGAGTTCAGCCGCTACCTCGGCAACCCTGGCACGACCTTCCCTGCTACGGAAAATAGTGCCGAACACCCGAGAGGTTTCATGCTGAGGCATGCCCGCAGGCTCTCCCGAGCGGTATCCGAGTTCGGATAACCGCACACAGTTCTGACGATGCCCCCACTCCGTGAGCCTGCCGGCTTCACGCAGGGCATAGTTCAACGCCATCGCGGAAACTCTGAAGTACTTCTTGTACTCCACGATGTCAGCAGCCGAGGGTTCCCGGGGGACGCTGCTGTGGAGCACGCTCGGCGGCATCAGCAGGGCGGAGGCAAACCTGTCCGCCTCTCGTTCGATCGCGTTCCCGCCCTCGGGTAGCCCTGGATGCAGAACAAGGTGGCCGATCTCGTGAGCGAGGTCGAATCGCGACCGCTCCGGCGTCTTCGATATGGACAGGAAGACATACGGCTTACCGTTGCACCACACGCTGAACGCGTCGACAAGGTCGGTACCGCGCGGGAGGGACAGAACCCGTATCCCCTTCGACTCGGCCAACTGAATCAGGTTCGGTAAGGGGCGCGTGCCCAAACCCCACAGCGCCCGAACCGACGCCGCAGTATCGACAGGATCGGTATTGTCGACTTCCGGTAGCGAGACCTCAGGCAGGTGGAAGTATCTGTCGATCCACTCGTAGAGTTCGATACCGATCTGCCCGGCGGCGATCGCCGCATGCCGCTGCCCGGATGACGCCCGACGCCGCGCTCGGAAAAACACCTGGTCCTCCGACAAATGTTCGACCGGGGGAAGGGCGAAGAATTCCGGGGTACATCCGAGCACCGCAGCAAGCGCCTCGACAGCAGAAGCTGGTGGGCCCTTGCGTTCGTAGTCGTTGATCGTGCGCGCCGAGACCGCCATCGCCGCAGCGAGAGCGGTCTTCGTCAGCCCAGCTCGATGCCGAGCGAGGGTTACCCGTGATGGTTCAGGGCGACTACCGTCCACGGCTCGAGATGGGGAAGTCGATATCGTCGTCGCCGTCGACATCGAGCGGGAGCGGGAAATCGTGCGAGATCGGCGGGACGATGATCCGGTACTTCCAGTCGACAATCCGACCGTCGACGATCTTCGATGGGAGGGACAATTCAGCTCGCGTCTCGTTGGGATCTTTGGCCCGATGGTAGAGCAGCACCCAAGTAAGGATCTCCTCGGCGCCGGCCCCGGCGATCGGCAGGGCGATGTCCAACGGCAACGCAAGTTGATTACTGCCCACAGCCCCCTCGGTGGACGGACCACGCTTGTTCTTGGTCGACGGGATCGGACCACCTTCCCGCCCTGTACCGCTGGTCCCCCCGATCACCATGATCGAGATCTTCCCGTCCGACCGGACCACCCGCGGCGAGTTCTGCAGCTCCCCCAGCGCCCACTCATGCTTCTCGACGAGCCTGTTCCGGAGAGCCGCCACCGTAGCGATCCATCGCTCCATACCCGCGGCGATGCCTGGGTGATACTCGGTCACATTCGAAGCCGCTTGCTCACCACTGTGCAACGCTGCGTGAACGACGTCGACTGTGAGCCCGAGATTCGCGAGTGCGCGATGTGCCTCCGCGGCTGGGGTGAGCGGACGAAGAAGCGGTTCATCGGCTGCTGGCTGAGTCATGCTCACATCGCTCCTAAGCGGTCGGTTCCGGCGACGCACATCCTCTCATGATCATGTCGAAAACCGGAAGAAGCGCAGCTCGGCCAGTCGTCATTACCGTCTTATTTCCGATCCGATCAGCGACAGGCTCAGCTGCTCAGTAGCACTCCCAGTGGACACTGACCTTGGTGAAGTCGCGGGCGGCTAAATCCTGTGGGGTGATGAAGCAGTAGAGGATGCCGAAGTCTCCCCACCCCATGTCGATTTCGAGGTCGGTGTCGAATTGGGCGAGTAGTAGCGGACCCGACGGTTTGAAGTCGGGGTAGAAGTGTTGTTCTGCAGCAGTACCGGGCAGCAGGCCGCGGTCGGATTCACCCTGGATTTCGGTGGCCCAGCCACCGAGCTGGTGCCAGGCCCAGGAATGGGTGAAGAAGGCGTGATCGAAGGCTTCGAATCCGTCGCACATGTCATCGTCGTCGTCGTTATCATCGAACAGCTTTTCTGTGAACCACGTCGATCCGGGGATGGTCTCGACCACTGCGTAGGTCATGTCGACACGTCGGATGATGCGGTTGTCTTTTGCGAGGTCCGGCGGCAAGGGTCTCTCGTTCAGGACCACGTCGTCCGGGAAGAACAGGCACGCCCCGGCCCACCCGTTTGTATCTCCGAACACCGAGATCCTTCCGGAGGAAGGGAGATTCAGATCCAACTTCGGCAGGGTGGCGAGATCGATGGTGGCGACGTGCTCATAATGACCGTGATCGGCTCCAGGCCAGGCGAATCCGTCCGGCAACTGTGGCAGGCCACCGAAATAACCTATGATCGGGTCATCTTCCCGAGCGTGCCGTAGCCGCAATCCTTCACGGATCGCCAGCTCGATCTCGGGGTGGAATTCTTCGGGGATATGCAACCGCATCAAAGCGCGGAGGTCGGGCTCAGTCACGTTAACGATCGTGCCAGCACGCCCCGACAACCCCCAACGAGAATCCGGGCGTCGAACATCCTCTTCTGCCGTATCTCGCGCTGAACGAGCCGGTCATCGCAGGGCGCCTACGAAACAACAGGGTCGCTGCTGAGGCCGCGTAGGCGGCGGCCTCATGCGGGTTTCATCGCTACATCAGACGTTGAACCTGAATTCCACGACATCGCCATCGGCCATCACATAGTCCTTGCCTTCCATCCGGACCTTCCCCGCCGCCTTGGCCGCCGCCATCGATCCGGCCTCGACCAGGTCGCCGAAGGCAACGACCTCCGCCTTGATGAAGCCGCGTTCGAAGTCGGTGTGGATGACCCCCGCCGCCTTCGGCGCGGTATCGCCCTGGTGGATGGTCCAGGCGCGGGCCTCTTTCGGGCCCGCGGTGAGGTAGGTCTGCAGACCGAGTGTGTGGAAACCGGCGCGGGCCAGGGCGTGCAGGCCGGGTTCGGACTGGCCGATGGATTCCAAGAGTTCGATGGCGGATTCCTCGTCGAGTTCGAGGAGTTCGGCTTCCACCTTGGCGTCGAGGAAGACCGCGTCGGCCGGGGCGACCGCGGCTTTCAGCTGCTCCAGCTTCGCCTCATCGGTGAGTACCGACTCATCGGCGTTGAAGACGTAGAGGAAGGGTTTGGTGGTGAGCAGGGAAAGTTCTTTCAGCAGTTCGGTGTCTACCTTGTCGCCCGCGGCGAACAGGGTGGTTCCGCTGTCGAGGATCTCCTGTGCGGCTTTGGCGGCCTCGGCGACCGGTTTGCGGTCCTTCTTGACCTTGGCTTCCTTCTCCAGCCGTACGACCGCTTTCTCCAGGGTCTGCAGGTCGGCGAGGATGAGTTCGGTCTCGATCACTTCGATATCGGCGCTTGGATCGATCCGGCCGTCGACGTGCACGACGTCGTCATCGGCGAAGACCCGCACCACCTGGCAGATGGCATCGGCTTCGCGGATGTTGGCGAGGAACTTGTTGCCGAGGCCTGCGCCCTCGGAGGCGCCCTTCACGATGCCTGCGATATCGACGAAGGACACGGTGGCAGGCACGATCCGCTCGGAGCCGAAGATCTCGGCCAGGGTGTTCAGCCGCGGATCGGGCAGCGGGACCACGCCGACGTTGGGCTCGATGGTCGCGAACGGGTAGTTCGCGGCGAGCACGTCGTTCTTGGTCAACGCGTTGAACAGCGTCGATTTTCCGACGTTGGGCAGGCCGACGATTCCGAGGGTGAGACTCACGAGAAATAGAGTCTACGCGGGGCGCGGACTCCCCCGCCCCGCGCCCGGTCGTCCGGCCAGGAGCACGGTGCGCGCCTACAGTTCCGCCTATGCGCGCACCGCCGGAGTGACTCGGCTGATCAGGGGATCAGCACAACTTTGCCGAGGTTGGCGCGTGCTTCGATGACGGCATGCGCGGCGGCGGCGTCTTCCAGGGCGAATTCGGCGTGCACGGCGGGGCGCAGCTGACCGGAGGCGAAGTATTGCCACAGCTCTTGTCGCCAGTGCTCGTACTGGTCTGGCTGTTCCCGCGCGGCGCGGTCCAGCTGGAAGCCGAGCACGGATTTGGCATCGGTGAGCAGGTCGGAGGCCTGAATGATGCCGCCGCCGCTGCCGTAGGCGACCAACCGCCCACCAGGGGCCAGAGCCGAGAGCGCGGCGGTGAGCACATCGCCGCCGACGGCGTCGAGCACGTAGTCGGCGGGAACGCCCAAGGACTGCTCCTGGTACTCGATCACCTCATCGGCGCCGAGTTTCTGCACGAACTCCGCTTTGGCGAGATCGGATACCGCGCCGACCACCCGTGCCGCGCCGCGGACCCGCGCCAGCTGGACCGCGAGATGTCCGACGCCGCTCGCGGCGGCGGTGATGAGCGCGGCCTCGCCCTCCTGCGCGGCGGCGGTGTCGAGTGCGCCGAGCGCCACCAGGCCGCTGCGTACCAGCGCGACCGCGTCGAGGGCCGAGGCTCCGTCCGGAATCGGCGAGGCCTCGGCGGCCGGAAGCACCGCGTAGTCGGCATAGCTGTGTCCGGAGACCAGGCCGGTGACCCGGTATCCGGGCGTGTACCCGTCGACGCCCTCACCGACCGCGATCACTTCACCGGCCACCTCGCCGCCCAATGCGATCGGTTCACGCTGCTCACGCACCGCCCGCACCACCGGGAGAGTCACCCCGATCGCCTCGACACGGATCAGCAGCTCGCCAGGTCCCGGCGTCGGCGTCTCGACCGAGACGAGCTCGAGCACATCGGGACCACCGCTGTGCTCGTATCGCACCCGCCGCATTGCACCTCCAGAATTCGTCAGAAGGCGCAACGGTAACCGGAGTACGGCGCGTGATCACACTCCGCCACACGGTGTAGTGCCACATCTCACCGTGTCCTGGCAGTGGCGGAGAGCCGGTGTCGTTGATCCCGACGCGCTGTTCGCCCGCGCCACGGCCGCAGGCGCCGAAGTAGTCCGTGATCTGCGCGATGAGGACTACGGGTCGCGTGGCTTCACCGTCCGTGATCCGGAGGGCAATCTCTGGAGCTTCGGCACCTACTGGGGCGCCTAACGCCCGCCGAGCCCCGACATCGCGATGCCGCGGATGAACGCGCGCTGGGCGATCGCGTAGATCACCAGCAGCGGAAGCAGGATGACGACCGCGGCGGCCAGGAGAATCGGCCACTGGGTGTGGTACTGGCCTTGTAGCCGGACCAGACCCAGTGTCGTGGTGGCGATGTCCTCACGCTGGATCATGATCAGTGGCCAGAGGAAGTCGTTCCATACGGTGATCCAGGTGAGCACGGCGAGCACCAACACGGCGGGGCGGGTATGTGGCAGCAGCACCCGCCAGTAGACCTGCCAGGTGGAGCAGCCGTCGAGGATGGCGGCCTCCTCCAGTTCGGCAGGCAGGGTGCGGAAGAACTGACGCATCAGATAGGTGCCGAACGCACTGCCGAACAGGCCGGGCACGATCATCGCCCACGGGGTGTCTACCCAGCCGAATGTTCGCATCAACAGGAATTGCGGGATCACCGTTACGGTCAGCGGCACCATCAAGGTCGCGAGATAGGCGAGGAACAGCAGTTCGCGGCCGCGAAAGTGCAACCGCGCGAAGGCATAACCCGCCAAGGAGCAGAAGAAGACCTGCCCAGCGGTAACGCATACCGCGTAGACCGTTGTGTTGAGCAGCATCCGCCCCAGCGGCAGTAGCTCGAAGACTTTGCTGTAGTTCGACCATTGCGGGCGCCGCGGTAGTAGCGCGGCATCGGTGAGCTCGCCGTTCGGTTTCAGCGATCCGGCCACCGCCCACAGAATCGGCAGAAGCGCGCACCACGCGATACCGCCGAGCACGACGTACCCCACGGTCCCGCGCGCCATCCGCCGTACGATCGCCCGGTCCACCCTGCCGCGCGTGCCGTCCGCAGACCCCGCGGTCACGTCTCCACCTCCGCCCGCCGGGCCATCCGCAGTTGCAGCAGCGTACACAGCAACAGCATCGCGAAGATCACCCAGGCGAGCGCGGAGGCGTAACCGATCTCGTAGAAGCCGAAGGCATTCTGGAACAGCATGATCCCCAGCAGGTAGGTGCCGGTCTCGGGGCCACCGTTGCCACCGGTCAGCGCGTAGGCCTGATCGAAGGCCTGCACCGAGTTGATGACGGTGACGACGAGGACGAACGACAGCGGACCGCGGATCAATGGCACGGTGATCGCGCGGAAACGCCGAAACGCCCCGGCGCCGTCGATCTTCGCCGCCTCGTAGAGCGGCTCCGGCACCCCTTGGAGAGCGGCGAGCAGGATCACCGTCGCGAACGGCACACTCTTCCAGACCGTGACGATACTGAGCGCCACCAGTGCCCAGTTCGGATCGGTCAACCAGGGCACGGCGCCGAGACCGAGCTTGCCGAGCGCGACATTCAGCAGCCCATCCTCGGTGAACAGGAACCGCCACACCACCGCCATAGCGACGGCCGAAGCGACCAGCGGAAGAAACGCCAGCGTACGAAATACGCCGATACCGGCCAATGGTCGATTCAGGACCGCGGCGACAGCGAGCCCGATGGCCACCGTCGGCACCACGGTCAGCACCGTGAAAAGGACGGTATTGCGTACCGCGATGCGAAACAGCGGATCGGAGCCGAACAGCCGCAGATAGTTGTCCAGACCGACGAACCGCATGGGGCCGAACAAGTCCCAAGAATGAAAACTCAGATAGAGCGAAAACCCCAAGGGGAACAAGAGGAAAACCACGACGGCCACCAGATTGGGCGCGACGAATGCCCACCCCGCACGTTCTCGTCTGCGAGCCAGACGGGAGGGGGCGCGCCGGATGGCTTCGCCCTTGCGGTGCACTCGCCCAGCACGGTTCATGACACGCCGAGCACGATAGTCATGACGCCCCCGACAGGACCGTTCACGATGAGCCCGACAGAGCGGTTCATGATGGGTCCAACAGCGCGTCGATATCGGCCGCGACGCGGCCGTGCAATGAGGCGGCGTCGGCGGCGCCACGCAGGACCCGGTTGCCGCCGCGTTCCAACAGGGCCGAGATCTTGCCCCAGATCGGGGTCACCGGCAGCGGGCGGGAGTGGGCCGGACCATCGGTGAATACCTCGAGATTGCCGATCCCGCGGTGTGCGGCGGCGAAGCCGGGCGAGCGCATCGCCGAACCGAGCACCGGGACGAACAGGCCGGATGCGGCGATGATCTCCTGACCTACCGGACCGGTCGCGAATTTGACGAATTCCCAGGCCTGTTCGATACGCGGGCTGTCAGCGGCGATGGCAAGGCCAGTGCTGCCGACGGCGGTGACGGCGCCTTGGCCGCCGTGCGGACCGACCGGCAGCACCGTCACATCGAGTGCGAGATCGTCGTGTCCGGCGAATTCCGCGTAGAGCCAGTGGCCGCCGAGCGCCATCGCCGCGCGACCGCTGCGGAACAGATCCGGCGCCGAAACCGAGAGCGTTTCGGCCGCGCTCGGCGCTACGCAATGACGCACCGCCAGATCCGCGTAGAACTGGAATCCTTCGGCGAAGCGTGGATCACCGAGGTTGCTCCTGGTCGGATTCACCGGTGGGGTGAACCACTCGGCGCCGTTGTTCCTGCCGAAACAGGCCGCGGAGAAATACGGCACCCAGGCGTCGACGAAACCCCATCTGGTCCGCCCGGACCGCGCGCGCCCGGTCAGCGCGCGGGCGGCGTCGAGGAACTCGGCATAGGACCAGGCATCGGGCCAGCGGGCGGGCGGTGTGATCCCGGCCTCGGCAAAATATTCCCGGTTGTAATACAGGAACACTCCCGACCACTGTTCGGGCAAGGCGTACTGGCCACCCGCGTAGCCGAAGGTGTCGTACAACGCCGGATAACTGTCGGCGCGGAGCGCGGCGGCGTAGCCGGGATCGCGGTCGAGCAGCGTATTCAGATCCAGCAGCACACCGCGGTCGGCCAATCCCGCATACAGCAACTCCCAGGCCATCAGCACATCCGGGCATTTACCTCCCGCGCAGTAGGTGAGCATCTGCTGCAGCGGGTCCGGACCGGACATTATGGTGCGGATTCCGATATCCGGGTGGCGTTTGCGGAATTCCTCGATGATCCGCAGCCGCACCAGCGCCTCTTGTGGCCGGGCCTGGAAGAAGAAGGTCAGCGCGTTGTCTTCGGTTCCGCAGCCGCCCGCCGCCAGCAGCGCGGCGGCGGGCACCGCCCCGAGCAGCGTCCGGCGCCGGACCAGGGTGGCGGGATCGGCACGCGGCACAGCCCTCCTTCAGGACGGATGTGGAGCTCCTCGGATCGCATGGCGTTACACGCCCGGTCCGCGGCGGTGCCGACCGGCGCAGGAACAATATTCCACGCTACGAGCCCAACTCCTGGAATCGGCACGACGGTGATTGCCGATCGGATATGTTGACGCATGTTTCCGCACGGTACTGCGCGGTTCCCAGGAAAACGTGTTCCACAGGAGAGTAGGCGGATGGCGACAATCGAATATCTGCGGACCGATCCCGACCTACCACCTGTCGGTGTGGTCGACCGGTCCCCGATCACTCCGGCCAAGAGGGCCATCTTCGCCGGGATCGCCGTCTTCGGCGCCCTCGCCTGGGCGGTTCTCGCCATCTCGCGTGGTGAATCGGTCAACGCGGTGTGGATCGTTATCGCCGCGGTGTGCACGTACATCACCGCCTACCGGCTCTATGCCAGGTTCATCGAACACCGGATCACCAAGCCACGCGACGATCTGGCCACCCCCGCCGAGATCCTGGAGAACGGCAAGGACTACATGCCGATGGACCGGCGGGTGCTCTACGGGCACCATTTCGCCGCCATCGCGGGCGCGGGTCCGCTGGTCGGTCCGGTGCTGGCCGCGCAAATGGGCTATCTGCCCGGCACTCTCTGGATCGTGATCGGTGTAGTGCTGGCCGGTGCGGTGCAGGACTATCTGGTGCTGTGGATCTCGATGAAGCGGCGCGGTCGCAGCCTCGGGCAGATGGCCCGCGACGAGCTGGGCGTGATCGGCGGCTGGGCGGCGATGCTCGGCATCGTCGTGATCATGATGATCCTGCTCGCGGTGCTCGCGCTGGTGGTGGTGAACGCGCTCGCGCACAGTCCGTGGGGAGTCTTCTCGATCGGCATGACCATTCCGATCGCGCTGTTCATGGGGGTGTATCTGCGGTTTCTGCGGCCCGGCCGGGTCGGTGAGGTGTCCGCGATCGGGTTCGTCCTGCTGATTCTCGCCATCGTGAGCGGTGGCTGGGTATCGGAAACCGAGTGGGGTGCCGACTGGTTCACTCTCGCGCCGGTGACCCTCTGCTGGCTGCTCATCGGCTATGGCTTCATCGCCTCGGTGCTTCCCGTATGGCTGTTGCTCGCGCCGCGGGATTATCTGTCCACCTTCATGAAGATCGGCACCATCGGTCTGCTCGCGGTCGGCATCCTGATCACCATGCCGGTGCTGCAAGCACCCGCGGTCTCCAGCTTCGCGGTGTCCGGCACCGGTCCGGCCTTCGCGGGCTCACTGTTCCCGTTCCTGTTCATCACCATCGCCTGCGGTGCGCTCAGCGGCTTCCACGCACTCGTCTCTTCCGGGACCACGCCCAAGCTGCTGGAAAAGGAGTCGCATGCGCGGATGATCGGCTACGGCGGCATGCTGATGGAGTCGTTCGTCGCGGTCATGGCCATCATCACCGCCTCGATCATCGACCAGCATCTGTACTTCGCGATGAACGCGCCCGCCGGGCTCACCGGCGGCACCGCGGAGCAGGCCGCGGCCTATACCAACAGTCTCGGGCTCAACGGTCCGCCCACGACACCGGAGCAGTTGAGCCAGGCGGCGAGTGATGTCGGGGAGACGACCATCGTCTCCCGCACCGGTGGTGCGCCGACCCTGGCCGTCGGCATCGCCGAGGTGTTCCACCAGTTCCTCGGCGGCGCGAGCATGAAATCGTTCTGGTACCACTTCGCGATCATGTTCGAGGCCCTGTTCATCCTCACCACGATCGACGCGGGCACCAGGGTGGCGCGGTTCATGTTGTCGGATGTACTGGGTAATTTCGGCGGGGCGGCGAAACGGTTCCGCGATCCGTCATGGCGGGTCGGTGCGTGGCTGTGCTCGGCCCTCGTGGTCGCCGCCTGGGGTTCGATCCTGCTGATGGGCATCACCGATCCGCTGGGCGGCATCAACTCCCTGTTCCCGCTGTTCGGTATCGCCAACCAATTGCTCGCGGCCATAGCCTTGACCGTGGTTCTGGTGGTCGTGGTGAAGAAAGGCCTGGTGAAATGGGCCTGGATTCCCGGTATCCCGCTGGCCTGGGATCTGGTGGTGACCATGACCGCGTCCTGGCAGAAGATCTTCTCCGCCGACCCGAAGCTCGGGTTCTGGAAACAGCACGCACTCTGCCGGGCCGCACGAGACGCCGGAGAGTTGTGCCTGACAGCGAAGACCCAGGACGATATGAGCGCGATCGTGCGCAATACCTTCATCCAGGGCACCTTGTCGATCGTGTTCGCGGTGCTGGTGCTGCTCGTGGCGGTCGTCGGCGCTGTGGTCGCTTTCCGTGCCTGGCGCAGTGGTGATACCACGACCACCGAGACACCGCAGCAGCCGTCGAAGATCTTCGCCCCGAGTGGTTTCATCGCCACCAAGGCGGAGAAGGAGGTCCAGCGCCAATGGGACGAGCTGATCGCGGTCGGACGGACTACCGACCCCGATACCAAGCACATCCACGCACGATGAACCGGGCTATGGCCACGGGTGCCGACCGATCCACCCGATCGGTCGGCACCCGGCTGCGCACCGTGGCCTCTGCCTGCGGCGCGGGCATCCGCGCAGGCATCTGGTGGTTCGACTCGGTCCTCGGCGGGCGGGACTACCAGCGCTACATCGAGCATCTGCGACGCACGCACCCGGACCGCGACATTCCCACCGAACGGGAGTATTGGCAGCGACGATATGTCGAAGCGGACCGCAATCCTGCCAATCGCTGCTGTTGAGTGCCCTTCCGGAGCGGAAATCCCGATCGACGCGCACCGGACGAACCCGGACGCGGACCCAGCTACCGGCACCGAGCCGGTCGTACTGTCCGCCCCGGTGCGCGGGGCGGGCTCGGCTCCGCTGCGCGCGAGTGCCCGGACCGCGTACGGCAGCACTGGTCATTGCTCGGACCTCGGCCTATAGCGGTGACAACGACTGACACCCATGGCGGATTTCCGCTAGCGCAGGTCCGAGGCTACTGCCACTGTGGTGGATGTGACGAGCACGGTATTGGATTTCGAACGGTGTTACCGAGCGGTGTCGACCCGCGACGCACGATTCGACGGGCAATTCTTCACCGCCGTGCGAACCACCGGAATCTATTGCCGACCCTCGTGCCCCGCGGTCACGCCGAAGCCATCCAATGTGTCGTTCCTACCGACTGCCGCCGCGGCCCAGCAAGCCGGATATCGTGCCTGCCGCCGCTGCCTGCCGGACGCGGCGCCCGGCTCACCACGATGGAACACCAACGCGGATCTCGCGGCACGCGCGATGCGGCTGATCGGGGACGGTGTCATCGAACGTGGCGGAGTATCCGCGCTGGCAGGCGCACTCGGCTATTCGCAGCGGCAACTGACCCGGGTGCTGAGCACCGAGCTCGGCGCCGGACCGCTGGCCCTGGCCAGGGCGAATCGGGCACATACCGCGCGATTGCTGATCCAGACCACCACGATGTCCATGTCCGATATCGCGTTCGCGGCAGGCTTCGCCTCCATCCGCCAGTTCAACGATACGGTGCGTGAGGTCTTCGCGGTCAGCCCGAGCACCATGCGGGCCGAGGCGCGGCGCGCGAAATCCGGGGTGCCCGCTCCCACCGGCGCGGGCAGGCTCACACTGCGGCTGCCCTACCGGGAGCCCCTGGACCAGGCCTGGCTGGAGTGGTTCCTGTCCGCGCACCTCGTCCCGGGCATGGAGTTGTGGGAGGACCACGCCTACACCAGAAATCTGCGCACCCCACACGGGCACGCCACCGCCAGGTTGAGCTTCCAGCACCGCCATGTGCGGGCGGAACTATCCCTGCACGATATGCGCGATCTGGCGCCGACAGTCTCCCGGCTGCGGCATCTGCTGGATCTGGACGCAGACCCCGTCGGAATCGATGCGGTACTCGGCAGCGCATACACCTGGTCAGAGCCGGTCCCGCCACCACAGCCGAACAGCCATATCGGATATCCACCGGACACAGACACATCGCAGGCCCCCGCGGCAATACCCGATCTCGATCACTCCGACCCCCGGCGGCCGGCGTTCCGGCCCGGTATCCGAGTACCCGGCTGCCTGGACGGAGCCGAACTCTTACTACGCACCATGATCGGGCAGCAGATCTCGGTATCCGCCGCGGCAACACATACCGCCAGGCTGGTCGAGGCACTCGGCACCCGGGTGACCGGTCCGCTCCCGCTGCTGTTCCCCACCCCTGAGTCGATCGCCGCACACGGCGCCGAAGTCTTGACCGGCCCGGCCCGGCGGATTCGCGCCATCACCGCGGCCGCCGAAGCACTGGCCTGCGGTGCATTAAACCTGCACCAGGGCCGCACCGCCACCGAACTGCGCAATGAACTACTCGCACTGGACGGCGTCGGACCGTGGACGGCCGACTACGTAACGATGCGCCTGCTCGCCGATCCGGACATCCTGCTCGGCACCGATCTGGTCGTGCGCCGCGGCGCGACCCTGCTCGGTATCGACTTATCGGATACCGCGCGCTGGGCGCCCTGGCGGTCGTACCTGTCGATGCGGCTGTGGCAGGCGGCGCTGGCCGAGCGGACAGCATCCTCGACGACCATACGCAGGCCATCCTCGCGTTCACCCCATCGCAGCGCACCACGAAAGCACACCACGACGAAAGGCTCGGCCGAATCATGAATGATAACGGCGTTATCCATACCGATACGAGCAGAACAAGAAACACCACAGCCGATTTCGCGATAACCGATACCGCGCTCGGTCCGTTCACCGCCCTTGTCGACGTTGACGGCGCGGTCCTGGCCGCCGGCTGGACCGACGACGCAGAAAACTTACGCGGTCTGATCCACACCACACTGCGCCCAGTTCAACTGCGGCAACGGGACTCGCTCGGCGCGGTGACCGAAGCCATCACCGCCTACCATGCCGGTGATCTCACCGCGATCGACCCGATTCCGGTTCGTCAGCGCTCCGGGCAGTTCCTGACGCACGCCTGGGAAGTGTTGCGTACCGTCCCGGCGGGCAGCACGCTCACCTACACCGAATTCGCAACCAAGGCAGGTCGTCCCGAGGCCACCCGTGCCGCGGCCAACGCATGCGCCCGCAACGCCGCCGCACTGTTCGTGCCCTGCCATCGGATCCTGCGCACCGGCGGCGCACTCGGCGGCTTCCGCTGGGGGTTACCGGTGAAACGCAAGCTGCTCGACCATGAAGGGGTACATCCCGGCTCTGCGCGCACCGAACGACCCTGACCGGGTGCATTCCGGCAACGACCGATCATCGAGGACATACCTGGTGTTTCGCTCCTGAAATGCGTTGAGAATATTTATCGAGTGATTCGATGATTTCTTCCGGGGTTTTGCGCCGAACCAATGGCTCGGGTCGGCGTTCCATTGCTCGATCAGACTGTGACGTCTTTGTCGGGCTGCCTATTCGGTACCGTTCTCCCGGTCGTAGTACACCGTGATGGACGGCCAGTCCCCGTCTGCAGTGATCTCGTTATGAAGGATCAGGTCCGTAACGGTGATGTCACCCAAATCCTGCAGAGTCGCCGCAACCGTTTTCAGCAGCTTGGGTACATCTGCTTGCCCCTCGCCCAGTGGGTTGGACTGCGAGAAATGGAGTGTTGTGTACTCCTGTCTGCCCACCTGGACCTCTTTCGAAACTCTGCAGACTGCTATTGCTCCGGCACAGGGTAACCGATCTCAGGCGATGGTGGCCTGCAGCCGAGAACCGGTCTGACCGCGCACCACATGCAATCTGCTGGGAATACGCTGCCGCATCTCGTCCACATGGCTGACCACGCCGACCACCCGGCCCCCTGCCCGCAGTTCGTCGAGCACCCCCATCACCGCGTCGAGGGTGTCGGCGTCCAGACCACCGAAACCCTCATCGATGAAAAGAGTGTCCAGCACTATTCCACCGGATTCGGCCGCGACCGTATCGGCCAAACCGAGCGCCAAGGACAGGGCGGCCATGAATGTCTCACCGCCGGAGAGCGTTTTGGCCGGACGAATGGCACCGGTGTAGTCGTCGCGGATATCGAGCCCGAGTCCACCGCGACGACCGTACCGTCCTGCTTTATCCGAGTGGACGAATTCATAACGCCCACCGGACATTCGCCGTAGTCGCACCGATCCGGCCTGCGCCACCTCTTCCAGGCGGGCGGCAAGGACATAGGAGTGCAAGGACATCCGGCGGTTGTTCGCACCCCGCCCGGCGACCACATCGGTGAGCCCATCCAGTTCTTCGAAGGCCCGCTGCGCGGGGGCGATCCGGTCGACCGCGGCCCAGAGCTGACCGCCCAGTTCCGCGAGTCGGCTCGCCCGTCCACTCACCTCGGTATGGGCCGCGACCGCGGTGTTCAGCGCCTCCTGCGCGGCCGCGACCCGCGCGTCCAGCTCCGTCGGATCACCGGGCTCCCGTGCCATCGCCGCCTGGATCTCCGGTTCCGCCAGCACAGCTTCCGCATGCGCGCGGGCCCGGTCGGCCGCCACGAGTTCCGCTTCGATCTCGTCCTGCCGCACGCGGGTACGGGATGCGGCGGCGATCACTTTCGCGTACGCGCTCAATACGGCGATGTCATCGCGGACAGCGCCGGGCGTGGTATCCGTGGCGGGATCATCGGTGCCGAAACCTGCCGCGCGGGCCAGCTTTTCCACCCGGTCGGCAAGCGCCGCTACTTGGTCGGCCGCCGCTTCCGCTTCCGCACGGGCATCGCGCAATGTGGTCGCCTCGGTGACCAGGGCGGTGAGCCGGGCGCGGCGGCGGTCGATGGTCTCATCGGCGCCTGCCACCGCGCGCAGCCGTTCGGTGAGCTCGGTGCGGCGTATCTCGGCGGCGGCGAGGGTGGCCGCGATCGCGCTGCGCCTGGCCTCGTATTCGCGTAGCTGCTCGTGTACGCGCGTTTCCTCCTCGCGCAGCCTGTTGCGCTCGGTGGTCAGACTGTCGGCGCGTTCGGCCAGTTCGGCCAGGTCCGCATAGCGATCGGCCGCGCTGCGCACCGCCGCGGCGAGTTCCACCCGATCGGCATCGCCGCCGCGGGCGATGAGCGCTTCGATCTCGCGCTCCAGCTGGGTGATACCGGCCATGGCATGGTCCCTGGTGCGCTCGGCCGCACGCTCGGCCGCCATGGCGTGCTCTTCTTCGGCTTCGGACACCGCGGTCGCGGTGGGCTGGGCAGGCGCGGGATGCTCGGCCGAACCACACACCGCGCACGGGTTTCCGTCGACCAGCTCACCGGCCAGCTCGGCAGCCATTCCGGTCAGCCGTCGCTCCCGCAGGTCGATCACCCGCTCCTTGGCATCGAGGTGCGCCGCGCGTGCCGTATCGAACTCCACCCTGGCATGGTCGAGCGCACTACGGCGGGCAGCAAGCTCGACGGCTGCCGTGGCCGCGGTCTGCAGTCGTTCGGTTTCCTTACGCAGCCCGGGCAATATCGCAGCCGCTTCGGTCGCCTCACGTAATCCGGTTTCGGCCGTAGCGAGTGCGGCGGGCAGCTGATCGCATCGCTGGGTGAGCGTGTGGATACGTCGCTCCACTGTCGCGTCTTCGGCGCGCAAGGCACCGAGTTCCTTGTCGAGCCGGGTGAGCCCGTCGGCATCGGCGCGTACTTCGTCCAGCCTGCCGATCTGTCCGCTCCAGCGCTGGATCGCCGCATCGATATCGGCATCGGCGCGCAGCCGCACCGCGGTATCGGTCCCGAGGGCATCAGCCGCACGCGGTTGTTCCCCGAGCAGCTCTTCCCTGCCGAGATCAGCGCTCGCCGGTTCCAGCAGCCGGGCCGTCAAGCGCTGGGCCGCCTGTTGTTTCGCACCATCCAGTCGCCGCTGCTCCCGGACCGCCGACCGCGCCTCGTCGATGGCCTCCGCTACCGGCTCGGCGTGCCGCGCCAGCTCGAGTTCGGCCTGCATGGCGCCGCGCCGCGGCGCGGACGAGGCGTGATCGTCCAGCTGTTGCCGCGCCACGGCCGAGCGACCGCGCAGCTCGTTCCACCGACGCTGTTGTGCCGCGTGCTCCCTCGTCTGTGCCGCGACACGTTCGCAGCGTTCGACTTCCGCCACCGCTGTGGCCAGCTCAGCGCGGGCAGTAGCCAACAGCTCCTGCGACCAGCCGACCGACTCCATCAGACCGACCGAGTCCCCTACTCCGGCGGCCATACCCACCTGAATGATCAGTCGCTTGATGCTTTCGGTGCGGGTATCCAGATCGGCCGCGGCGGTGCGGCGCCTATCGGCGAGCCACTGCTCGGCAGCACCGAAACGCCTGGTGTCGAAGAGCTTTTCGAGCAGTTTCTCGCGCTCTTCGTTATCCGCTCGCAGGAACCGCGCGAAATCGCCCTGTGGCAGCAGCACCACCTGGAAGAACTGATCGGCGCTCATACCGAGCAGTCGCAGGACCTCGGCGCCGATATCGGGTATCCGGGACAGGTTTTCGCCGTGGCCGTCCAACCAGGTCAGTGTCGCCTTGGCAGGCACGGTACGCATACCGCTGCCATCCCGTTTGGGCCGCTCGAATTCCGGGCTGCGGGTGAGGCGCAGCCGCCGCCCACCCAGGGTCGCCTCCAACACCACCTGCGGCGGTGTCCGTTCCGATGCGTGATCGGAGTGCAACCGCTTGCTCTCCCCGCGCGCACCTGGCACCTTGCCGTAGAGCGCGAACGCGATCGCGTCCAACACCGTGGTCTTGCCCGCTCCGGTCCGGCCGTGCAGCAGGAACAGACCGTCGGCGCCGAGCTCGTCGAAATCGACAGTGGCGGTGCCCGCGTACGGGCCGAATGCGGTGATCTCCAGCTTGTGCAGCCTCATACCGTGCCGGTGCCCTGTTTCCGCGGGAAGCCCACGTTGTTCCCCCTTCCCCGCATACTCATGCGGGCACTTCGTCGAGGCCGGTAGCCGCGTGCTCGGGTTCGGCGACCGCGGCGGACAGCGCACGTTCCAGCCACGCCATATCACTCGAGTCCGGCAACCCGCGGACGTCGGTGAGGAAGCTGCGGGCTACTTCGATATCACGGCGGCCGTGCACTCGCTCACGGTAGTGCAATTCCGGATTACCTTCCGGGCGCATCCATTCCACGTGCACGGCATAAGGGAACCGTTCCCGTAGCTTACGCATGGCGTCGACCGGGCGGGCCGGATCGGTGAGCACGGCCGAGACATAGTGCTGTTCGGCCGCGCTGTGGCGCGCATCGCTCAGCAACTCCTCCACCGTGCCGGTGAGCTTGCTCAGGCCCCGGATTATCGGCAGCTGCCTGCGACGAACCGACTGCAGGCCGGAGGCGTCCAGGTCGACGATCCAGACCGCCTTACGCTGTGCGCTCTCCCCGAACGAATACGGCAACGGGGAGCCGGAGTAGCGCACCGACTCGGCCAGGGTCTGCGGTGAATGCAGATGACCGAGCGCCACATAGTCGATGTCGTGGAAGGCGGCCAGCGGCACCGTCTCCACTCCGCCGACGGAAATCGACCGCTCCGATCCGCTCGCCTCCCCACCGACGACGAACGCATGTGCCAGCACAACCGTGCGCACGCCGGGCCGCCGCGCGATATCGGCACGAATCCGGGCCAGCACCGCGTCCAAAACCTCGGCGTGGGAGCGGGCGTGCGGTACACCGAGTTCGGTGCGAACGATCTCCGGTTCCAGATACGGGATGCCGTAGCACGCCACGGGCCCGTGCTCGTCTGCCAGCAGCACCGGCCGATCGGCCGCGGCTGTGGTGGTACGCAGATGCAATCCGCCCGCCGCGGCAAAACTCGCACCCGCACCAAGCCGGGCAGGCGAATCGTGATTACCCGAGGTGACCACGATCTGTGCTCCGGCCGCACGAATGGCTTCGAACCCCCGGTTACATACCGCGATGGCGTCGGCGCTCGGAATCGACCGGTCGTACACATCACCGGGTAGCAGCACCACCTCGACCGCTTCCTCGGCCACCAGTTCCGCGATCGCGGTCAGCGAACGTTCCTGGTCGGCAAGCAGATCGACCCCGTGAAACGTCCGCCCGATATGCCAGTCCGAGGTATGCAGCATCCGCATGTCGCGAAACCGTAGGACAAGCCGCCATCCGACTTCAACCCGGATGCCACATTCCTGATCGACACCGCCCCTGATCACGGTGTCCCGCGTCATCGGCTTCCGGTCGCGGCAGCGGCTGCTGTCCGAGACCAGGCAGCGCCGGACACCCTCGGAAGAACAGTCGGAACCGGAGGTGGCGGCACAGCGCGACCACGATGAATCCCGGTCATGCGGTAATCGACACAGCGTGAGCGGCAGCACAATTGTCCGGACCGCCTCGGTACGCAACTCGGCAGCTCCGTGGTGACTTCTCTCGACCGGACCATAGCCGAGTGAGCAGGCATATAGTCGTGCCACCACAGTGCAGGGCGCGCAGGCAACTAGTCTGCATACCGTGGCTGCTTCCCAACGTGCGCGATCCCGGGTGCCCGCGCCGCAACGTTCCCTCGTGCCTTCGGTGCCGGGAATCCCGGTCGGCGGGGCGATACTCATCGCTGTCGCCTGCACGTTTCTGGGATTTCTCATCGATGCCCTCGGCGGCGGCAAGGAGCTGACCGGCACCTTCGCCGCGCTGTACACAACGGGGTGTGTGACGGCTGTCGCCGCCGTGCGTTACCGGGGCCTGTTCGACGTCATGGTGCTTCCGCCACTGCTGCTGTTCCTGGCTGTGCCGTTGGCCTACCAGCAGCTGTCCGGGGCCGATTCGACCTCGCTGAAAGACATCCTGCTGAATCTGGCGATCCCGCTGGTAAGCCGGTTCCCGACCATGATGTCGGCTACGGTCATCGTCCTGCTGATCGGCGGTGCTCGCATCCTGATGCACCGCAGGACCGAGGGGACGGACGGTTCGACCGCACCACGGCGCGGTAGCAGTCGGGGCACATCGCGGACCGGGAAGAAAGCGGTGCAGGCCAGGTCCGCCCGCACTTCCGGCACGCTCGCGGAGGCGGCGCGGCGCAAAACCCGCCATCCGAAGGACGAACCGGAACCGAAGCAGGTCGATAAGCCCCCGACCGGGTCGGCTCGCCGGGCCACGACACAGGTCGCCGATACTCCACCCCGGGCCACTTCCTCCCGGCCACGGGAAGACCGCGCCAACGCGCGCGGCACCGCCGCCAAGACCATGGCCATGCCCCGCGTGCAGAACACACCGCCGCGCGGGCCGGGGCGTCGCGATATTCCGCCACATCCGCAGCCCGCGGTACGCTACCGCGATACGGCCCGTGCCGAACGGCGGCGACCGGAGAACTCTTGAACCGAGCCCGCCCCGCCTGCTCACGGGGCGGGGGCACTCGGCTCAGCGGCGAGCGTCGCGTAATTCCCGCGGCAGCGCGAAGACGAGGGTCTCATTGGCCGTGGTGACCGGCTGGACATCGCTGTAACCGTGCTCGGCCAGCATGTCGAGGACCCCACGGACCAGCACCTCAGGAACAGACGCACCCGAGGTGATGCCGATCGTGCGGACATTGTCGAGCCAGGCCGGGTCGACCTCGCGGGCGAAGTCCACCAAGTGGGCTGCCTTCGCACCCGCGCCGAGCGCGACCTCGACCAAGCGCACCGAGTTCGAGGAATTACGGGAGCCGACCACGATCACCAGATCGCATTCCGGCGCCATCGCCTTCACCGCCACTTGGCGGTTCTGCGTGGCGTAGCAGATGTCATCACTGGGCGGGTCCTGCAGACCGGGGAACCGTTCCCGCAGTCGTTGCACCGTCTCCATCGTCTCGTCCACACTCAACGTGGTCTGCGAGAGCCAGATCACCTTCGACTCGTCACGCACCCTGATCGTGTCGACCGCGTCGGGTCCGTCGACCAGCTGAACGTGTTCTGGCGCCTCACCGGCGGTACCTTCGACCTCCTCATGGCCCTCATGCCCGATGAGCAGGATGTCGTAGTCGTCGCGGGCGAACCGCTTTGCCTCCTGGTGCACCTTGGTCACCAGCGGGCAGGTCGCATCGATGGTGTGCAGCCCGCGCGTCGCGGCGGACTCGTGCACCGCGGGAGAGACACCGTGCGCGGAGAACACGACGACCGCGCCTTCGGGGACCTCGTCGGTCTCGTCGACGAAGATCACGCCGCGCTCACGCAGTGTCTCCACCACATGCCGGTTGTGCACGATCTCTTTACGCACATAGATCGGCGCGCCGTGCTTCTCCAACGTCTTCTCCACGGTTTCGACCGCGCGGTCCACACCGGCGCAGTACCCACGCGGCTCGGCGAGCAGTACACGTTTTCCGCCGTCGGCGGCCGGGGCGGCGCCTGCCGATCGGGCGATTCCGACGTTCAAGGGGATGGCCGCTGACATGCCCACAGGATACGTGCGACCCGAGTCCCCGCCACGTCGGGGAGTTGCCTCTCACATCCTCCAAGCACGAGCCCGCTCCGAGCGGTAGCCGGGATATCCAGCCACCGGAAGCTGACCGGCGCCGGTACACGACCGCGAAAATTCGCGGGAGTCGCACACCCCGCTTATCGATGATGTGCGTCTATCCTCCACATATGATCGCAGCGCCGCGAAATCCGGGCCGATCCGTCACGCGCCGAGGCGGACGAATATTCGAATCCTGCGCACACCTCCTTTGCATGACACACCTTTTCGGGCAGGCTAGGACCATGTTTCGACCACCCTTTATGGCCCGTGTCGCCGCAGGCGCCGCCGTGTACGCGATCGAAGAGACTCGTCGACTCCCCACAGCGGCAATGCATTTCCCGATCACAGCCATCAGTCAGATGCTGCAGACGACCATGCACATCCAGCAGTTCATAACCAGCCTGGCGCTGAAGGGCGACGCGGTTTTCGAGCATTTCTCCGACCATCCGGTCGAACAGCCGGAGTGGGCCACCTTCGACGAAGACCTCGCCGATAAACCGGACTCCGGCCCCCGCGCAACCAGCCGATTCGATCAGCACACCGCCGACGACGCCACGGCCGCCACCACAAAAGAATCGCCCCTGGCATCCGCACCCTTCACCGCGGAGAGCTCCATCCGCAGCGCCGAGACCAACGGCCATACCCGCCATGAGCCCGAGGCCGCTGAACCAGAGCCCGATATCGCCGAACCGGAAATCGCCACCCGCTACAACTACGCCACCATGACCTTGGCCCAGCTGCGCGCCCGGCTGCGTATGCTGACCCTCGAAGACCTCGAGGCGCTGCTGGAATATGAGCAGCGCACCCGCGCGAGGGCACCATTCGTAACCATGCTGACGAATCGGATCGCCACCGTGCAGGCCCAGTGACCGAACCAGGAACACCCCCGGCACCGCCGGTTGGCCGGGGCACCTCCGGCCAACCGGCCGACGCACCCGCGAATTCCGCGGAGCACCCGTGGCCGGTCCGCTCGGTGGCCATCAAGGTCGCCCAGTGGATCGACCGGCTCGGCAGCATTTGGGTGGAAGGGCAGATCACCCAGATCAACCTGCGCCCCGGCACCCGGACGGCATTCCTGGTGTTACGCGATCCGTCCGCTGATATGTCCCTGTCGGTGACCTGTGCACCGGATCTGATCCGCGCTTCCTCCGTCCCGCTACAGGAGGGCAGCCGGGTAGTGGTCTACGGCAAACTCTCCTTCTTCACCGGACGAGGAACGATCTCGTTGCGCGCCATGGAGATTCGCCCTGTCGGCATCGGCGAACTACTGGCCCGCATCGAACGCCTCAAGGCACTACTCGAGGCCGAGGGACTGTTCGATCCCCGGCTCAAGCGACCGCTCCCATTCCTGCCTGCCACAATCGGACTGATCACCGGCCGTGCGAGCGCCGCGGAGCGCGATGTGCTGAGCGTCGCACAAAATCGTTGGCCCGCAGTGCGTTTCGAGATAAGGAATACCGCGGTGCAGGGACCGAATGCGGTGCCTCAGCTACTCGCCGCGCTGGCCGAGCTCGATAGCGACCCCGCCGTGGAAGTGATCGTGCTCGCACGCGGCGGCGGCAGCGTAGAAGACCTGCTGCCGTTCTCCGATGAGGCACTGTGTCGCGCTATCGTGGCCGCGACCACCCCGGTGGTGAGCGCGATCGGCCACGAGCCGGACACCCCGCTCAGTGATTCGGTCGCCGATCTGCGCGCCGCCACCCCGACCGATGCCGCCAAGCGGGTGGTCCCGGATGCCGCCGCGGAGCTGTCCGGTATCCGGGAACTACGCGCCCGCGCCGCGGCCGCATTACGCGGCTGGGTCGAGCGCGAGACCAGAACACTCGCCCAACTGCGTTCCCGACCTGTGCTCGCCGACCCGCTGCGCGATATCGACCAGCGTCGAGAGGAGATCGAGCGGCTGCGCACAGCGGCGCGGCGGAGCGCCGAACAGCTGCTTCGCACCGAATCCACAGCGACCGGACATCTGCGTGAGAAACTCACCGCGGTGGGCCCGGCCGCGACACTGGCCCGTGGCTACGCTGTCGTACAGCGCGTCACCGGCCAGGAACGCCAAGTGGTGCGCTCGATCGCGGACGCACCCGCGGGCAGCCAACTGCGGATCCGGGTCGCCGATGGCGCTGTCACGGCTGCCGCGCTCGGCACCGAGGCGCTCGGCGGGACGCATACCGACACCGGGAGGAACTGATCATGGCCGAATCCGGCAAGTCGACACCAGAGAACACGGCGGGAGCCGTCGAGGACGGCGACTCCGATATCGCCGGGTTCGGCTATGAACGCGCCCGCGACGAACTGGCAGGCATCGTGAAGATCCTGGAACAGGGCGGCCTCGATCTGGACGAATCCCTCACCCTATGGGAACGCGGTGAAGCTCTGGCCAACCGCTGTGAGCGGCATTTGGAGGGCGCACGCCTGCGCGTGGCGGATGCCCTGCACCGCACAGATTCGGAGCAACACGAATGACGATCCGCCGTGCCACCCCGGATATCCGCACCACCGACTTGGCCACCAGCCGCGAGTTCTACCGGTCGTTGGGCTTCCATGAGGCAATGGATCTGGGCTGGGTGGTGATCATGGCCTCCCCCACCAACCCCACCGCCCAAGTGCTGCTCTTCAGCTCGGATACCGAGGAACTCCAGCCGGACATGAGTGTGGAAGTCGAGGATGTCGACGCCGTACACGCGACGATGACCGCCGCGGGCGCCGACATCGTCTATCCCTTACGCGACGAGCCGTGGGGCGTACGCCGCTTCTTCGTCCGCGACCCGAGCGGAACCATTGTCAACGTGGTGAGTCACCGGGCGACAGCCGCCGCAAACGAGTAAGGCCGGGTATCTCAGCGCTGCAGCGGCACAGCGGTGGTAATCGCCTCGGCCAGGGTGAGGAAGGCCGCCCGGTCACCAGCACCGGTGATCAACACTCTGGACTGACCGAGATCGGCGATCCACGCGGTCTCCTCGCCCGGCTCGGCATAGGCCGTCCACTGCTGTGCGGCGACCTGTTCGACACCGCTGGCGTACCGGGAGCCGAGCACGAACCGGGACAGCGCTTCCTCTGTCGCACTGCTCTGGGTGAATCGCATATACGTGCCCTGCGGCGTGATGTAGCCAACGGTGCTGACCGCCCCACCACCCGCGCCGCTGATCGACTCGCGACTGCCCGAGTTCGGCGTCCAGCCCTCCGGCACGTCCGGATTACGGATCGGGAACGGCAGAGTCCGAGCGTCGGCGGTGAGCGCGGCCCGCACATCGAAGTGCGGGATCTGCCCCTGGGTCGGGCCACTCGCGGCGAAACTGCACTGGCTGGCCAGTCCGGCGAATACCACAGCGATCGCCACCAACGGGATCAGCGACCAGAACAGATCGCGGTAGTCGTTCATGATGCGTGGCTTTTGGTACGGCACGCTCCCAGTATCCACTCGCGCGGCCGCACTCCGCCGCGCACCCCGCTCCCCGAACAGGGGTAACAGCCGTGTCCTGCCGAATGAGACAATCGACTGGTACGCATCGATGCACAGGAGGCACCCCGCAATGACGGCAACTTCCCCGACTCCGAGCCGCCGCGAGGCGCCCGACCGCAACCTCGCACTCGAGTTGGTCCGCGTGACCGAAGCCGGAGCGATGGCCGCGGGCCGGTGGGTCGGGCGCGGCGATAAAGAAGGGGGAGATGGCGCTGCTGTCGACGCCATGCGACAGTTGGTCAGCTCGGTGTCCATGCGCGGCATCGTCGTCATCGGCGAGGGCGAGAAGGACGAAGCGCCGATGCTGTACAACGGCGAGGCCGTTGGCGACGGCACCGGCCCCGAGGTGGATTTCGCGGTGGACCCGATCGACGGCACCACCCTGATGTCCAAAGGCTCCCCCGGCGCGATCTCCGTGCTCGCCGTGGCCGAGCGGGGCGCGATGTTCGACCCATCGGCGGTGTTCTATATGCACAAGATCGCCGTCGGCCCCGAGGCCGCCGACGTCATCGATATCTCGGCGCCGATCAGTGAGAACATCAGCAGGGTCGCCAAGGTCAAGAACTCCTCGAAGTCCGACCTGACCGTCTGCATCCTCGACCGTCCCCGGCACGCGGAACTGATCCAGCAAGTGCGCGATGCGGGCGCCCGCATCCGCCTGATCTCCGACGGCGATGTCGCGGGCGCGATCGCCGCGGCCCGCCCCGACTCCGGCACCGATATCCTGGTCGGCATCGGCGGCACCCCCGAAGGCATCATCGCCGCCGCCGCGATGCGCTGTATGGGCGGCGCACTACAAGGCATGCTCGCCCCGAAGGACGACGAAGAAAAGCAGAAAGCCATCGACGCGGGCCACGACCTCGACCGCGTACTGACCACCGAAGACCTGGTCTCCGGCGAGAACGTCTTCTTCTGCGCCACCGGCGTCACCGATGGCGACCTGCTGCGCGGTGTCCGCTATTACAGCGGCGGCGCATCGACCCAGTCGATCGTCATGCGCTCGAAGTCCGGCACCGTCCGCATGATCGATGCCTACCACCGCCTGACCAAACTGCACGAATACTCATCGGTCGACTTCATCGGCGACGAACACGCGGTCCCGCCGCTGCCCTGATCCCTCATCGCCTGTGGCGCTGCCTGATTCCGCAGCGCCACAGGATCCATCACCACACCTAGCTGTACAGAGCTGAGATCTTCGGCCCGTGAACAGAAGCGGCACGACCTGCAATGCTCAGGTCGCAACGGTGTCGGCAGGCGCATCTTCTCTGCCCACTCATCGGTGGCCGGGCTTCCGGATGTGACGGTCTCGCCCCACAGCAACCGAAACCCGGCAACAGGCTGCCGGGTTTCGGTTGCGCGTCAGTAGTTCACTCGGGCGAATCGAGGAGATCACGCAGGTTGTCCACGGCGGTCCTGGCCGCCTGGCGGACATCCTCGTGCGGGTCTTCCAGCAACGGCTCGATCAACCCGATCGCGTCGGTCACCTGGAGGTCGTCGAACACGTCGATGATCGTCTCCCGCACGATATAGCTGGTATCGCCGAGGCCCTGCACCAACGCCGGATACACTGCCTCCAGCTCCGTATAAGCCAGGTACTCCAACACTTTGGCACGCACGAACTCATCCGGGTGCCCTTTCATACCGCGGATGGTGTCGCTCAGGTCGGTGTTCCCGGACAAACGGAGAAACCAGATCGCGTCCCCAGCGATCAACGGCTCGGGATCACCCACCCGAAGCTTGGCCTTTTCGACGAGTTTCGGATCCTCACCCTGGTATAGGGACAGTACGACCAGTGCCGCGCGCCACTGTGAGACACGTCGACCGTCCAACTCCGCAAAGAGCACCTCGATACCGGCTCGACCGTGCTCGTACAGCTTCTTGGCGACCTCTTCGTAGTAGTGGTCGTACTCGTCATCGGCCGAAAACCACTCCACAAGGTCCGCCAACGACAGACCCGTGAGATGCTCGCGTATCTCATCGGAGTCCACATTCTCGGACCAAGGTTCGCCCGCTGAGCTTTCTTCTTCAGTCACCTAATTCCACATTCTCTCTTGATTTCGCTGATGGTTTTGCCTTTGAACTCACCTGGGAACTCCCTTTGGATACTTCCCGGAAGATCATAGGAAGTGGCGCTGCCGTTATCGACCTTAGCCTTAAGATTGTTCATCTTGGCTCGATCCGATTTTCCTTTATTCTTAGCAAGCAGGCGGGGTGCCTCCTTAAAAAGCTTCATGGCTTTACTACACGAGTCCTTCGATGGAGCGGCGACAAACTGCGCATCAGCAGTAGCATAGGTCGGTATCGCCGCCACAGCGGCACTCGAGCCAACGGAAGCCCCCATCAGCACCGCCCCGGCCACAACAACAGCGCTGATCAATCTTTTGCCGTACATATCAGTATTCCCTCCACGGTTCCGTCAAGCATCAAGGTCGATGCAGTCCTTGCCGCACCCTGCGCGATGCGGCAAGGATCATGGCGACGGTCGTCGGTTCTATGCACCCCGCAGGGGATGAATCCGAAGTTTTTGTCCGTCAATGGTGTTGGACGGGGAGAACCGAGGAACGGTTCCACAGAACGACCACATAGTGATGCGGCTCACCACGAGAGAGACTCGATCAATCGGCTACCAGGATTTGCTGGGGCGATTCGGACAACCGGGTGCGCACCTCAGGCGTGGCAGCGTCATGCGTTGTGGCCCCGGCATAGGGTCGAAAGCATGACCGAGGAGACGCAGTACCGCATCGAGCATGACACCATGGGCGAGGTTCTGGTTCCGGTGGACGCCCTGTGGCGGGCGCAGACCCAGCGGGCCGTAACGAACTTCCCGATCAGCGGGCGTGGTCTGGAGCGTGCGCAGATTCGCGCACTCGGCCTGTTGAAGGCCGCGTGCGCCACGGTGAACCGCGACTTGGGCCTGCTCGATCCTGGGAAAGCCGATGCCATCATCGCCGCGGCGAACGAGATCGCGGACGGTATCCACGATGATCAGTTCCCGATCGATGTCTTCCAGACCGGCTCGGGAACCAGCTCGAATATGAACGCCAACGAGGTGATCGCCTCCTTGGCCGAACTCAAGGGTGTCGTCGTGCATCCGAACGACGATGTGAATATGTCGCAATCGTCCAACGACACCTTTCCCACCGCGACACATCTCGCCGCTACCGAAGCGGTCATCACCGATCTGGTGCCCGCGCTGGAACATCTGCGCCTGGCGCTGCTGGACAAGTCGGCCGAATGGCGCACTGTGGTGAAATCCGGCCGCACTCACCTGATGGATGCCGTGCCGATCACGCTCGGCCAGGAGTTCAGCGGCTACACCCGGCAGATCGCGGCGGGCATCGACCGCGTGATGGCCGTGCTGCCCCGGCTCGGTGAGCTGCCGATCGGCGGGACAGCGGTCGGCACCGGACTGAACGCGCCGGAGGGTTTCGGCACGAAGGTCGTCGCGGAGCTGGTGCGCGCCACAGGGATCGACTCATTGCGCGAGGCCGAGAACCACTTCGAGGCGCAGGCGGCCCGGGACGGCCTGGTCGAGGCATCCGGTGCCCTGCGCACGATCGCGGTGAGCCTGACCAAGATCGCCAACGATATCCGCTGGATGGGCTCGGGTCCGCTGACCGGACTGGCCGAAATCCAGCTGCCCGATCTGCAGCCGGGCAGTTCGATCATGCCGGGCAAGGTGAACCCTGTTCTCCCTGAGGCGGTTACTCAGGTCGGCGCACAGGTGATCGGCAATGACGCCGCGGTCGCCTTCGCCGGCGCGAACGGCGCCTTCGAGCTGAATGTGTATATCCCGGTGATGGCCCGCAATCTGCTGGAGTCGATACGCCTGCTGGCAAATGTCTCACGACTGTTCGCCGACCGGTGCGTGCGTGGTCTGGTCGCCAATGTCGAGCATCTGCGCACGCTCGCCGAATCCTCGCCTTCGATCGTCACACCGCTGAACTCCGCGATCGGCTATGAAGAAGCGGCCGCGGTGGCCAAAGAGGCGCTCAAAGAGAAGAAGACCATTCGCCAGACCGTCATCGACCGCGGCCTGTTGGGGGAGCAGCTGACCGAGGAGGAACTCGACCGCCGTCTCGACGTGCTCGCCATGACCAAGGCACAGGAACACGACTGACCGAACCGGCGGGCTCGAATGCCACGGTGCGTCGAGGGCCGCGCTACCGTGGTATTCGGCCGGCCGGAGTGCTCAATCGCGCAGATACGCCAGTTCGGCGCGCGCCGATTCGCCATCCGAACCGAAATCGGTGCGGGTGAAGACCTTCCACCGCCGCAACAAGGGAGCGAAAACCAGCTCGCCTTCCTCGGCGCGATCATAGATTCCCGCCTCGGCGAGCACCGTATCGCTGCAGCGACCATCCGCCAATTCCGCCGTGGGAACCTGGAAGCCCGCGATCTGCTCGGCGACAGCGCGCATGGTCTGGTCCGGTACCAGATCGAAGGCCGCGGCGACCAGGTCGGCGAAGAACTCCGCCTGGAGTTCTTCGTCCCGCGCTATCCTCCCGGCAATGGCATCGACCTGCGGGTTCTCCCCGAGCGCCGCGATATTGCGATGCCGGACCGCGCTGGCAGCCTCCTCGAAGGCGCAGGTGGCGAGCATATCGAGCAGGTGCATCGCCGGACGACGGAAACCTTTGGTCATCTGCGCCATGCGCAGTCGCTCCAGCTCTTCCGGGTCGGCTGCCCTGGTGACCATGAGGTAGTTGCGGATCACGATCCCATGGCGGTTCTCCTCGGCTGTCCAGCGACCGACCCAGCGCCACCACGCGCCCGTACGCAGGTGCTTGCCGACCTCACGGTGATAGGAGGGCAGATTGTCGGCGATCAATACGGAGACCGTCAGCGCCGCCAGGGCGGTTTCGCTGAGCGTGGACTGTTCGGGCGCCCACGCCGCGCCGCCGAGGAATGCGAAGTTTCGCCCCTGCACCCACGGCACGAGATCGTGTGGTTGCCATTCTTCGGCGGTATCGATGTGCTTGCGCAGCAGCAGATCTACATCCACCGCGAGCGATTCGAGCAGTTCGCGGTCGGTCAGGAGAGTATGCACCGAGCCACCCTAGCGGTTCGGCCCTGGCAGCGGGATGGATGGACGGGATGGATAGGAAAACGAGACCGTGCGGCGGCCGCAGTACCGCCGAAACCGGACTACGGCTTCGGCGTGACGGTGATAACGCCATCGACCACGGTGATGATGCCACCGGTGAAATCGCTCTGCTTCCCGCCGGGAATGGTCTTCTCATCACTGACCGGATGGCCGAACTGCCCCTGCGCACCACCGTTCTCCTGCCATGCCTTACGGATCTCACCCCATACGATGCGGGGTTCACTGTCCCTGGCCAGGTAGATGGTGCCGCCGGTGAAGTCTTGGTATTCGCTGGCATCAGGGCCGCTTTCCTCGGCGGCCAGCGGAAGGCCGAGCGGACCGTCCGGACCGCCGTTGCGCAGGTATTCGTGGTAGATCTCGCCGGATACCGCGATCTCACCGGCCACCGTCGCGATCCTGGTCTCCTCCGCGGCCTCCACCGTAGTAGCCGTCTTGCGCGAACCGGTGCGATAGGTCGTTTCCAGGGTGCGGGGGGCCGCGGTAGTGGTCGTCATGCCCTCGGCGGCGGTGCTGCCGTCCTCGTCGTCGCCGCAGCCGAGCACGATCAACCCGGTCGTAGCGAGCGCCACGGTGATTCCAGCCGTTCGTCGAGCGAAGTGGTGCATGTCCATCCTCTCGCAATGGGCTACCAGCACCCCACGGGCTCCGTGCCGCCGTGCGTAGCCTCGGCCGATTGCCGATATGACTCGGTGGTCACCGAGTGATCACCGAGTCATATCGGACAGCTATCGCGGCGGATAATACCCGGCGGACAGGCCGCGGCACAGAACACCGGACAACACGCCTGAATCAGGCGTGCGGACCGTACTCCTCCAGCATCTCGGTGACCAGAGCGGCGATCGGCGAGCGCTCACTACGGGTCAGCGTGATATGCGCGAAAAGCGGGTGACCTTTGAGTTTCTCGATCACCGCGGCGACGCCGTCGTGTCTGCCGACCCGAAGATTGTCGCGCTGGGCCACATCGTGGGTGAGGACCACCCGCGACCCGGTTCCGAGCCTGCTGAGCACGGTGAGCAGGACATTCCGCTCCAGCGACTGGGCTTCGTCGACGATCACGAACGAATCGTGCAGCGATCGTCCACGAATATGGGTCAGCGGCAGTACCTCCAGCATGCCGCGACTGAGCACTTCCTCCATGACCTCTCGACTGGCCAGACCGTCGAGCGTATCGAAGACGGCCTGCGCCCACGGTCCCATCTTCTCGCTCTCGGTGCCGGGGAGATAACCCAGATCCTGACCGCCGACCGCGTACAGCGGGCGGAAGACCACCACCTTGCGCTGCGTGCGCCGCTCCAGCACCGCCTCGAGGCCCGCGGTCAACGCGAGCGCGGATTTGCCCGTACCCGCTCGCCCGCCGAGCGAGACGATCCCGACGCTCTCGTCCAGCAACAGGTCCAGCGCGATGCGCTGTTCGGCGGAACGGCCGTGCAATCCGAACGCCTCACGTTCCCGGACCAACCGCACCTGTTTGTCCGGGGTGACCCGGCCGAGCGCACTCGAGCCCGCGCTGAGCAAGCGGATACCGGTGTGGCAGGGCAGTTCCCGGGCATCATCGAGATCGATCAGCGATTCGGCATAGAGCTGATCGATCTGCCCCGGACTGACATCCAGCTCCACCATGCCGGACCACCCTGAGGTGACCACATCCTGCGCGTGATACTCGTCGGCCGGTATGCCCACCGCACTGGCCTTGACCCGCAGCGGGATGTCTTTGGAAACCAGTACTACCTCACGGCCCTCGGCTGCGAGGTTGAGCGCGCAGGCCAGGATCCTGGCATCGTTGGTGTCGGTACGGAACCCGATCGGAAGGACGGTGGGATCGGTGTGGTTCAGTTCCACCTGCAGCGTCCCACCCTCGGCGCCGATCGGCACCCGCTGATCCAGCCTGCCGTACTGCAAACGCAGATCGTCCAGGTTGCGCAGGGCTTCCCTGGCGAACCAGCCCAGTTCATGATGATGCCGCTTGGCCTCGAGTTCACCGATGACCACCAGGGGTAGCACCACATCGTGTTCGCCGAATCTGGTGAAAGACCAGGGATCCGAGAGCAGAACGGACGTGTCGATGACGAACACCTTGCCGGGCGCGTGCGCGGAGCTGTCCCCCTTCGCGGCGGCTCCGCTGTGCGCGGAGCTGAAGTTCGCCGAGGGAGCGGAAACGGAGCGTGCAGCAGTCACGGTGGGCTCCTCTGTGTTCATGCGGAACTCGCACGAACGATCTCGCTGGACCGGGTCCGTCCTGATAGATCCGACGTTGCCGTCAGATGCCACGAGGGCCGGGCGCCGGCCCTCTCGCACTGAATAGCTCAGTCACGGTCAGGACCTCCCGTACGAGCCACACCGCCGCGGCCCGCATACCCGACGCTACCTGCGAATCATGCTTCCGCGCTCAGAGACGGAAGGGCATGTCCGTGAATTTGTCGTAAACCGGAGCATCATGCGGGCACACGCTCGAGTGTCATGCGGACAACACAGCAGGATTAGTGATTCCGGACCGGGCCGAGCGCCGGCTCCGGCAGGCGGTACACATCACGACCGAACCTGCGGCAATCGAGGCGCGTAATTCCCGCAAATCGCACCGAGCTCGAGTAGCGCGGGCCCGGCACGGCAGCAGCGCTGGACCGCATATGCGTGGATGGGATGCTCGCGGACGTTCGATACGACGGATAGAGTCGCTGATATGTCCGGTGCAGAGGAAGAAGAGGATCTGACGAAGCTGTCGTCGAAGGAACTCCACGACCGAGCGATCAAGCTCGCCGTGCGACGCGGTGATGTGAAGTTCTTATGGCGTTTGCTCACCTCGATCCCGGCCGCGGAGGCCGCCGCGGGCAATGTCGCCGAGAGCGAGGCGGATATCAAATACATCCTGCCCTTGATCGACGACTACATCCACGCGGGCGACGGTGCGGTCGCCGAGGTATTGCGTCCGATGTACTGGCAGTACCTGACCCAGCACTCCTGAGCCGGATCAGCCCCTTGTGAACGCCGCGCGCCAGAGACCGACGACGATACCGCGCAGGAAGTTCTCCCAGCTGAAGTGATCGTGCCACAAGATGATTCGGCCATCGCGCAGCTCGAAGGTTCCGGTCACCCAGAACCCGATACGCACCGGGCCGAAGCGTAAGTAGTCGGTGCGATCGGTGAGCACCACCTCGCCGTCCGCGGCGATATGGTGTATCTCGACGTCGAATCCGAGCCAATCGCGGCGCAGAGCGCGCAGTGCGCCACCGACTCGACGGATACCTCGCGCATCAGGTAGTGAGGTGTTCTTCCAGACGATATCCGGATGTAGCAGATCGATCGACTCTTCGGGCGCGCTCATAGCCAGTGCGGTAAAGAATTCCCGCACCGTAGTGATCGAGTCCTGTTTCAGGTCGAGTTCATCGGTCATGGCCATAGCCTAAGCCGCACCGGCCGACCACGTCACAGTATCCGTGCCAGAAGCATTATCGGATCAGCCAAGCAGGCGCCAATCCTCCAGGCCGTCGTACAGTGGAATGTCCGCTGCCAGCTTGCGCACCCGGCCGCGCAGCGCATCCGCATCGGCGGTACCGCTCAGCGCGCCGGCGATGATATCGGCGACCTCGGTGAACTCGGTATCTCCGAAGCCACGGGTGGCCAGGGCCGCGGTACCGATACGCAGACCGGAGGTGACCATCGGCGGACGCGGGTCGAACGGAACGGCATTGCGGTTGACCGTGATTCCGATCTCATGCAGCAGATCTTCCCCTTGCTGACCGTCGAGCTCGGAGTTGCGCAAGTCGACGAGCACCAGATGCACATCGGTACCGCCGGTGAGCACACTGATGCCCTTATCGGCGACATCGGCCGCGGTGAGGCGCTCGGCGAGGATCTCGGCGCCGGATAGTGTGCGTTCCTGACGATCGCGGAACTCCTCGCCCGCGGCGATCTTGAAGGCGACAGCCTTGGCGGCGATGGCGTGCATGAGCGGACCACCCTGCTGTCCGGGGAACACCGCGCTGTTGAGTTTCTTGGCGAACTCCTGCTTGGCCAGGATCAGACCGGAGCGCGGACCGCCGAGAGTCTTGTGCACGGTCGAGGAGACCACATCGGCATAGGGCACCGGGGAGGGGTGCAGTCCCGCGGCGACCAGGCCGGCGAAGTGTGCCATATCCACCCACAGGTAGGCGCCGACCTCATCGGCGATCGAACGGAACGCCGCGAAGTCCTGGTGGCGCGGATAGGCCGACCACCCTGCCACGATCACCTTCGGCCGCGCGCCGAGGGCGATATCGCGCACCTCGTCCATATCGACGCGGTGATCTTCCTTACTCACCCCGTAGGAGTGCACTTCGTAGAGCTTGCCGGAGAAGTTCAGCCGCATGCCGTGGGTGAGGTGACCACCGTGCGCGAGATCGAGGCCGAGCAGCTTATCGCCCGGATCCAGCAGCGCCATCAGCACCGCGGCATTCGCCTGAGCGCCGGAATGCGGCTGTACATTGGCGAATTCGGCGCCGAACAGCTCCTTGGCCCGTTCCCGCGCCAGATTCTCCACCACATCGACGTGCTCACAGCCGCCGTAGTAGCGCCGACCCGGGTATCCCTCGGCGTACTTGTTGGTGAGCACACTGCCCTGCGCCTGCAGCACCGCACGTGGCACGAAGTTCTCAGAGGCGATCATCTCGAGCGTATCGCGTTCACGGGCGAGTTCACCTGCCATCGCGGCAACGAGCTCAGGATCGAGCTCACCGAGGGACTGGCTATTGACAGAGGCGGTCGTCTGCGTCACGCGCTCAGTCTATTGGCCCCGGCCCGCGGCTCCCGGCAGGGGGTTCGTCCTGCCAGGGCGCGATAGTTTCGATCAGGATGTCACGATCGCACCGTCCTGCCGTGCTGTGGGATATATCCCCGCAATCGCGCACTCAGCGGAGTTCACCGTCGGCGGGCAAGTAGCTTTCCAACAGTGCCGTGAGATGTCGCTGGGCGTCTTCCATCGGCTGCGCGGATTTCATCGCCCGTGCCTGCATAATCGCGCCTTCTATCGCACTGAACACGAAGCTGCTGAACGAGCGCGCGTCATGCGCGCATAGGCCCGCGGCGGTCAACGCCGTCTCGAGCCTGCCGTGCCAGTCGGCGAAAACAGCACCGGCGGCGGCTTGCACATCGGGGTCGGACTCGGCCAACGCCGCACCCGCGATCGGGCATCCCGCACGGTACTCGGTCTTCTCCAGTGCGGCGATCCACCAGCTGATGAGCGACTCGAACCAGTGCTGGGGCGGCGCGGCGGTGATCGTGTCGATCACCGCGCCGATCCGGTCGCCCGCGACCTGGGTCGCGGTCTCGATCAGCTCGGCTTTACCAGAGGGAAAGTGCTGATAGAGCGAATTGCGCGAGGAGTTGCTGCGCTCCAGCAAGGAGGCCAGCCCAGCCGCGTGTACACCCTGCTCACGAACCAGTTCGATAGCGCTGTCGATCAGCCTGATACGTGGGCCCGCGGTCATGCCTGCTCCTTGCTCACAGTTGCGTGAACCAATCGGTTCATGTTGCAATGATCGCAGATGTGAACCGATCGGTTCACAGAGAGGATGGGGTAATGTCCGAAACCACGCTCGACCTGGCCGAACTATCGGGTCTTGAACTACTCCGAACCGCGCTGACCGGGACGAACCGTCCTCCGTCGATCGTCGATCTGCTCGGTATGGACATCGAGGAGCTCGAATACGGCAAGGCGGTTATGGCCCTGCGCACCCGGCCCGATTTCGCCAACCCACTCGGCACCACACATGGTGGTATCTGCGCGACCCTGCTCGACTCGGTGATGGCCTGCGCCGTACACACCACGCTGGAAGCAGGCATCGGCTACACCACACTCGAACTGAAGGTCAACTACATCCGCTCGGCCCCAACCGACGGCCAGCGGCTCACCGCCACCGGAAGCACGATCCATGTCGGCCGCACCACCGCGACCGCCGAAGGGCAGGTGGTCGACGAGCAGGGTCGCCTGATCGCGCACGCCACCACCACCTGCGTCATCTTCCGCGGTAATCGCTGATCCGAGGAGAATGGCCGCGCCCGAACGCACGCCGCGCGACGCGATACGGACGTTCCGTGGCCTCGCATAGGACCGCTCCCCGAATCACTCACTCCGTGAACCATGAAAAAGTCCGCGAGTGCGACGATTTCAGTATTCCTCAGGCTGCGGCGCGCACCGCGCCCGGCGTGAGCGGTTCGTCGAGCAACCTGCGGAACCGGTCGGCTCGGTCGGCGGCATCGACCGCCCGGTCGAGCCACCCGCCGAGCAGCCGGTAGCCCTCCACATAGGTGGAGATATAGGCCCGCCACAGCGGCGAGGACAGGAAGCGCAGCGATTGCCGTGCCCGCTGTGGCGTCATCAATCCCCAAGTCTGCAGGAACTCCGCCACCTCGTCGGGGGAACGCCGCCGGTCGTGCAGCAGTAGCGCGGCATCCTGCCGCACACCGAGCAACATGGCCGAGGCATCGGCAAGGCGTTCGGCTCGTTCACCGTCGAAGCGCAGGCCGAGATCGGCGTAGATCTCTTGCGCCCACCTGCCCCAGCCCGGTCCGATGACCGAACGCAATGCCAGATCGGCCAAGCCCTCGGCCATCAGGCATTGCGGGGTGTTCACCAGAAACAACGTCTGCTCGGTCTGGCCAGCGGCGACCAGCCCGGCCTCCTTGCGGCAGTGCTCGGTGTGATGCCCCGGATAGGCTTCGTGCGCGATCAACTGCGGTAGATGCGCCATGTGCTGGGTGAGGTCGGCGTTGATCGCGACTCGGGAATGGTAATTGCCCAGGTAGTAGTTGAACCCGGACCAGGGCTTGTCCCCGACCACCTCATAGGTGACGTGCTCGTGCTCCGGGAGCGGATAACGGGCGCGGACCAGTTCGCGCAGGGCGCCGGAGAATGCCTCGACACACGCCGACAGCCGCTCCGGCGGGATCTCGTCGGCCTTACGGTGCGCGGCCATCCGTTCGGTCAAGGAACCGTCCCCAGCGAGCACTTCGTCCATCCGTCGATGCGCCTGGCGGTAATCGGCTACATCACCGGGTGCGATATCGACGTCGAAATACGCCGCGACCTCCTCGACGAACCCGATCCGCTCCCCGGCGAACTTGCGCCCGGAGCATTCCAGCGCCCGCAAGTGCACGTCAAGGAATGCCACACGCTCCGGCGCCAACCCGGCATCCGGCAGCGCCACCCGCAACTCGGCGGCCCGCCTTGCCAACTCGCGCGGCTGCGGTGCCTGCGCATTCTGCACCTCGCGGCGCAGCGCGGGATCACCGGTGTAGGCGTCGACGAATCCTTCCTCCAACCGATCGAAGGCGAGGCCGAGCCGCAGGTATTCGGTCACGAACGGATGCGCTTCCATACCGGCCGACAGTAGTGGGTGCTACCTCGGTCATCGACTCGGTTACCCCTAGGTAGTGGTACCCCACTCAGCCCACCACGATGACACGGAGCAGAATTCGGTTATGCGGCGACAGCTTGACCGAATCTCACCGGATCCGCACCAGCGCTGTGCGTGTTTGTCGATGCGGAGCGTCGGGTAAGTGGCACGAATGAGCGAGCCGAGTCCTTATGTGGAATTCGACCGGAAACAGTGGCGGACACTACGTAAGTCGACTCCCCTGGTGCTCACCGAAGAAGAACTGATCGGCCTGCGCGGTCTGGGGGAACAGATCGATCTCGAAGAAGTCGCGGAGGTCTATCTCCCGCTGGCTCGGCTCATCCATCTCCAGGTGGCCGCGCGTCAGCGTCTGTTCGCCGCGACCGCGACCTTTCTCGGCGATACTCATCCGGACCGCCAGGTACCCTTCGTAATCGGTGTCGCGGGCAGCGTCGCGGTGGGTAAGTCCACCACTGCCCGCGTACTTCAGGCACTGCTGGCCCGCTGGGATCATCACCCGCGAGTGGACCTGGTCACCACCGACGGATTTCTCTATCCCAGCGCGGAACTCATCCGGCGCGGCATCATGCATCGCAAGGGTTTTCCGGAGAGCTACGACCGCCGCAAGCTGCTGCGATTCGTCACCGAGGTGAAATCCGGTGCGGCCGAGGTGTGCGCGCCGGTGTATTCCCACGTCTCCTACGACATCGTGTCAGGGCAACTGCACTGTGTACACCAACCCGATATTCTCATCGTCGAGGGACTGAACGTCCTGCAGACCGGGCCGCGACTGATGGTCTCGGATCTGTTCGACTTCTCGATCTACGTCGACGCACGCATCGAGGATATCGAGAAATGGTATGTACAAAGGTTTCTCGCGCTGCGGGCAACCGCGTTCGCCGATCCGGACGCGCATTTCCACCACTACTCCGGATTCACCGACGAACAAGCGACCGCCGCCGCCCAAGAGATCTGGAACAACACCAACCGCCCGAATCTGGTGGAGAACATTCTGCCAACCCGGCCACGGGCGACCTTGGTATTACGTAAAGACACCGACCACAGCATCAATCGATTGCGGCTACGAAAATTGTGATGTGAATTACATTTCCCATACTGCGGGCGTCGTGAGCGGCGGCATCACCGGCATACCGCCGCGCGAGCGAATCAGATACCGAATCGACGGTGCCGCGCGGCATAGTCGCGCAGCGCGCGCAGAAAATCCACTCGCCGGAACTCCGGCCAGTACGCCTCGGTGAACCATATTTCGGAGTACGCGCTCTGCCACAGCAGGAACCCGGATAGTCGCTGCTCCCCGGAGGTGCGGATAACGAGATCCGGGTCCGGCTGCCCGGAGGTGTAGAGGTGCTGGCCGATCGCGTTCACCGTAATCGCCTGTACCAGGTCTTCGCCGGACTCCCCCGCGGCGATCTCCTGGCGGACCAGTGAACGAACCGCATCGGTGATCTCTTGTCTGCCGCCGTAGCCGACCGCGACATTGACATGCACACCCGAACGTTCCTCTGTGCGCTCGACCGCGGCGCGCAGTCGCTTGGCGATCAACTCGGGAAAGCCTTCCAACGAGCCGACCAGACGCACGCTCCAGTCCTGCTCCGGAGCCGAAAGTTCCTCGACCACATCGGTGATCACCTCGAACAACGTCTCCAGTTCATCCGCACCGCGCTGCAAGTTCTCCGTGGACAACAGATAGACGGTCACCATTTCGATGCCCTCGGCCGCACACCAGCCGACCAGCTCGGCGATCTTCAGCGCCCCTACCCGATGACCATGACTGACATCGGTGAAACCGTTCTCCCGCGCCCATCGGCGATTGCCATCGCACATCACCGCGACATGCCTGGGATGTTGCTTGCCTGCAAGCTGCCTGGACAGCCGGGCCTCGTAGATGCGATACGGCAGGCTGCGCACCTGACTCGGAAGTTCCACGCGGGCAACCCTACGCCTCGACGCCCTGATCCCGGCAGCGACCGCGATACGCCGGTACAGTGGCCAGGAGCCCGAAGCTACGGCTACGTAGGTTACCGACGGTTCAGCTGAGGAGGTAACTCGTGTCCGAGTTGGTCGGCGCCGCCGACACGCCCCTGGTCGCAGTAGCGCCTGCGCCGGGGGACGAAACGCGCCCAACGGCACCGGACAGCAGGCCGCGGATGCGCGGCTGGATCCATACCTGGGCCGCCGGTGTGGCGGCAGTGGCCGCAGGCGTACTGATCGCTACCGCCGCCACGGTCTCGGCGACCGCGGGATGGGCAACACTGATCTACGGCCTCACGGTGTGCGGGCTGTTCGGCATCAGCGCGACCTATCACCGGGTGACCTGGCCGACCACCACTGCCCGTATCAGGATGAAACGGGCGGACCACTCGATGATCTTCCTGTTCATCGCGGGCAGCTACACCCCGTTCGCCCTACTCGGTCTGCCCGAGCGCACCGGGCGGGCAGTGCTGGCCGTGGTCTGGGCAGGCGCCATGGCCGGTGTAGCCATGAAACTTCTCTGGCCGACCGCACCCCGATGGGTCGGCGTCCCGCTGTATCTGCTGCTCGGCTGGGCCATCGTGCCGGTAGCCGGGGAATTGAACAGCCAGGTCGGCCTCGCCCCGCTCCTGCTGCTGCTGATCGGCGGCCTGTGTTACAGCGGTGGCGCCATCCTCTACGCGACCAAATGGCCGAACCCATGGCCGACCGTTTTCGGTCACCACGAGTTCTTCCACGCGGCCACGGTGCTCGCGGCGCTGACCCACTACGCGGCAGTCTGGCTCGTGGTATGGCGTTGAACGCGACCCGATAGAACCAGAGGCGAAGGCAGCACGCGATGATCGCGAAACTCGCCGTATGGGCACTCACCGCGCGGGCCGGTCTGGCGGTGATGGTCACCACGGCCAATCTCAGCGGCGTCGCGGTGATCTTCACCCAGCTGTGGCTGAACGGGTTCATCGACAGACTCGGTGCGAACTGGCTGCACGCACTGGGACTCGCGGGTATCTATCCGGCGGCGGGGATCCTGCTCGGTGTCCTGCTCGCGGTGCGCGATCGGAGAGTGTATTTCGGCTGGTTCGATGCCAGGCGCACACCGACAGCTGCGGAAGCTCGCCGCATGCTCCGGCTGCCTGCCGTGATCAGCTCGAGGGCGCTCGCGGTGTGGATTCCCGGGGTGATCGTGGCGACCGCGATCTTCGAACATCTGACCCCGGACAACGACCGAGGGGTGACCGCGGCGCTGTTCACGCTCGGCGCGTTCGAATCGGCAGCGGTTACCTTCCTGATTGTGGACCGCCTGATCCGGCCGACCATTCCGGTAGTCGCCGAGGTGCTCGGCTGGACGATGCACTGGAGTTCCTCTGTACTCGCACGGGTCGTGGTGACCTGGACGGTGGCAGCGGCGCTACCACTACTCATGCTGATCGTCGTGCTCGCCGACCCCGCCTCGGACCCCACCGACCGAGTCCGGACCGCCATCTACCTGTCCGTGGTCGGCATCGGGGTCGGCGCACTGGCAACCACTTTTCTCGCGCGGGCCGTCGCCGCACCGATGCACACCCTGCACCGGGCGCTGGACCGGATCACCCAGGGTGAACTGGGCGTCCAGGTGCCGATCGGCAACACCAGCGAGATCGGCAGGCTGGAGCACTCGGTCAATGAGCTGGCCGCGAATCTGCGCGAGCGGCAACGGATGCGCGAGGTATTCGGCAGACATGTCGGGCCGGAGGTGGCCGAACGCGCACTCGCGCGGGGAGCGGATCTCACCGGTGACGTCCGCGAGGTGACCGCTCTGTTCGTCGATGTGACCGGCTCGGTGGAACTGTCCACCGGACTACCGCCCCAAGAGTTCGTCGCCAAACTGAATCGGCTGCTCGCCATCGTCGTCGCGGCGACCGAAGAGAACAACGGACTGGTCAACAAATTCGAAGGCGATGCGGCACTATGTATCTTCGGCGCGCCGATCGCCCTGCGCGACAACGCGACCACGGCCCTGCGCGCCGCGCGGCGCATCCGCGATGAGGTGCTCGCCTCCGGCGAACTCGATATCGGCATCGGCGTGGCGCGCGGACCGGTCTTCGCCGGCGATGTCGGCTCGGATACCCGGCTCGAATTCACAGTGATCGGCGATGCGGTCAACACCGCCGCCCGCCTCACCACCGCGGCCAAAAGCGTGCCACGGCGGATCCTGGTGAGTACCGCCGTGATCGAGGCCGCCACAGTGCAGGAGAGATCCGAATGGACCTTCTACGACACCGTGATACTGCGTGGCATACAAGAGCCAACCGGCTGCTGGACCGACAGCGATATCCCCAGCACTCCGGTCTCTTCTCCAGCCACCCGCAGCGACCACCCCGGTAGAAAAACGTCATCGGACGAAACAAATCAGGTCATCCACATACACACCGGAGTAGTGGAGCAGGAAGACGAAGCAATGCCGAGCGCTGAAATGAACTCCCCCGCCATCGATGAACGAAGCCTCGTCCGGAATCGGAAAAATCACTGAACACCGTGGGCCGGAGTCGAGTGCCTGGCACTCGATCTTCCCGATGCCCTACCGCTCCTCCTACGCCACCACCAAGGCAGCACTACGCAATTTCGCGATCACCGCGCGCTCAGAGAATCACCCTTCGGGATATTGCTCACCGCTGTCGAACCAGGCCGGGTCGACACCGACCTGCGGGAACGGCAAATAAGATACCTCACCGAAAACCCTGTTCGCACCGCCTATTCCACTACCCGCATGGAGATACTCGACGCGGGGCAGACCGAGGGCGTCACCCCGGAGAAAATCGCCACCCGCATCCGCACAGCGATCGAAGCCAACCGGCCTCACCCCCTTTACACTATCGGCAACAACGCCCCCGCCATGCTCACCGTCCGCAGGATATCCCCCGCACGATCATGGAACGCTTGATCGCACGCACCCACGAAATTTCCCGGCGAGGCCTCACCGTCAACAGAATCTGAAGAATACGAAAGCAACGAGAACATCACGAAATAAACCACAGAAATCCTTTTCGAGATTTTATCTATAAAAATTCGATACATTGAAAAAACCGACTGGTATGGTAAGTTGCGCATAAGCGCCCAGTAGCCAATGAGCCATCTCGGTGCGTCTCGATGGGTACCCATTTCCGAAGCCCACCGTCGCCATTGAGTGCGAACGCGCAGGCACTGCAATCATGTTTCGGCCCAGGAGTTCATGTGTCTGATATTGCTATTGTCGGTATCGGTTGCCATTACGCCGGTGGCATCGAATCCCCGGAAATGTTCTGGGATCTCGTAGTCAGCAAACGCGACGGGGTACGAGAGATCCCACCCGAGCGCTGGGACTGGCGGCGTTTCTACGATCCGGACAAACGCACCCCCTCACATATGTATGTCAAACGAGCGGCGTTTCTGCACAGCGATCCATGGGCGTTCGACCATGATTTCTTCGGTATCTCACCGCGTGAGGCGGCGGGGATGGATCCGCACCAGCGGTTGGTGCTCCAAACCGCGTGGGAGGCCTTCGACGACGCTGGGATCGCAGGCCGGATTTCCGGCTCCTCGATCGGGGTGTACATGGGCGCGTTCACCATGGACCAGGTAGGCGTCGTATCCATCCCGCAGGCGCTGCCGTACACCGATGTGCACACCGCGGAGAGCGCATCGTACACGATGGTCTCCAACCGGTTGGCCTACGCGCTGAACCTGGTTGGGCCCGCGATCACGGTGGACACCGCATGCTCGTCGTCGCTGGTGGCGTTTCATCTGGCCTGCCAAGGTATCGACAACGGCGACTGCGAGATGGCCGTCGCGGGCGGGGTGAACGTGCTGATAGAGCCACAAACGTTCGTCATGATGTGTAAGGGGGGTTTCCTGGCCGCCGATGGACGCAGCAAAGCCTTCGACGCCTCCGCCGACGGCTACGGCCGGGGTGAAGGGGTCGGGATGGTGGTGCTGAAGAAACTCGACGCCGCCCAACGCGATGGCGACCGGATCTACGCGGTGGTGAAAGCCACCGGTTCGAATCAAGACGGTCGCACCACCGCGATCACGGTGCCGAATGCCGACCTGCAAGAAGAGCTGGCCGAAGAAGTCACCCGGCGGGCGGGGATCGCTCCGGATGAAATCACCTATGTTGAGGCGCACGGCACCGGCACCCCAGTGGGAGATCCGCTGGAGCTGAAAGCCATCGGCCGCGCCTACGGGACAGTTGAAGGGCGGACCACGCCATTGGGGGTGGGGTCGGTGAAAACACAATTGGGTCACACCGAGGCCGCCTCGGGGATCGCGAGTGTGATCAAGTCCGCGCTGGCCATCTACCACCGCACCATCGCCCCGCAGTGTTGGCTGGGCACCCCGAACCCGGATATCCCGTTCGAAGAACTGAACCTGCGGTTGCAGCTGGACGCTGAGAAAGTCGGCCCTGAGGTAGAACGGTTCACCATCGCAGTGAACAGCTTCGGTTACGGCGGCACCAACGCCCATGCCATCCTCCAGGAGTACCTGGCACCCGAACATTCCGGCGGGAACGGCCGAGTGCGCACCCCCCGGCATTACATGGTGCTGCCACTGTCGGCACGCAGTGAGCAAGCCGTGCGGGAGCTGGCGAGTGGGTTCGTCCAGCGGATCGCCGAGGGCGCTGATGTCGGCTGGTTGGCCGAGGCGGCGTGGACCCGACGCAACCATCACCCGTTCCGAGCCGGAATCCCCTTCGCCGACAACACCGAATTGGTTCAAGGGCTGATGGAATTCACCAAGGGGGCCGGGCGAGTGAGCCGGATGATCACCAGCAAGGTGGCCGAGCCGGTGTTCGTGTTCACCGGGATGGGCCCGCAGTGGTGGGCCATGGCCCGCGGACTGCTGGAGGCCGACGGGGTGTTCGCCGCCGAAGCAGCCCGCATCGACACCGAGTTCCAGCAGATCGCCGGCTGGTCGATCACCGAAGAACTGCTACGCCCGCAGGAGCAGTCGCGGGCGACCTCCACGGTGGTAGCGCAGGCAGCGAACTTCCTGGTACAGGTGGCATTGGTGGCCGAGCTGGAAGCGTTGGGTATCCGCCCCGCGGTGGTGATCGGCCACAGTGTCGGGGAGGTAGCCGCCGCCTATGTGACCGGAGCCTTATCACTACACGACGCGCTGCTGGTGGGGTATCACCGGGCGCAGTCGCAGGCCACTACCGCCGGGTCGGGCGGCATGCTCGCGATCGGGCTGCCCCTGGCCGAGGCACAAGAGCTGCTCGAAGGGGATACCCGGGTGGATATCGCGGCGATCAACAGCCCCTCGGCGGTAACCCTGGCCGGAGACATCGCCCGCCTCGATGAGATCGCCGAATCCCTCACCGGAGACGGGGTATTCGCCAAACGCCTGCAGGTGGAGGTGCCCTACCACAGCTATCTCATGGATCCCATCCTCGACGAACTACGCACCGCGCTGGCCGGGCTACGCCCCTCCCCACCACAGATCCCGCTGTATTCCACCGTCACCGGCACCCGCCTCACCGATGCGGCGATGGACGCCGACTACTGGTGCGGCAACGTGCGCCAGCCGGTACGCTTCGCCGACGCGACCCGCGAACTCATCGCCGCGGGCAACCGAGTGTTCCTGGAGATCGGCCCACACCCGGTACTCGGCGCCGATATTCGCGAAATCCTGCGCACGGCAGGCGAAACCGGCACCACTGTCGCGACCCTCAACCGCAAACAACACGACACCGACAGCATCCGGCAGACCATCGCGGGACTGTATGCCGCTGGGGTCCTGGACATCGAGGGATTGTTCGCCGAGCTACCGTCTCCCACTCCACACCTCGACCTACCGGTCTACCCCTGGCAGAAAACCCACCTGCGCAACGAAATACCTATCGACCGGCTTCTCCGCTACGGCACCCCAGAAGGCTACGTCATGCTGGGCGACAAAGACCTGGAAGGCAGCCAGAGCTGGCAACTGGAATTGAGTACGCAGGCCCTGCCGTGGCTGGCCGATCATGTGATCAATGGCACCCAGATCCTTCCCGCCGCAGGCTATCTGGACGCAGTACTCAGTCTCGTGCTGCTGCGTACCGAATCCACGCAAGCGGGAATGGAGGATGTGCGGTTCGTCTCCCCGCTGCTCATCGAGGACGGGCGAATACCGCTCATGCGCCTGGATCTGGAGGAGTCGACCCGTCGCTTCACCATTCGCTCCCGCAGCCTGGCCGACTCGGCCTGGACGGTGCACGCCACCGGCCGCTTGGTCGAAGGCAGCTTCGACGAGGTCAAAGGCGAGATCCCTTCCACTGCTTCGCTGGGCGAAATCACCGCGGACGACTACTATGCCCTCCTGGCCGCGAGCGGGCTGGAATACGGACCGGCATTCCGGAGGATCACCGAGATCCGGGTCTCGGACACCACAGCGGTGGCGACCCTTGACGGCACTATTGCCCGCGAGGGCCGGTACGCCGCGCACCCCGCGGTCGTCGACTCCGCCCTCCAGACCGTCTCCCTTCTATTGATGGGATTGTTCAACAAGGATGATGGCGCCTTGGTCCCGGTGGAAATTCGTGAGGTGCGCCTACGAGCACCGCTCCCCGACAAGATCACCGTAGTGGCGCGGCTGACCCCGAACACCGGGATCACGGATATCGACCTGCTGGATGCCAACCACAACATCTGCATGCAGATCATCGGTGGGCAGTCCAAGTCCATCACGCCCCGACCTGCCCCGATGCAACTCATGGCCGACTTCTTCTACGAAGAGGCCTGGCAGATGCGCGATCCCATCGATAACGACGCCCTGCCCACCACCAGAGACCTGGCCACCCTGATCGTGGCGATGGACACCGCGACCACCCCGACCGCCGAACAGATCCTGCGCGTCACCACCCCCGGCTCGGCAGGCGCCGACCTGTTCCTCGTCGGCGATCCCGAGCGCGAAGATCTGGAATCCGCCCTGACCGAACAGTTGCGCACGACCCACACCCGTACCGACGCCGAGCGCCTGCGCCTGGTTGTGGTCGCGGGCACCGGCTACGACGACATAGACAATCTGTGGAGCCTGCGCCGTATCGCGGTGGCCACCAAGGAATTCCTCGACACCTGGCAACAGGAACACGGTATCGAGCAGGAACCTCTCGGCGACGACAACTTCTACGCCTCGCTGATCACCGAAAACGCCTGCACTCACCCGGAAGCCGATACCGCGCCCAACCCGAGCCAGGCCGCGTTGGCAGGCGCCCGCCGGGTGCTGCTCACCGAACAGCCCGAGTTGCGGTGGCGGCTGATCGATCTCGATGGCCGAGTCACCGATACCGACCTCACCATGGAGTTGATGATCCCCGGTGCGTACACCTACGACCACACCGACGAGGTTTTCCTGCACGACAGCGCCCGCTGGACCACCGTAGTGAGCCGCACGCTGCAGGATCGCCTCGACGCCATCGACGAGCCCGTACCGCTGACCGACCCGGGCACCAACTTCCGGCTGGAGCTGCCCAAGACCAAGACCCTCTCCCGGCTGAGCTGGCGGCAATGCGACCGACGCGATCCCGGCCCCGGCGAAGTCGAAGTGCGGATGACCGCGATCGGCCTCTGCTACAAGGATTCGATGAAGGTCATGGGTGTGCTCGGCGAGCGCGAACTCGGCGATACCTACTACGGCCTCGACCTAGGGATGGAGGGTATCGGCACGATCGCCCGTATCGGCGCAGGCGTCACCGGATTCGAGGTCGGCGATCCGGTCTCGGTGAGCTGCAGGGACATGATCCGTCGCTACAACACCCTCAGCGCGGACAGAACATTTCCTGTCACAGCAGACTTCGAGCCCGGCTGGGTCAGCAGTTCGACCTCGTTCCTATCCGCGGTATACGCGCTGGAAGATCTGGCCCGACTACAGCCGGGTGAGACGGTGCTGGTGCACGGCGCGGCCGGCGGTGTCGGCTCGGCCACGGTCCAAGTCGCCAAACAACGCGGCGCCAGAGTGATCGGCACCGCGAGCACCGATGAACGTCGCGCCTACGTACTCGAGCAGGGTGCCGACTACGCGGTGAACTCCCGCTCACTGGATTTCGTCGATGAAGTGTTGGCCTTCACCGAGGGGCGGGGCGCGGACGTGATAGTCAACTCCGCACCCGAGGAGATCCTGGTGCAGAACTTCAAAGCGGTCGCGGAATTCGGCCGCATCGTCGAGATCGGCAAAGCCGACGCCTACTTCGGCGGTACGCTCGAGTTGCGGCACTTCGCCAAGAACGTGGCCTACTTCTCGCTCGACCTCGACCGGATGCTGAAGCAACGGTTCGAATCTTTCATCGAGAAGGCCATCGAGACGTTCAACCGATTCGGTGACGGCACCTACCGGCCATTGCCCTACCAACTGTACGGCACCGCCGATGTCGCGCACGCCTTCGAGGAGGTCGCGCGTTCCAGCCGGATCGGGCGTGTGGTGCTGGACATGACCGAGCAGACGCCACTGATACGGCCACAGCTCCCCGAGGTGACCATCGAGCCCACCGCCCGGTATCTGATCACCGGCGGGTTCGGCGGCTTCGGCCTGGCCGTCGGACGCTGGCTGGTCGACAAAGGTGCCCAGCACCTGACCCTGCTCGGACGCCACGGCGCCACCACCGACGACGCCCGCAACCAGCTCGCCGCGTGGAAGCACCAAGGCATCGAGGTGGTCACCGAGTTGGTCGATGTGGCCGATGCGGAGGCGATCACCGCGATGATCGTCCGCACGCATTCCCCCGAACATCCACTGCGGGGCATCTTCCACATCGCGGGAGTGCTGGATGACAAGCTTATCGGCGATATGGACCGTGCCGGACTGACCAGGGTGTTCCGGACCAAGGCCGTTGGGGCACGCTCGTTGTGGGAGGGCGCGGTAGCGGCCGGGGCACGACTCGACCAGTTCGTCCTGTTCTCCTCCAGTAGTGCCATCTTCGGAAATTCCGGCCAATTCTCTTATACCGCGGCTAATTTCACGATGGAAATGTATGCGCAAAGCCTTGCCGGACAGGGTGTCCCCGCACTGGCGGTCGGCTGGGGTCATATGTCCGGCGCGGGGATGGCCGCAGCCAACGAGAGCCTTGCTCGTTATCTGATCAACGTGGGATTCGAACCCATGGATATGAACGATGGACCCCAGTACCTGGAACAAGCACTACGACTCGATGTGTCCCGGGCCACTCTCTGCCCGATGGACTGGTCCCGGATATCGGGAACTAGACCACAGATGACGCTGATGGGGCGGTTGGAGAACCTGGTCGCGGCCGCGGCGCAGCACGGTTCGGCCTCCGCCCGGCTGCGAGCCGAGCTCACCGACCTCGACGAGGCCGCGCGCAAGAACGTCATCGCACATATGCTCGCCGAGCTGCTGTCGTCGGTCATGGGGGTGTCGGCCGAGGCGATCGACCTGACCGTCCCCTTGCCGGAACTGGGTCTGGACTCGCTCATGGCGGTCGAATTCGACTCGCTGACCATGCAAACCCTGGATATCAGCCTGTCGACGCTGAAGCTCGGGCGGTCGTTCAGCTTGGATCAGGCAAGCACCGCGGTAGCCGAGGCGATAATCGGAGAAACCGATTCGACGGGGCAGCAGGCCACACCGGCCGACACCCCACAGGAAACACCAGTAGAGGTTCCGGCATAACCGAGTCGGCACAAGATCTAGTACGCGGGCCCGCGGCGAGCCACCCGTTCACCGCGTGGCCTCGGCACTAGTTCCGCTGGAGCGCCGCGCGGAGCTGGTCCGGGGTGGAGACCGGGAGGTCGCACACCGAGCCGCGACATACATACGCGGCGGCGGCATCGCGAACCAGCGGACGATCGGCCAGCAGCGGAACGGCATTCGGTGCGGCGGCCAGAACAACCGAACCGCCGGGAGCGGCCAGTCGAGCGGTGGTGAGCAATTCGGTGGGATGGGCAACGGATTCGGTGGTGGCGATAGCGACCTGCAGTGGCCCACGCAGGGCCGCCTCGGCCACCGCGAGCCAATGCCCCGCCGAACGGGGAGCACGCGCCAAGACCACCGCGCCGCATTCGAGTGTGCGATCGGCGAGCTCGCGATACCGCGCGGCATACGCGGGATCGCTCACCGCCGCGGCGGTGAGCAGCGCTTCGGCCAGTGCCGACGCACCGGCCGGGGTGGCGCCGTCGATCGGGTCGCGCGGACGGGCGATAAGTGTTTCGGCGTCGTCGGCGGTATCGAACCAGCTACCGGGACGCTCGGGATCGGCGAAATGCTCGATCGCCGTATCCAGCAGTCGTTGCGCATCGGTGAGCCAATCGAGTTCACCGGTGGCCTGGTGCAGTGCGAGTAGTCCGGTGACCAACCAGGCGTGATCCTCCAGAATGCCGGGTGCCTGGCCTGCTGTGCCGCCGAGCGATGCCCGCCGCAGCCTGCCGTCCACCACATGCTCGGCCAACAGGAAACGGGCGCAGCGAACCGCCACGGTCACCCACTCCGGCTCGTCCACCGCGGTCGCCGCTTCGACGAGCGCGGTGATCGCCATCCCGTTCCACGCGGTCACCACTTTGTCGTCGCGCCCGGGTTGCGGGCGACGATCACGAGCTGTGCTCAGCATCGCCCGCACCCGCTCCAGGCGCGCATAGCCCTGTGCCCCGGACGGCTCGGTGTACCGGGTCAGCACGGAAGTTCCCTGTTCGAAGTTTCCCGCGGTGGTGACCCCGAAGAATTCGGCGGCCCACGCCCCATCGCTCGGCCCGGCCACACCGGTCAGTTCGGCAGGCGTCCACACATAGGTTGCGCCCTCGACACCGGGTGTATCCGGCTCCAGCTGGGTATCGGCGTCCAGCGCCGAAGCGAAGCCACCGTGCGCGGTCCCCAGATCATCGAGCAAGAACCGTACGATCTCCCTGGCGACCCTGCACGGCAATGTTTCCGGCGCCCCAGCGGATTCCGGCACCTGCGCGCCCGTACGCCGCGCCAAATGCGCGTAGACACGCAACAACTGCGCGTTGTCGTAGAGCATCTTCTCGAAGTGCGGCACCACCCACGCGGCATCCACCGAGTACCGCGCGAATCCCCCGCGCAGCTGGTCGTAGATGCCGCCACGGGCCATCGCCTCCGCGGTACGCACGACCACGTCGAACACCGTGGCGTCCCCGGTCCGCTCCCAGTGCCGCAACAGGCCCTCCAGCAGCGCCGACGGCGGGAACTTCGGCGCACTACCGAATCCACCATGTGTGCTGTCCTCCGCGCGGAGCACAGCAGCGACGGTGTGCCCGAGCAGATCCGCCGTGATCGTCATCTCGGCATCGGGCAGTCCCGCTGTCTGCGCGCGCAGCGCCGCGGATACCTCAGCGGACGCCTGCTGTACCTCGTCCCGCCTGGTACACCAGGTATCGGTGATCGCGGTGAGCAACTGGGTGAACGACGGCATACCGCCACGCGGGACTTTCGGATAGTAGGTACCGCAGTAGAACGGTTCCCCGTCCGGAGTGAGGAAACAGGTCATCGGCCAGCCGCCCTGCCCCGTCATCGCGACCGTGGCGTTCATATAGACCGCGTCGAGATCGGGCCGCTCCTCCCGATCGACCTTCACACAGACGAAGTCATCGTTCATCTGGCTCGCGGTCGCCGCGTCTTCGAACGACTCGTGCGCCATCACATGGCACCAGTGGCAGGAGGCGTACCCGACCGAGAGCAGAATCGGCACGTCCCTGGCCCGTGCTTCGGCCAGTGCCTCGGCATCCCACTCCCGCCAGTGCACCGGGTTGTCCGCATGCTGACGCAGGTACGGCGATGTGGCACTACCGAGCCGATTCATAACCTCCACTCTCCCACGATGCCTCTAGATCAACGAGCAAAGTCGCTGCCACCGGATTCTTCGCTTTCATCGGGGTTCTCATGCGCATCCGGGGTCGGCAACGACGTGTCCACGCACTTGCCGTGATCACACTGGTCTGTGCCGGCTACGGCAATCCGGACGCGCAGCCCCTTCCGGCAGGCTGCGCACCGATCAGCTCGACTCGGCGCGGCCGTCCGAGTCCACGCCCTTCACTCCCGTGCCGCGGCGTGTGATGCCGTGCTCGGTTCCCTCATCGGCCTCCTGGTCCGGTTCGGGGTGCTCGGGTTCGAAAGTCGCAGGCAAGCCCTTGATATGCCGGTTCATCGACCGGATCAGCAAGAAGGTGCCCACGAGCAGGAGAAGGACGAGGACGAGCCCGAGTGGCGAGGCCTTGCCGAACTCCGGTCCGGTCGGAGTGGTGGGTGACTGAGCGAGCAGGACCAGCATCACGACAGTTCATCCTCGATTCCCGCGAACAGATCGGTCTCCGGCACCGCGGTCCGCACCCGGGTCCTGGCCAGTTCGAACTCCTCGGTCGGCCACAGTCGCTGTTGTATCTCCAGCGGGATAGCGAAGAACGCGCCGTTGGGGTCGATCTGTGTCGCATGTGCGCGCAGCGCGTCGTCACGCTGCGGAAAGTACTTGGCACATTCGATCTGGGTAGTGATCCGTGAGAACACGTCGCCGCGTTCAGCGGCGTACTTGCGCATCCGGTCCAGCCATTGTTGCAGCGGGAACGGTTCACCGAGACGCTCGTACTCCTCGGCGAACACCTCCATCCGCCGCATGCTGAACCCGTGGTCGTAGTACAGCTTCAGCGGTGTCCACGGCTCACCGGCGTCGGGGAAACGCTCGGGGTCGCCCGCTGCCTCGAACGCGGCCACCGACACCTCATGGCAGCGGATGTGATCGGGATGCGGGTAACCGCCCGTCTCGTCGTAGGTGGTCATCACGTGCGGTTTGAACTCACGTATCACCCGGACCAGCGCCTCGGTCGCCTCCTCCAGTGGCACCAGCGCGAAGCAGCCCTCCGGCAACGGTGGCAGCGGGTCGCCCTCGGGCAGACCCGAGTCGATGAAACCGAGCCAATGCTGGCGCACGCCGAGCGCGCGGGCGGCGGCAGCCATCTCCTCGCGGCGGATCTCTTCGATCCGCTCCAGAACACCGGGTGTGTCCATGGCCGGGTTCAGGATGCTTCCACGCTCTCCGCCGGTCAACGTGACGACGAGAACATCGTGCCCTTCATCGGCGTAGCGGGCGGTGGTCGCGGCGCCCTTACTGGATTCGTCGTCGGGATGGGCGTGCACCGCCATGAGGCGAAGGCCACTCACTTCTCGTTCACCGTCGCTCTCGGTCGCGGGTGTCTAGGCTTCGTTACCTATAGTTCCATCCGATCCGTATTTGTTCCGACCTACCCCCCAGGAGCGACCACCATGAGCGAGCCAGCGCCGCGCACGGGCGGTGACGCGCACGCTGTGGCGGCGACACCGAACAGCCAACGGCCCGACCGGTACGGAACACGACAGGCACCGAGGCGGCGCTGGATCGCGCCGGCCCTCGGCGCGCTCGTCGTCTTGGCCGGGTTCGGCGTCGCCTATCTCGGCTTCCAGAAATACGGCCCGAAAGACATCGAGGCCGAGCAGCTCGGCTACACCGTGGTCGACGATTCGACCATGACCATCCGCTTCAAGGTAACCCGTGCCGACCCCGCGCAGCAGGTGGTGTGCTTCGTCCGCGCGATGGCAAGAGATGGTTCCGAGCTCGGCCGCCGCGAAGTACTCATCGAGCCTTCCGACAGCACGGCGGTGCAACTGACCACTGTCGTTCGGGCATCGGCACGGCCGGTGTCGGGCAGTGTCTACGGATGTAGTGCCCAGGTGCCCGGCTATCTTCGGACCGGCTGATCGCCACGATCACCGAGCTCGGCGGCTGCTTCTACAGCAGCGACACAGCGGCGGTGACCTGTCTACGAAAGCAACTCCGACCTGCGCATTTGTGGATCATGCTAGAATGGCGTGATACACGGTTCCGGGGCTCGGAGCCGTGTTTGCTGCATTGACGGCCAGCGCTGAGGGTTCGGGTATGCGAGTTTGCCCGCGACCGGGGGCCTGTAGGGGTTCGACGAACTTCCCAGGATCGCTCCAGCCGTCGACCGGTGCATGCCCGCAGCCAGCGGGTACACACCAGTGCTCAGGGAATCCCGGCCTGCCGGGAACAACTACTAGGGAGTGATCGAGATGACTGAGACGCAAGTGACCTGGCTGACCCCGGAGTCGCACGACAGGCTCAAGAGCGAACTCGACGCGCTCATCGCCAATCGTCCGGTCATCGCCGCCGAGATCAACGAACGCCGTGAAGAAGGCGACCTCAAGGAGAACGGCGGATATCACGCCGCCCGCGAGGAACAGGGGCAGCAAGAAGCGCGTATCCGCCAGCTGCAGGAGTTGTTGAACAACGCCAAGGTCGGGGTCGCCCCGACCAAATCCGGCGTCGCACTGCCCGGGTCGGTCGTCAAGGTCTACTACGACGGCGACGAATCGGATACCGAAACGTTCCTGATCGCCACCAGGGAAGAGGGCCTGCGCGATTCCAAGCTGGAGACCTATTCGCCGAACTCCCCGCTCGGCGGCGCGCTCATCGATGCCAAGGTGGGCGAGACCAGGGAGTACACCCTGCCCAATGGCAACACCATGAAGGTCACCCTGCTCAGCGCCGAGCCCTACCACAGCTGATACCCCTCGGCCGTGGCGCACGGCCGAGGCAGACAAGCCCCGCGTACCCGAGCGGCCGTACCCGAACACGGGGTACGGCCGCTCACTCATACCGGCGAACCTAGCTCAACGCCTGCTCGATGTCCGCGAGTAGGTCGCTGACATCCTCGATACCGACCGAAAGCCGCACCAGATCCGCGGGCACCTCCAACTCGGAGCCCTCGGTCGAGGCATGGGTCATCGCCGCTGGATGCTCGATCAGCGACTCGACGCCACCCAGCGATTCGGCAAGGGTGAACACCGTGGTCCTGGCGCAGAACTTACGCGCGGCCTCCACATCGCCACGCAGGCGCACCGAGATCATCCCGCCGAATCGCCGCATCTGCTTCTCCGCGACAGCGTGGCCAGGATGCTCCGGCAAGCCGGGATAGATCACCTTCGCGATCGCCGGATGCCGGGACAAGAAATCCGCGAGAGTTTCGGCATTGTCGCAGTGCCGGTCCATCCGCACCGCGAGAGTCTTGGCGCCACGCAGCGTGAGGAAAGCGTCGAACGGACCGGGTACCGCGCCCGCACCGTTCTGCAAGAACGCGAACGCCGCGTCGAGTTCCGGGTCGTCGGTGATCAGCGCGCCCCCGACGACATCGGAGTGGCCACCGAGATACTTGGTAGTGGAGTGCACCACGATATCGGCGCCGAACAACAGCGGCTGCTGCAGATACGGGGTGGCGAAGGTGTTGTCGACCACGAGCTTGGCACCCGCGGCGTGCGCTACATCGGCCAGCGCGGGGATATCACCGATATTCAGCAGCGGATTGGTCGGGGTTTCGATCCACACCAGTTTGGTGTTCGGCCGGATGGCGGCACGGATCGCGTCCACATCGGATACCGGGGCAGGGGAATGCTCGATACCCCACTGCCGGAACACTTTGTCGATCAGCCGGAAAGTGCCGCCGTAGGCGTCGTCGGGAATCACGATGTGGTCGCCAGGGCGCAGTACGGCCCGCAACGCACAGTCCGTCGCGGCCATCCCCGAGGCGAACGCCCGGCCGTAGCGGCCCGCTTCCAGGGCGGCGAGGTTCGCCTCCAGCGCGGTGCGGGTCGGGTTTCCGGTGCGGGCGTATTCGAAACCGCCGCGCAAACCGCCCACACCGTCCTGGGCGAACGTCGAACTCGCGTAGATGGGCACATTCACCGCGCCGGTCTGGGGATCGGGATCGAACCCGGCGTGCACGGCCCGTGTAGAGAATCCCAGCTCGCTCATGGGCTCAGCCTAATCGGCAGGATTCCCGGACCTGTTGCCGGTGGGCTCTTGCGGCGGGTCAGTGCGCGGGCGAGCAGGTCCGGACCGCCACAGCGGCGCCGCCCACAGTGGAATATCACCAATTCTTCAGAAGAAATTTCACACAAATCACCTATCAACAGAAATTTTTGTTATCACTACGAGTATCGAGCCCACCTCCTCCGGGTCCGCCCGATTAGGCTGAGGTCATGGTCACTGTCGAAGAACTGTTCGCCACCGATGCGCTGCTGTCCGCGGACGAGCGCGAGATCCGGGATACCGTCGCCGCTTTCGCGGCCCAGCGGCTGCGACCGCATATCGCGGACTGGTTCGAGTCGGGTTCCTTCCCGGCGCGCGAACTCGCACCCGAGCTGGGCAAACTCGGTCTGCTCGGTATGCATCTGGACGGCTACGGTTGCGCGGGCATGTCGGCGACCACCTATGGTCTGGCCTGCCAGGAGTTGGAGGCTGTCGACTCCGGCGTGCGCAGCATGGTCTCGGTACAAGGTTCCCTGGCGATGACCGCGATCCACAAGTACGGCTCCGAGGAGCAGAAGCAGCAGTGGCTGCCGGAACTCGCCGCGGGCCAGGCACTCGGCTGCTTCGGGCTGACCGAACCCGACTTCGGCTCCAATCCCGGCGGTATGCGGACCAGGGCGAAGCGCGACGGCACCGACTGGGTGCTCAGCGGCTCGAAGATGTGGATCACCAATGGGTCGGTAGCCGACGTCGCGGTGGTCTGGGCCCAGACCGAGGAAGGGGAAAAACAGGTGATCCGCGGGTTCCTCGTACCTGCTGGCACACCGGGATTCACGGCGCGGGAGATGCACCGCAAGCTGTCGCTGCGCGCCTCGATCACCGCGGAACTGGACTTCGACGACGTCCGCCTGCCCGCCGATGCGGTGCTGCCGGGATCACGCGGACTCGCCGCGCCGCTTGGGTGCCTGAGCGAGGCACGCTTCGGCATCGTTTTCGGTGCGCTCGGTGCGGCCCGCGACTGCCTGACCGCGACCATCGAGTACGCCCGCACCCGCGAGGTGTTCGACAAGCCGTTGGCCGCCTATCAGCTCACCCAGGCCAAACTGGCCGATATGGCCTTGGAGTTCGGCAAGGGGCAACTGCTCGCGCTGCATATCGGGCGGCTGAAGGATCAAGGAGTGGTCACGCCCGAACAGGTGAGCGCGGGCAAGCTGAACAGCTCGCGCGAGGCCATCGCGATCGCACGGGAATGCCGCACCATTCTCGGCGCCAACGGCATCACACTCGACTATCCGGTACTTCGCCACGCGAACAACTTGGAGTCGGTGCTCACCTACGAGGGCACCTCCGAAGTACACCAGTTGGTGCTCGGCCGGGCCTTGACCGAAGCCAACGCCTTTCGCTGACCGGGCTTTCCCCGCGCCACCCTGTGGGAAAGCCCTATCCGGCCGGTTTCGGCTCACGGTGAACCGCCGTGCTCGAAGCGGTCGGAATACTCACCGGATTTCGGGTGCGCGCTATCGCCCGCCGACGTTTCCTCCTCGCTCAGGCCGGATCCGCTCCGACCTGAGCGAGGTGCTCTTGTGGCCTGCTGGTCGAGCCAGAGCTGCTCGCGGATAGCGTCCGGCCGCCCGCATCGGCAGGCATCGGCACGCAGCTCGGCCAGAGACATCTGCTCCCCCAAGCAGCCGAGCATACTGCCGACCATATCCCGCACCGCCTGAGCGACTGCGCCCGCGATCACCACAATGCCGACCGCGACGACCGGCTCTGGCAGCCGAGCGATGAGGTCATCGACCATATCGCTGACCGGATTCGGGCCGAAGACACTGAGGCCGAGCTGCAGCGCGATCAACAGGATCACGGCATACACCAGCTTCGCCACGATCTCGGAGGCCGCGTAGCGACTGCGCGACAGCAACTCCCGGATCCCGCCGCGCGCCACGAACCGGTCGAATCCGGCCCGCCGCAGCACCTTGTGCACGGCCATGGCGACCGCTTTGGCGACCAACCAACCGATGAACAGGATAAGCAGAAAACCGGCCAGCTCGGGCCCGAACATGACAAGAGAACTCCACATGCCGGACAATCCCTGCTGAAAATCGATAGCCGAGCCGGAAGTGCGCATACCGACATCCCTTCGCTATCCGATGATTTCGCTCTCCGATAACACCACTGACACCGTGCCGGTAGCCACGATCAGGTCGGCCCCGATTACCTCCCGCACGGTTATACCGCGCCGCTTACCCCTGAATTGCGATTTGCTGATCAACAGCCGCATTTCTCTTCATTCGCCATCTCGGTTCCCTTGCGACACCCTCGCCGAGCGGGCAGCCGAGAGCACCGGCGAGGATCGCGCACCTGATCGGAATTCCATGCCCGCCGCTACCGGAGTTCCGCGCCGCGAAACCCCTTGAACTATGCGTTCTGCTCAGGAAAAGTCGATATCACCTGTCACGAGCCGGATGTAGGCGGGCGGATCGCACCGCGGGCCGACCGATAACCGAAGAGAGGATGAGTATGGAGATCCTGGAATACCCAGGCGCGACCGTCATGGGTATCGAAGTGGTGGCGCGCTGGCAAGATCTCGGCGCCGAAGTCTCCCGCGCGTGGGGTCGCGTCTTCGCATCGTCGGCGGAACTGCCGGTGCGCGCATCCGGACAGCTGGTCGAGGTATCGCTGGAGATCACCGAGGGGCGGTACCGCGAGTTACTCGGAGCGGTGGTCGACCGTAGCGAACCATGTCCTGACGGATTCTCCGTGGTACGGATCGCGCCACAGCGCTTGCTGTTCCACCGGCACGAAGGTCCCGTGGTCGATATCGCGAAGAGTTTCGGGGCGATGCTGGCCTGGGCCGAACGGGAAGGGAACACACCGACAGATTTCAAACTCGATGTGGGATACACGCCGACGGGCGAAGAGACCGCACACGACCTCTATGTCGGGCTCGATCCGGTGATGCCATGGCATCGAGTCAGGGGCGCGGCGCAGCAGAGCCGGGCGGAAATGCGGTGAGCGGGCGGTCGCGTTGATCCGTCCCTGATATGACGAGGCGGTGACCGGGTGTTCCGGTCACCGCCTACGTCACTATGGAGGGATCGAGCCGTGGGTCAGCGCTGAGCGTTCGCGGGACGCATCATGGTGAACACGTACATCAGCAGCGCACCGAGCCCAGCACCGACCGGCCACGACAACGCGGTCACCTCCTGCGTATCGGGTACAAGGGCGACGAGCACCGCTATCGTGCCCGAGATAGCCAGAGCGGCGAGTGCTTTGGGGTTGAATCCACGAGAGAAGTAGTACGCACCCGACGGTGTGTCGGAATAGAGCTCGGCGACGGCCGTGCGCTGCCGCCGCACCAGGTAGTAGTCGACGATCAGGATGCCGAACACCGGGCCCATCAGCGCACCGACGCCGCCGAGGAAGTAGATGATGAAGTTCTCGTTCTGCCACAGTTTCCATGGCAGCACCAGGATCGACAGCACTGCGGTGATGATGCCGCCGGTACGGAAGGAAATGTACTTCGGTGCCGCATTGGAGATGTCGTAGGCCGGGGAAACGAAATTCAAGACCACATTGATGCCGACGGTCGCCGTGGCGAACAATACGGCGGCGATGACCACAACCACATCGCTGTCGATATCGGCGACCAGCTCCACCGGATCGCTCAACACCTCGCCGTATACCTTCAGGGTAGCCAGCGAAATGACAATGGACAGGACCACGAACGCGGTCTCGTTGAACGGGATGCCCCACGCGTTACCGCGCAGCACCGCACGCTTGCTCGGGGAGAACCGCGCGAAATCGGCGTAGTTGACCAATGGTCCCGCCATGAACGACACCATCAGGAAGGCGACACCAACGAACGCGGCCACGGTGGCGCCGCCCGACAGCGGTTCACCGACGCGGGCGTTGAAGTCGATGCTCCATTCCGCCTTGCCCAGAATCCATATCGCCAGCGCGATCATGCCGAGCCACACCACAGGGCCGGCGAAATCCGAGGCCTTACGCACAACCTCCATGCCGTAGTTGATGATCGCCAACTGCACGGTCCACAGCACGAGGAACGCGATCCACCCCAGCGTGGACAGGCCGAGGAAGCTGGATTCGGTCCACGACGCCAATCCCGGTGATACCCGCAACAGCAGCACCATCAACGCGGTGGAGGCCAGGTAGGTCTGGATCCCGTACCAGAACACCGCCACCACGGCCCGCAGCAGCGCCGGGATATTGGCGCCGAACACACCGAAGGCGGCGCGGGCGAATACCGGGAACGGCACCCCGACCCGCTGGCCCGCGACGCCGACGAGATTGCTGCCGAGCCACAGCACGAGCACCCCGGTGAACAGCGCGAGCATGGTCTGCCATCCGGTCATGCCGAGAGCCAGCATGCCGACGGCGAAGCCGTAGCTGGCGATACTGTGCGCCGAGGTCATCCAGAGACAGAAAATGTCCCAGGTACGCCAGGTCGCTGTCTCCTTGGTTGTGGGTGCCAAGTCGTCGTTGACCAGCGTGGAACTGCCCGGCGCGCGGTCGAGCGGCCGTACCCGAGTTTCGGTCATCAGGTGTCCTTTGTGCTACAGAGGGTCGTACTTCAGTGGTGCTAGCTATTCCGCGGAAAACCGAGGTCTATGCCACCATGGCTCGGGTCGAGCCAGCGGGAGGTGATCGCCTTCTCCTGGGTGAAGAACGCGAACCCGTTCGGGCCATACGCTTTCGCATCGCCGAACAGCGATGCCTTCCAGCCGCCGAAGCTGTGGTATGCCACCGGTACCGGAATCGGCACATTCACGCCGATCATGCCGACGCTCACCTGTCGCTGGAAGCGCCGCGCCGCGCCGCCGTCGTTGGTGAAGATTGCTGTGCCGTTGCCATAAGGCGAAGAGTTTATGAGATCGACGGCGGGCTCGAACCCATCGACCCGTACCACCGAGAGCACCGGCCCGAAAATCTCATCGCGGTAGACCGCCGAAGTGACCGGCACCTGGTCGATCAGAGTGGGGCCGAGCCAGAAGCCGTTCGGGTCGCCGTCCACGGTGGTGTCGCGGCCGTCGACGACCAGACGCGCCCGGTCCGCGACGGCGGTATCGAGGTACCCGGCTACCCGGTCGCGGTGTTCGCGGGTGATCAGCGGCCCCATATCGCAGCCACGGCGGCCGTCGCCCGTGCGCAGGCCGGTCATCCGCGTGGCGATCCGGTCGACCAGATCGTCGGCGATGGCCTCGACCGCGAGCACCACGCTGACCGCCATACACCGTTCGCCTGCCGAACCGAAGCCCGCGTTGACGGCCGCGTCCGCGGCCAGATCCAGATCGGCGTCCGGGAGGACGAGCATGTGGTTCTTGGCCCCGCCGAGCGCTTGCACGCGTTTACCGTGCGCGCTCGCGGTCCGATACACGTACTCGGCGATGGGGGTGGAGCCGACGAACGAGATCGCGGCGACCTGCGGATGGGTGAGCAGCGCGTCCACCGCCTCCTTATCGCCGTGCACGACGTTCAGCACACCCGAGGGCAGCCCGGCCTCGGCCGCTAGCTCGGCCAGCCAGTTCGCCGCCGAGGGATCCTTCTCGCTCGGCTTGAGCACCACTGTGTTCCCCGCGGCGATCGCGATCGGGAAGAACCACAACGGCACCATGGCCGGGAAGTTGAACGGGCTGATGATGCCGACCACGCCGACCGGCTCGCGCACCGAGTACACATCGATCCCGGTCGAAGCGTTCTGGCTGAACTCGCCCTTGAGCAGGTGCGGCATGGACAGCGCGAATTCGACCACCTCCAGCCCGCGGGCGATCTCACCTGCCGCGTCGGCGAGTACCTTGCCGTGTTCCGCGGTCAGGATGTGTGCCAGCTCCCCGCTGCGGGCGTTGAGGAGTTCGCGGAAGTTCAGCAGGAAGCGGTGCCTGGTGGCGATCGAGGAGTCGCGCCAGCCCGGTAATGCGGCGGTGGCCGCGGCGACCGCGACGCCGACATCGTCAGCGGTGGCCATCCGCACACTACGCTGCGGGGTGCCAAGCGCTGGGTCGTATACCGGCGCGGTGCGAGCGGATGCACCGGTCCAGGGTTTGCCGTCGACCCAGTGATCGACGATATCGGTGGTCATGGGATTCGTCATCAGATCTCCTCGGCGGGCAGGGCGGTCAATACCTCACGCAGTACGGCAGCGCCCTCGGCGACTTCGGCCTCGGTGACCACGCACGGCGGCGCCACGTGAATGCGGTTGTCGGCGAGGAACGGCAGCACCCCCCTGGCGATCAGCTCGGACTTCACCCGCGCCATGGTCGCCGCAGGCACCGGTTCACGGGTCTGCCGATCGGCGACAAGTTCGATCGCCCAGAACACGCCTTCACCACGTACTTCGCCGATCACCTTGCAGTCATGCGCCAGCTGCGCCAGAGTCGGGCCGAGCACGGTGTGGCCGATCCGCTCGGCGTTCGCCACGATCCCTTCGACGGCCATGACATCGAGCGCGGCCACGATCGAGGCCGCGGCCAGCGGATGCCCGCTGTAGGTGAGACCGCCGGGGAAGACGGTCTCGTCGAAGGTGCGTGCGATGGCATCGGAGATGACCACGCCGCCCACCGGGACGTACCCGGAGTTGACGCCCTTGGCGAAAGTGATCAGATCAGGTGTCACCCCGTGGCCGTCGAAGGCGAACCACCGTCCGGTGCGGCCGAATCCGCACATCACCTCGTCGAGAATCAGCACGATCCCGTACCGGTCGGTGATCGCGCGGACGCCGGCGAGATAGCCGGGTGGCGGCACCAGGATGCCCGCGGTGCCCGGCACGCTCTCCAGCAGGATCGCCGCGATGGTCGAGGGTCCTTCGCACTGCACAACCCGCTCCAAGTGCCGCAGCGCCCGCTCACACTCCTGTTCGACGCTGGTCGCCCAGAACTCGCTGCGATACAGGTAAGGGCCGAAGAAATGCACATGGCCGCGGGCGTACTCATTGGGCATCCGCCGCCAGTCTCCGGTCGCGACCACTGCCGCGCCGGTATTGCCGTGGTAGGAGCGATAGGTCGAGAGCACCTTGTCGCGGCCGGTGTGCAGCCGCGCCATCCGGATCGCGTTCTCGTTCGCGTCCGCACCACCGTTGGTGAAGAACACCTTCTCGAACCCGTCCGGCGCCAGTGCGGCGATCCGCTGGGCGGCCTGGCCGCGGTGCAGATTCGCGGCCGCCGGTCCGATGGTGGTCAGGCGGGCCGCTTGTTCGGCGATCGCGGCCGTGACCACCGGATGTTGATGGCCGATGTTCACATTGACCATCTGACTGGCGAAATCGAGGTATTCCCTGCCCGCGTGATCCCACACCAGGCAACCCCGGCCGCCTGCCAGCACCAACGGATCCAGTGCGGATTGCGCCGACCAGGAGTGGAACACATGCGCGCGGTCGAGTTCGTAAGCGCGCGCGCCGAGGTCAGCGCGCACGGCGGTCACGCCGTCACCTTTGTCGCCGTAATATGCTGCCGCAGTTGCGGAATGATGGTCTCGCCGTAGACGCGCAAGGTCTCCTCCTTGTTGTCGTGTTGCAGGTAGCCCGCGAACTGGTCGACACCGAGGTCGGCGAGTTTCCGCAGTTTGGCGATATGCTCCTCGGGCGTGCCGAGGACACAGAAACGTTCGACGATATCGTCGGAAACGAACTCGGCGTGGGTGTTGCCCGCGCGGCCGTGCTGGTTGTAGTCGTATCCTTCTCTGCCCGCGATGTATTCGGTCAACGCGCGCGGCACCCGCCCGTCGTCGCCGTAGCGCGCGACGATATCGGCGACGTGATTGCCGACCATCCCGCCGAACCAGCGGCATTGCTCACGCATATGCGCGCTATCGGTGCCGATATACATCGGCGCGGCCACACAGATCGTGATCGCATCAGGGTCGCGGCCCGCAGCGGCCGCCGCCTCGCGGACGGCGCCGATCATCCATTCGGCGATATCGAGATCGGCCAGTTGCAGAATGAATCCATCGGCCACCTCGCCGGTCAGCGCGAGCGCTTTCGGTCCGTAGGCGGCCACCCAGATATCCAGTGCCGAGCCGACGCTCCAGGGAAACTGCACGGTGGTACCCGCGTAGTCGACCGGCCGGGAATTGGCCAGTTCCCTGATCACGTGGATCGACTCGCGCAGGGTGCGCAGTGTAGTGGGTTTACCGCCGCCGACTCGCACCGCCGAATCGCCGCGGCCGATGCCGCAGATGGTGCGGTTGCCGTACGCCTCGTTGAGCGTGGCGTACAGCGATGCCGTGACGGTCCAGTCCCTGGTCGCCGGATTGGTCACCATCGGCCCGACCATGATCCGTTTCGTCTCGTGCAGGATCTGGCTGTAGAGCACATACGGCTCCTGCCACAGCACGTGCGAATCGAAGGTCCACAGATGACTGAACCCGTGTGCCTCGGCGAGTTTCGCCAGCTGTACAGTGCGCGCCGCGGGCGGATCGCATTGAAGTACCACTCCGAATTGCATTGGCTCTCCTCAGATCAGGTACTGACTCCGGTCACGGCGCACGAATTGGCCGTCGCCCTTACGGCCGCGGTATTCGCCATCGGCGACAATGACCTTGCCCCGGGAGAGCACGGTGTCGACGTGCCCGTCGATCTCGTAGCCCTCCCATGCCGAGTGGTCCATATTCATGTGGTGGGTCTTGCCGAGGCCGATCGAGGTGTGGCCGTTCGGGTCGTAGACCACGATGTCGGCATCGGCACCTGGGGCGAGCACACCCTTGCGGCCGTAGAGGCCGAACATGCGGGCCGGGGTGGTCGAGGTGATCTCCACCCAGCGTTCCAGCGTGATCTTGCCATCGACCACCCCCTGGTACATCAGATCCATCCGATGTTCGATGGATCCGATGCCATTGGGAATCTTGGAGAAATCACCGATACCCATCTCCTTCTGCCCCTTCATACAGAAGGGACAGTGGTCGGTGGACACCATCTGCAGGTCATTGGTGCGCAATGCCTGCCAGGCCTGGTCTTGATGTTCCTCTTGCCTGGAGCGTAAGGGTGTCGAGCACACCCACTTCGCTCCATCGAAACCCGGCGCGCCGAGATTGTCCTCCAACGACAGGTACAGGTACTGCGGACAGGTTTCGCCGAAAACGTTGCGGCCACGGTCGCGGGCCGCGGCCAATTGGGCGACCGCCTGTTTCGCGGAGACGTGCACCACATACAGCGGCGCCCCGGTGAGATCGGCGAGCATGATCGCCCGGTGGGTGGCCTCCTCCTCCAGCTGCCAGGCGCGGGCGATGCCGTGGTAATACGGGTCGGTCTTGCCCTCGGCCAACAGCTGGGCGACGAGCACATCGATGGCGGGGCCGTTCTCCGCGTGCATCATGGTCAGCAGCCCGGTATCGGCGCCGAGCTGCATGGCGCGCAGAATCTGCGCGTCGTCGCTGTAGAAGACGCCGGGGTAGGCCATGAAGAGCTTGTAACTGGTGATGCCCTCCTCTGGCAGCTGCCGCAACGCTGCCAGGGATTCGTCGTTGACATCACCGATGATCTGGTGGAACGAATAGTCGATCGCGCACTGTCCGGCCGCCATATCGTGCCAGGTCTGCAAGCAGTCCGGCACCCGCTCGCCGAACTTCTGCACCGCGAAGTCGATGATCGTTGTGGTGCCGCCCCAGGCGGCGGCTCTGGTGCCGGTCTCGAAATCGTCGGCGGCGGTGGTACCGCCGAACGGCATCGACAGGTGGGTGTGCGCGTCGATACCGCCGGGGATGACGTACTTGCCGGTCGCGTCGACGACAGTGTCCACGGTCTCGGCCAGATTCGCCCCCAGTGTGGTACTGCCCGGCTGCACCAGCGCGACGACGCGTTCACCGTCGATCAGGATGTCGGCCGCGCCGCGTCCGGTCGCCGAGACGACCGTTCCGCCCGTGATCAGTGTGGTGGCCATCTGTCCTCCCGGTTCAGGGCGCCACGATGGCGTCGTAGGAATCCGGCCGCCGATCGCGATAGAACTGCCATTCGCCGCGGACTTCGCGCACCAGGTCCAGATCGATATCGCGGATCACCAGTTCATCGGTGTCGGCGGAGGCGATCTCACCGACGTAGTTCCCGCGTGGATCGACGAAATACGAACTGCCGTAGAAGGTGACGGCATCATCACCGAACTCGGCGGTCTCGGTACCGATGCGGTTGTTGGCCGCGATGAAGTACTGGTTCGCGGCGGCCGCCGCGGGCTGTTCCAATTCCCAGAGCCGGTTGGACAGACCCGGTTTGGTGGCCGATGGGTTGAACACGAGCTCGGCCCCGCCGAGGCCGTAGGCGCGCCATCCTTCGGGGAAATGCCGGTCGTAGCAGATATAGACCCCGATCTTGCCCACTGCGGTATCGAATACCGGATAGCCCACATTGCCGGGCCGGAAATAGAATTTCTCCCAGAATCCGGGCAGCTGCGGAATATGATGCTTGCGGTATTTGCCGAGATAACTGCCGTCGGCGTCGAGCACCGCCGCGGTGTTGTAGAGCACGCCGGGCCGATCTTCCTCGTATACCGGCAGCACGATCACCATCTGATGCCGCCTGGCCAGTTCCGCGAACCGCTCGGTGGTCGGGCCAGGCACCGGTTCGGCGTACTCGTAGTACTTCTTGTCCTGCACAGTGCCGAAATACGGCCCGTAGAACAGCTCCTGGAAGCAGATGACCTGCACGCCCACCGCGGCAGCCTGCTCGACGAAATCCTCATGTTTGGCCAGCATCGACTTCTTGTCGCCGGTCCATGTCGCCTGGGTGATAGCGGCCCTGATTGTCGGCACCTGTCGACCTCCTACCGAAGTTGGTTATGTTATCTTCGAAGGTAAACATTTCCTGAATATTTCAGTCAGTACCGAAAGTGTAAATCGCGCTTCGTGATCGAGAAGTGGAAATGGACGAGCGAATCCAGATCGATGACCCCACCCCCGCCGGGATCGCAGGCGCCATCGCCCGCCTCATCACCAGCGGCGAGCTGCGTGCGGGCGACCGGCTGCCCACGGTGCGGGAACTGTCGGCCCAGCTCGGGGTCAGTCCGGCGACCGTGAGCCACGGCTGGCGGGCGCTGGCGCAGGCCGGGCTGGTGGTATCCCGTGGCCGCAGTGGAACTTTCGTCACCGGCGGCGGGGCCGAACCGGCGCCGTCCAGGACCGACGGGATGACCCGCGGCGCCACCGCCGCGCGGCTGGACCTGTCCCTCGGCACACCCGATCCCGCACTACTGCCCGAGATCGGCTCGATCCTGTCCCGGCTGGCACTCAATGCCGAGACCACCGACTATCACCAAGCCCCCGTAGTTCCCGAACTCGGACGGTTGCTACAAGCGGACTGGCCCACCGGGTCCGGCGCGCTGACCGTCGTCGACGGCGCGATGGACGCCATCGTCCGCAGCCTGCACGCCGTGGTCCGGTTCGGCGACCGGGTGATCGTCGAGGACCCAACCTTCCCCTATATTCTCGACTACTTGGAATCTATTGGAGCGCAACTTATTCCGGTCACTATGGATGAAGAGGGCGTGCTACCGGATGAGTTCGCGCGCGCAGTGGCCACCGGGGCAGGCGCCGCGGTCCTGCAACCGCGGGCCCAGAATCCCACCGGCGCATCGATGAGCGCCGACCGCGCCGAAGAACTCGCCGCGATCCTGCGTCGCGCTGACCAGCGGTGCCTGATCATCGAAGACGATCATTCCGGTCCGGTCGTCCCCGCTGCGGATATCAGTATCGGCCGCCTGCTACCCGACCGCGTATTGCATGCGCGCAGCTACTCCAAATCACACGGCCCCGATCTGCGGATCGCGGCACTCTCCGGACCGCAGGACATCATCGAACGCATCGTCGCCACCCGGGTCCTCGGCCCCGGATGGACACCACGCATCCTGCAACGCCTGCTGTACGAAATGCTCCGCGACGATACGGTCACCCGCACCGTCGAACACGCATGCACGCAATACCAGCTCCGCCGTCATGCCCTCGCCGACGCACTACGCCACCATGGCGTATCCCTCGCCGAGGGGCAGGGACTCAACGTGTGGATACCGGTCACCGATGAACGCAACGCACTGATCCACCTGGCCGCCAACGGTATTCGAGTGGCTCCAGGCGGCCCCTTCTTCGTCGCCGACCGCGGCCACCCACACGCGGTGCGCGTGACGAGCGCGCCCCTCACCGAGGGTATCGACGATGTCGCCGCCGTCCTGGCCGTAGCCGCGGGCCCCCGCCAGTCGGAATACTTCTCTCTCGACCAGGGTTCCGGATCGGCTCGGTAACAAGGCGCTGCGCCGACCGGCACCGGTTGAACGATGTCCGCTCGCAGCGTCGCCACGGATACCGACTGCTTCACCCTTGGGATGAGCGGAGTCATTCGGTGGCACCAAAGCGCTGTTGGGCCACCATTCGACTAGCGTCGGCAATTCACAACGGGTGACAGCAACGCACGGAAGACGCTGCTGTGCACTATGCGTGGACTGCTGCCGAAATCATGGCAGTGGGCGGCGTTGCGACCGGCCGCCCCACCACGCGACCACGCCTACTTTCCGATGCTGCCGGTACTGAGGAACCCGAGCAGGTCGTGCCGGGTGATCACCCCAACAGGCTTACCGTCCTCCACGACCATGAGCGCATCGGTATCCGAAAGCACCTTCGTCGCCGCCGAGATGGGCTCGCCCGAACCGATCAGCGGGAACGACGGGCTCATATGCTTGGCCACCGAATCGGTCAACTGGGCCCGGCCTTCGAAGACCGCCGACAGCAGATCACGTTCGGACACACTTCCGGCGACCTCACCCGCCATCACCGGTGGCTCCGCACCGACCACCGGCATCTGGGATACGCCGTACTCGCGCAGGATCTCGATCGCATCGCGCAGCGTCTCCGACGGATGGGTGTGCACCAGATCCGGCAACTCACCGGACTTACCCCGCAACACATCACCGACCAGCGGTTCGGCCGCACCGTCCAGCCGTTCCCGCAGGAATCCGTACGAGCTCATCCACTGATCGTTGAAGATCTTCGACAGGTAGCCACGACCGCCGTCTGGTAACAGCACCACGATCACCGCGTCCGGATCGCGGCGCGCCACCTCGATGGCCGCGACCACCGCCATACCGCAGGAACCACCGACCAGCAGGCCCTCCTCGCGGGCCAGTCTGCGGGTCATATCGAAGGAGTCCGCATCGGATACCGCGATGATCTCGTCCGGCACGGCGGGATCGTAGGCGGACGGCCAGAAGTCCTCGCCCACGCCTTCCACCAGATAGGGCCTGCCCGTACCGCCGGAGTACACCGACCCTTCCGGATCGGCGCCGATGATCCGCACCGTCCCGCCGGAGACCTCCTTGAGGTAGCGGCCGGTGCCGGTGATGGTGCCGCCGGTGCCGACACCAGCGACGAAGTGGGTGATCTTGCCCTCGGTATCGCGCCAGATCTCCGGGCCGGTGGTCTCGTAGTGACTGTCCGGGCCGCCGGGATTGGAGTACTGATCAGGCTTCCACGCGCCATCGATTTCGCGGACAAGGCGATCGGAGACGCTGTAGTAGCTGTCCGGGTGCTCCGGCGGCACCGCGGTCGGGCACACCACGACTTCGGCGCCGTAGGCGCGCAGCACATTGCGCTTGTCCTCGCTGACCTTGTCCGGGCAGACGAACACGCACTGGTAACCGCGCTGCTGCGCGACCAGTGCCAGACCGACACCGGTATTGCCCGAAGTGGGCTCGACAATGGTGCCGCCTGGGCGTAGCTGCCCCGACTTCTCGGCGGCATCGATCATCTTCACCGCGATGCGGTCTTTGGAGCTACCGCCAGGGTTGAGATATTCGATCTTGGCCGCAACCAGTCCCTCGTTCGCCCCAACGACCGAGTTCAACCGGACCAGCGGCGTGTTGCCGATGAGATCCACGACATGATCCGCGATGCGCATGCCCCCATCGTTGCAGATGCGCTAACTGTGGGTTCGCGCACGCCGCGGATAGCCGGTCGGAAATTACCGGTAAGCCGCCGCCTGCCTGCTTAGGATCACTGCCATGCAGCAGTCCGCAGGCATTCGTGCCGCAACCGTGCTGGCCGGATCAGCGGTGGCCCTCGCGATCGGATCCGCGGTACCGGCAGCAGCGGCGACCATCGAATTTCCGCAGGTGCCGACGATGGCTCATGGCGGTCTGTGCTGGACCACCATCCGCGCCTGGGCCGATACCAGCCCGGAATGGCCGGGCCGCGCCATCCTCAACGTCCGCGCGCTCCCCGTATCCGGAATCGGACCAGGCGCCTACCCGCTGGCGCCACTGTGCGCGGTACGGGCGACGGTCGACTGGCGCAACGTCACCACGGGGGCGACCGGCAGCTACATCAACACCGTGGTCACCGGGATCTACGGCAGCATCCAATACGCGCTGTTCCAGAACACCGGGCCCGGCCTTGTCGAGGTCACCATCTCCACCGACACGGCGAACATCCCAGCTCACGGCTCCTTTGTGGTACCGGGCTGAAACCGAACGGGGTAACTGTTTTCGCCGTTGATCGCGGCGCCGTACGGAACAACCCCGGCTTTCCGGACTCCGGTATGCGACGTAGATTCGATACCGACCCGCGAGTAATACGGTGGGTCGACCGAGATCGTCCGACAAAGGAGTCCTCATGCCCGAGGCCGTCATCGTTTCGACCGCACGCTCCCCGATCGGCCGGGCCCGCAAGGGTTCGCTGATCGATATGCGGCCTGACGATCTGACCGCACAGATCGTGCGCGCAGCGCTCGACAAGGTGCCTGCCCTCGACCCCGCCCAGATCGATGACTTGATCCTTGGTTGCGGTTCCCCCGGAGGCGAGCAGGGCTTCAATATCGCACGCATTGTCGCGGTACAGCTCGGCTACGACTACGTGCCCGGCACCACCGTGCACCGTTACTGCGCCTCGTCCCTGCAGTCCACCCGGATGGCGTTCCACGCGATCAAGGCAGGCGAAGGCGATGTGTTCATCTCCGCGGGCGTGGAGACCGTATCGCGTTATGTGAACGGTTCCGCCGACAGCTGGCCGAACACGCAGAACCCCTTGTTCGCCACGGCGCAGGAGCGCACCGCGAAGACCGCGGAGAGCGGCGGGGTCGTCTGGCACGACCCGCGCGAGGACGGCCTGCTCCCCGATGCCTATATCGCGATGGGACAGACCGCGGAGAACGTCGCGTCGTTCACCGGTATCACCCGCGAAGAGCAGGACCGCTGGGGTGTCCGTTCGCAGAACCGCGCCGAGCAGGCGATCGCGAACGGTTTCTTCGAGCGGGAGATCACTCCGATCACGCTGCCGGACGGCACCGTGGTCAGCACAGACGACGGTCCGCGCGCCGGGGTCACCTATGAGGCGGTCGCCGGGCTGAAGCCGGTGTTCCGCCCGGACGGCACGGTCACCGCGGGCAACTGCTGCCCGCTCAACGACGGGGCCGCGGCGCTGGTCATCATGAGCGACACCAAAGCCGCGGAGCTGGGTCTGACCCCGCTGGCGCGCATCGTCTCCACCGGTGTCTCCGGCCTGTCACCCGAGATCATGGGCCTCGGCCCGATCGAGGCGTGCAAGCGCGCCCTGGCGCTGGCCGGCAAGACCATCGATGACATCGATCTGGTCGAGATCAACGAAGCGTTCGCGGTGCAGGTACTCGGATCGGCTCGGGAGCTGAAGATCGACGAGGACAAGCTGAACGTCTCCGGCGGCGCGATCGCACTGGGGCACCCGTTCGGCATGACCGGCGCAAGGATCACCACCACACTGCTCAACAATCTGCAGACCCACGATAAGCAGTTCGGTCTGGAGACCATGTGCGTCGGTGGCGGCCAGGGCATGGCGATGGTTATCGAACGCCTGAGCTGAGAAACGACAGGGCGGTCGCCGGTATACCGGCGACCGCCCTGTGACCGTTATGGCTAGTCGTTCTGGAAGTAGCTCAGCAGTCGCAGGATCTCGACATACAGCCATACCAGGGTGATGGTGAGGCCGAGCGCGACACCCCAGGCCGCCCGCTCCGGCGCCTGCGCGCGGATCAACTGGTCAGCGGCGTCGAAGTCGAGCAGGAAGCTGAACGCGGCGATAGCGATGACCACCAGGCTGAAGATGATCGCCAGCGGGCCGCCGTCCCGCAGGCCGAGACCACCGGAGATGAAGAAGCCGGCGATCAGGTTGCCGATCATGAGGACAAAGACACCGATCAAGGCGCCGACGATGATCCTGGTGAACCGCGGTGTCACCCGGATGGCGCCGGTCTTGTAGACCACGAGCATACCGGCGAAGACACCGAAGGTGCCGAGCACCGCCTGGCCGATCAGGGCACTACCGCCTGCCCCGCCGAACTCGATATTGGTGAACATGAACGACAGCGCACCGAGGAAAAACCCCTCGGCGACCGCGTAGGACAGCACGAGTGCCGGGTTGTCCATCTTGTTGCCGAAGGTCGCGATCAGCACCAGCACCAGACCGACCAAACCGCCGCCGATCACGAACAACGGGGCGAGCGAGGTGTTCGCGTTGGTGAGGCCGTAGGAGATGATCGCGGACACCGCGAGCACCGCGAGGGTGATGCCCGTCTTGGTCACCACATCGTCGATGGTCATCGCCCTGGTGCTCGGGGGCGCCTGCGGGTAGGACTGTTGGTACTGCGGGTGCTGCTGGTACTGCGGGTGCTGGGCGTACTGGTTGCCGAACTGTCCTGCGGAGGCCGCACCGGATCCGAACCCGGCGTATCCACCGCCTTCCTGCTTGGGCAGGTTCCTGAAAACCGGATTGCTCGTGGTACGCAAAACATGCCTCCTGTCGTCTCGACTCCCGTGGATGCTACCGCCGTCGAATCATCTGGTCAGCATGCCATGAGGACCGTTATGTCTAAATTCAACGTGTAGTGGGCTACCGTTGGTTCCCGATCTCGGACCACCGTGCCCTTATCGTGTGCCACGCAGCCCACGCACGGACCGAGTCACCGTGAATTTCCGATTACGCCCGATCACTTCGGTCCGGCCCACCATCCGATCGACCACGGACCGATAGTTGAGATGTGAGTTGTATACCGTCCACAACTCACCGCCGGGGCGTAGCACCCGCCCGGTCTCGGCGAACATCTTGATCGCCGATCCGGTGTGCACTGCCGCACCGACATGGAACGGCGGATTACACAAAACCAGGTCGGCACTGTTGTCCGCGGCCGAGGACATCGCATCATCACGGACGACGGTCACCCGGTCGGCGACCCGGTTCACCTCGGCAGTGGCCCGAGCCGAGGCGACCGCGGCGGCGGATTGATCGGTGGCGACCACGGCGATCTCCGGCCGTGCCGTAGCCAGCGCCACAGCCAAAATACCGGTGCCACAGCCGAGGTCGATAGCATCACGAGCATCCGGCTTCATCAGTTTCAAATATTGGAGCAGGAATCTGGTCCCGATATCCAGGCGAGCCCCGGAGAAAGCCGCACCGTGCGCGACGATATCCAGCCCCAGCTCGTCGAGCCGGTCCCGCACCGGAAAAGGCGGGTCGCCCGTGGGTTTGGCGCCGAATATCAACAGCGCGCGCGACTTCTGTTTGCCCCGGCTGGCACGTACTTCGGAGAACGATTGCGCCAGTACGTCGTTCATCGATTTGGTCAGGTATTTGTCCCGGCCGCCCGCGAATACCTCGACCCCTGGATCGGCGTAGCGGGCGACGGCATCGGCGATTTCGGCCAGACCGGCCAGCGCACGAGGCATGCGAAGCAGTACCACTCCGGCATCGCCGAGCAACTCTCGTCCGAGGGGGTGTGCGGTGTAGCAGTCCGATAGACCGGCCGCACGAGCATTGTTCGCGAGAGCCAGTTCACCGGTGAGCAGATCCTGATGCACCCGGACATCGCGTAGGTCGTGTCCCGCGATGGCACCGAGAGTCAGCGCACCGTAGTTGTCACCGATTACGACCACTTTTCCGCTACCGGCGGTCGCCACGGCGTCGGCGGCGACTTCGAGAATCAACCGATCGGCGGCGTCTACCGCGTAGAGGTTCGGCGCCTCCACATCCGGGTAACGCCGCAGCAGGCCGAGTACGTCGTCGACATCTCCCACACCTCAAGTGTGCTAAATCGTTGCCCCATGGTTGCGCCCACCCCACCCGATCGGCTGTGACACGGTCTCCGGCAGCGTGGCTGTCCGTGTGAAACGCACCGGCACAAACGAATCGCGACTTGCGCTGGTTACGCCCCTTACCGCAGTCTGCTGAGTAGCATCGGTCCATGCGCAATCGGATAGTGCTGGTCGTCGCGGTCACGGCGGTACTGCTCGCGGGCTGTGGCGACAATGATTCGGCCTCGGAAACTCCCGGCGCCTCGCTCGCCGGATCATCGGTCCCCGCGGCGCCCGATCCACCGCGGGACGACTCCCCCGACCCGGGCGACGACTCCCCCAAACAAAGCACAGCTTCCAGCGACGCCGCGCTCACAGTCACCGATATCCAGCTGGAGCGCGGACCGGGCTCCGATCGTGTGGTCTATCACCTCGGTGGGAACGGCACACCCGGTTGGATCGTGCGATACACCGACCACGCCGCGCAGGACGGCAGCGGTAATCCGGTCGACGTGTCGGGCCGGTCGATCCTCGAGGTGCGTATCCTCGGCTCGACCTACCCCTTCGACAGTGGCGTGGCGCCGTACACCGGCCCGGACCCGGTGCACGATCCCGAGGTACCCGGTATCGCGGGCGTCTACGGGAGCACGGTATTCGAAGGCGCCACCCAATCATTCGTCGGCATACAGGCCGATCATCCGGCCTTCACCGTGCGCACCATGGCCGACCCGACCAGACTCGTAGTCGACATCACCCGCCCGTGATGAAGGAGCGTCCTGTGGTCGTCGCTCGAACCGGCTCCCTCCTCGCCCTGACCGCGGTTACCGCACTGAGCCTTACCGGATGCGGCAGTACCGATACCGGGCGCATCGACGAGCACGGCAGCTCGGTAAGCGCGGAAATCCTGACGAGCGCACCGGTACTCACCGAGTACAACGATGCCGATGTGACATTCCTGCACCTGATGTACCCCCATCACGCACAAGCCGTCGATATGGCCAGGCTGGCGCCGAGCCACACCGACAACCGGCGGCTGCTCGCGCTCGCCATGACGATCGAGCAAGCGCAGATACCCGAGATGCAAGAGTTCACCGCTCTACTGCAAAGCTTCGGAAAACGCGCACCCACTACGAGCGAAGGACATACCGATCACGAGGCGCCCGGCATGATGTCCACCGAACAGATGACGGCGCTGCGAACGGCATCGGGTCCGGATTTCGACCGGAAGTGGCTGACCATGATGACCGAGCACCACAGTGGCGCCATCACCATGGCCGAGACCGAACTCGCCAAAGGAACGAACCCGGAAACACAAGCCATGGCCCGCTCGATCATCGAGACCCAGCAAGCGGAGATCAACCAGATGCGCACCATGCTCGGCCAGATCTGATCGCCGAAGCGCGCCGACCGAGCTCTACCCGCGTTCCACCGCGGTCACCCATGCCATACCGGCAGTCGCTGGTATCAGTTCCCCGGGCGCGTCATGGTCCGCTCGGCGCCATATGGGCCGCGCGAACGCCTGCGCTGTCGCGCGAGCACAACGAGAACCACGCCGAGCAGCGCGAAGACCGCCGTGATCGTGGCAGCTGTGACGGCGACACGATCGAACCCCCATGCCGCGAGCACCGCCGCGGTGATCGCGAGTATCGCCGCGACGAACAACAGTCCGTACCCCGGCCAGTTCCTGGTATCGGCCAACACCGCCCCCTGCTGCGCGGCACCCTGTCTGGCACCGGAGTCGCGCGCGACATCAGGAGCACCATCGAGCGGGGGGATCTCCCACGGCTGGTCATCCGCTGTCATGGTGCTCCTCACTCCTCGAACCGGCGGCAGTGCCCGGACCTGCTGTGGGGAGGATGCCCGGATCCGCTCTGCCGAAACGCGAGTGCGGGCCAAGGGCTCAGGGCCGCTTTCAGTGGTAGGACTTGGCGACTCCGCAGACGTTCGACCTCTCGGCCCACCCGACCGCGAGGATGCTGACCACCGCATTCAAGTCACAGTCATGAACCGCACCCCATCCGCGTGTCCAGGTACGCATATGCAACAGCTTGATGTCTCCGGCCACACCACACACCGAACGCCTCCGGGCCGAGGACAACCACCGGTCCGCCTTCCGGACCACAGGCTCCCCACCACGCGTTGTTCCGGCGTTCTCCATGACATCGGCTCCGAATCCCGACACGATCGCCACCAACGCCACAGTGGCCGGAATCAGCTACCGGACAATCTATTCCAGATCAATACAGCATCCATCGACAGATTCCCTCTGCCAGACGACACTATCGAGCGGCTGTTTCAGGAAAACGACGAAATATGAGAAGCGATGCAGTACGTCGATCGACCGGGCCCGCTGCCGTTTCCGTCAGACAGCACATAACCAGAGCAAGAGCGTGCCAGCGACCACCTGATCACAATATCGGAGAAATTCAAGATCAATATAACAAAAACGCAAAAGAGAAACAGAACGCCTATGCGCATATTCATATGCAACATTTATATGTACACATCTAGATAGTAAAGTCTCATGGTACATTTTCCATAGACGCCTAGAGGGAAAAGCCTCCCGAAACATCTCGGCAGGATACCCGCGTCACAATCTCGACGACTGAAGACGAAGATTCTACGTAGGTGGAAAAATTTACCTCATCTATAGGAGTTCATGTGTCCGATATTGCTATTGTCGGCATCGGTTGCCACTATGCCGGTGGCATCGAATCCCCGGAAACGTTCTGGGATCTCGTAGCCAACAAACGTGACGGGGTGCGGGATATTCCTCCTGAGCGTTGGGATTGGCGGCGCTTCTATGATGCGGACAAGCGCACTCCCGCGTATATGTATGTCAAAAGAGGGGCGTTTCTGCACAGTGATCCATGGGCCTTCGATCCGGATTTCTTCGGCATCTCCCCCCGTGAGGCGGCGGGGATGGATCCGCAGCAGCGGCTGGTATTGCAGACCGCATGGGAGGCCTTCGACGACGCCGGGATCGCGGGCCGGATCTCCGGCTCCTCCCTCGGGGCGTATATCGGCGCGTTCACCACCGACCAAATGGGCCTGGTATCCACTCCGCAATTGGCGCCGTATTTCGATATGCATACCGCCGGTAGCGCCTCGTACACGATGATCTCCAACCGGCTGTCCTACGTACTCAACCTGGTCGGCCCGGCCATCACCGTGGACACCGCGTGCTCCTCCTCACTGGTGGCCTTCCACCTGGCCTGCCAAGGCATCGCCAACGGCGACTGCGAGATGGCCATCGCGGGCGGGGTGAACGTCATGGCACAGCCCCAAACGTTCGTCATGATGTGTAAAGGTGGGTTCCTTGCCACCGATGGGCGCAGCAAAGCCTTCGACGCCGCCGCCGACGGCTACGGCCGCGGCGAAGGCGTCGGCATGGTGGTACTGAAGAAACTCGATGCCGCCCAACGCGACGGCGACCGCATCTACGCCGTGGTCAAAGCGACCGGCTCCAATCAGGACGGCCGCACCACCGCCATCACCGTCCCCAACGCCGACCTGCAAGAACAACTTGCCAAAGAGGTTGCCCAACGCGCCGGGATCTCCCCCCACGACATCACCTACGTCGAAGCCCACGGCACCGGCACCCCCGTCGGGGACCCCCTCGAACTGCAAGCCATCGGCCACGCCTACGGCGCCGTCGATGGACGTGTCGAACCCCTCGGAGTGGGCTCGGTGAAAACACAACTGGGTCACACCGAAGCCGCCTCCGGTATCGCCAGCGTGATCAAAGCCGCCCTGGCCATCTCCCATCGCACCTTGCCCCCGCAATACTGGCTGGAAACCCCCAACCCCGACATCGCCTTCGACGAGTTGAACCTGCGCCTGCAACTGGACGCCGAACCCATCGACCCACAAATAGAGCCAGTCACCATCGCGGTCAACGGGTTCGGCTACGGCGGCACCAACGCGCATGTCATCCTCCAGGAATACCAACCACCCCAACACACCAAGGGAAACGGACACGCACGCACCCCTCGCCACTATGGAGTCCTGCCGATCTCGGCACGCAGTGAGCAGGCCGTCCGCGATCTGGCCCGCGGATTCGTCGAACGCATCGCCTCCGGCACCGATCCGGGCTGGTTGGCCGAAGCGGCCTGGACCCGCCGCAACCACCACCCCTACCGCACCGGATTCCCCTTCACCGACCACACCGACCTTGTCCAGGGGTTGATGGAGTTCGCCGAAGGCGCCGGGCCGATCAACCGAACCGTGACCAGCAAGGCAGCCGAACCGGTGTTCGTGTTCACCGGCATGGGCCCACAATGGTGGGCCATGGCCCGCGGATTATTGGAAGCCGAAGGCGCT